>NZ_JBFBJI010000025.1:0-142197 GCF_040702065.1 Streptomyces sp. NPDC086777 | reverse complement strand
CCCGGCCGAAGGCCGGGGGTACCCCCGGCGCCCCTGGCGGGGCGCTGCCCGGCCCCCTAGTCGGCGATCCCTTCCGGAATCGCCTTTTTGACGGCAGGCGCCAAGCTCACCAGCGGCGCCATGCCGTCCCCGGTCCGCCCCGCGGGAATCGTCACCTCGACATACGCCTTCCGCAACGTCGTGGTGAACCGAAACGATTTGTCGGACTCCTGTTCCAGCAGCCATCCGACGCCGTTCACCTCGACCCCGTCGGCCTCGGCGTCAGCCATCTCCGCAGGCCGCTCGACACCGCAGCGCAGTATGATCGCCGGGTCGCCGCCCCAACCGGCGGTCAACGCCGAGGCCGGTTCGGGATCCAGCCGGTCCAGCTTGTCGACCTTCGTCGGCAGCACCCGGTCAAGGCGATCGCAGAGCGTCGCAACCGCCCCACCCGGACTGGGAACCGCCGCCGACGGGGCGTCGTCCGCTGATGAGCAGCCGGCTGCCGCGATCATCAGCGCGGCGAGCGCGGGCAGACCGAATGGCCGGTGACTGAAGAAGTTCACCGGCCAAGGGTAGACGGGGGCTACAGATGGACCACCGGGCAGGTCAGGGTGCGCGTGATGCCGTCCACTTGCTGGACTCTCGCCACCACCAGCCGGCCGAGTTCGTCGACGGTCTCCGCTTGCGCGCGCACGATGACGTCGTACGGTCCTGTCACATCCTCGGCCTGGATGACTCCAGGGATCTTGCTGATGATCTCGGCGACGGTCGACGCTTTGCCGACCTCCGTCTGGATCAGGATGTACGCCTGTACCACGGAACCTCCAGGGCGGCCACGAGGATCATGTGGGGAAAAGGAACGCCACGGTATCGCGTCGCCGCTCACCGAGGGGAGACCTGCGCGGACAGGGGCTTGCGCGCCGGGGTGCAGGCAGGACAGATGTTGACGGTCACCTCGACCGTATCCAGGACGACGGTGACGCGCGAGCGGGCACGGCAAGGCAGAGAAGGGGCGAAAGGGCAATGAAGGGCACTGTTGGTGAGCTGGGGGAGTTCGGGCTCATCAGGGAGCTCACCTCCCGTCTCACCACCACTCCGGCGGTCCGGGTCGGCCCCGGCGACGACGCCGCGGTGGTCGCCGCGCCCGACCGCCGGGTGGTGGCGAGCACCGACATCCTGCTGGAGGGCCGGCACTTCCGCCGCGACTGGTCCACGGCCTACGACGTGGGCCGCAAGGCGGCCGCGCAGAACCTCGCGGACATCGCCGCCATGGGCGCCGTGCCGACCGCCCTGCTGCTCGGCCTGGTCGTACCCGCCGAACTCCCGGTGACCTGGCCCAGCGAGCTGATGGACGGCATCCGGGACGAGTGCCAGGTGGCCGGTGCCTCGGTGGTCGGCGGCGACGTGGTCCGTGGCGACACGATCATGGTGTCCATCACCGCGCTCGGCGACCTGCGCAACCAGGAGCCGGTCACCCGGGCCGGCGCCCAGCCCGGCGACCTGATCGCCGTCACGGGCTGGCTGGGCTGGTCCGCGGCCGGCTACGCGGTGCTCTCCCGCGGCTTCCGCTCGCCGCGGGCGTTCGTGGAGGCGCACCGCCGTCCCGAGCCGCCGTACCACGCGGGCCCGGCCGCCGCCGCCCTCGGCGCGACCGCGATGTGCGACGTGAGCGACGGGCTGATCGCCGACCTCGGGCACATCGCCGAGGCCAGCAAGGTGCGGATCGACATCCGTTCCGGCGCGATCGACATCCCGACCCAGATGAACGACATCGGCCAGGCCGTCGGCGTCGACCCCATCCAGTGGGTGCTCACCGGCGGCGAGGACCACGCGATCGTGGCGACCTTCCCGCCGGACGTGAAGCTGCCCGCCCGCTGGAAGGTCATCGGCGAGGTCCTCAACCCGTCCGCGCTGCCCCAGGTGACCGTCGACGGCGCGCCCTGGACCAGCAAGGGCGGCTGGGACCACTTCGGGGACATCGAGTCGTGAGCCTGCCGCGCGTACTGACGGTCGCGGGCTCCGACTCCGGCGGCGGGGCCGGGATCCAGGCCGACCTGAAGACCATGCTCGCGCTGGGCGTGCACGGCATGAGCGTGCTCACCGCGGTGACCGCGCAGAACTCGACGGGCGTGCAGGGGGCCTGGGAGCTGCCGGTGGCGGCCGTCCGCGCCCAGTACCGGAGCGTGGTGGACGACATCGGGGTCGACGCGGTGAAGACCGGGATGCTCGCCTCCGCCGAACTCGTTGAGGCGGTCGCCGAGTTGCTCGCCGGGACCGACGCGCCCGTGGTCGTCGACCCGGTCGGCGTCTCCAAGCACGGCGACCCGCTGCTCGCCGCCTCCGCCCTGGACTCGGTCCGCACCGGGCTTCTCCCGCTGGCCACCGTCGCCACCCCGAACCTCGACGAGGTGGCCCAACTCACCGGCGTCCACGTCGAGTCGGAGGCCGACCTGCGCCGGGCCGCGGCGGCCGTGCTGTCGTACGGCCCGGCCTGGGTGCTGATCAAGGGCGGGCACCTGCCCGGCGAGGCCGTCGACCTGCTCACCGACGGCACCGACGAACTCCTGCTGCGCGCACCCCGGTACGACAACCGGCACACCCACGGCACGGGCTGCACCCTGGCGTCCGCGATCGCGTCGCAGCTCGCGAAGGGGCAGTCCGTGCCGGAGGCGGTGGCGGCGGCCAAGGAGTACGTCACCGGGGCGATCGCGGCCGGGTTCGCGCTCGGCGCCGGCATCGGTCCCGTGGACCACGGCTGGGCCCTCAGGGCCCCAGCGGGGCCGGGTACTCCCGCAGCCTGATGTCCGTGGCCGCCTTCTCGGTCATCCTCTTGAAGAACCGGGCCGGCGGCCGGGAGGCGAGCACCCGGTACATCCGGTCCCGGCTGCGGTGCGCCGCTCGGCGAGGGCGGCGCGCCCAGCCGCGGACCAGGTTTCGAACTGGTGTGCGTCCAGGCCGTCGGTGAGGCGCTGGGTGGAGACCGGCCGACCGGCGTCCAGGAGCAGCAGGGTGAGCGGGGTGCGGGGGCGGGGGCCGCCGGGGTCGAGGGGGGTGCCGTCGCCGGTGCGTACGTCCAGGGGGCCCAGGATGCCGAAGCACATGGGATCAGCCTGTCAGGCCTGGTGCCGGGCCCGTCCGGGCACGGCAAAAAGCCGGCCCACCCGGAGGTGGACCGGCTCTGTGCAGCGAACCAGCGGTGGCCGCGCGCTCAGCGACAGTGCGTCAGCGCGAGACCTTGCCGGCCTTGATGCACGAGGTGCAGGCGTTCACGCGCTTCGGCGTCCCGCCGACCACGGTACGCACACGCTGGATGTTCGGGTTCCAGCGACGGGACGTACGGCGGTGCGAGTGCGAGATGTTGTTGCCGAAGCCCGGCCCCTTGCCGCAGACGTCGCAGTTGGCAGCCACGGGTCACTCCAAAGACTTCAGATGCACTTACGGTTGGATCCCGGCATGCCGGGATCCAGATCGTTGGGATCAGAGATCTTGAGTGGCGTTGCCAGGGGAATGGCCCGATCGGATCGGGCAACCGGAGCAGCATACAACGGCTGCGTCCGTTAGACGAAACTAGCATGGCAGCTCAGGGGCCCGCCCCCGGCCCTCTTCCGGCGGACACCCTTCCGGGGTCTACGCTGCGTCCACGTTCGGCCGGCTCAAGGAGGCGCAGGTGGCGCAGGTGCCGCAGACATTCTTCGATGCTCTCGCGGTACGCACCTGGTGCGGACTGTCGCTCGGGGCGCTCGGGCGGGCGCGCGAGGAGATCGACGCGATCAACGTCTACCCGGTGGCCGACGGCGACACCGGCACCAACCTGTACCTGACGGTGGAGTCGGCCACGGGGGCCGTGGAGGCCGTCTTCGCGGGCTACGAGCTGGGCGAGGAGGTGCCGACCCTGGCCGACGCCGTCCGCGCGATGGCGCACGGCGCCCTCATAGGCGCGCGCGGCAACTCCGGCACGATCCTGGCGCAGCTGCTGCGTGGCATGGCCCACGTCCTCACCGAGGGTGAGGCGAATCACATCGAGGCGGACCGGCTGCGGCTCGCCCTGCGGCACGCCGCCGACGCCGCCCGCCGGGCCGTCGCCCACCCCGTCGAGGGCACGGTGCTGTCGGTCGCGGCGGCCGCGGCGGCCGCCGCCGACGCGGCCGAGGACGACTGCGCGGCGGTCGCGCGGGCCGCCTACGAAGGCGCGTGCAAGGCGCTCGCGGCGACGCCGGGACAACTGGCCGCGCTGGAGCGGGCCGGAGTGGTGGACGCCGGCGGCCGGGGACTGGTCGCGGTGCTCGGGGCCCTGGTGGAGGCGTTCACGGGGGAGACACCGGCCGCTTTCGACCTGCACGCGCGCGTGACGGGCGCCGTCGTCCACGCGCACGTCGACGCGGTCTCCGGCGCCCGGGCCGAGAGCCGCGCGGACCGCCCCGGCGGACCCGCCTTCGAGGTCATCTACCTCCTGGAGGCCGAGGACAGCGCCGTGGACCGGCTGCGGACCCGGCTCGACGCCCTCGGCGACTCCCTGGTGATGGTCGGCGGCGACGGCCTGTGGAACGTCCATGTGCACGTCGACGACGCCGGCGCCGCCGTCGAGGCGGGCGTGGAGGCCGGACGCCCGTACCGGATCCGGATCACGCACTTCGGCGCCGGGGACGTGCACACCGGCGGGGCGCGGCCGCCGCGCGAGCGGGTGCAGCGGGCCGTGGTGGCCGTCGTGCCGGGGGAGGGGCTGGTGGGGCTGTACACCGAGGCCGGCGCGACCACCGTGCTCGCCCGCCCGGGAGAGCCGCCCGCCAGCGGGGAACTGGTGGACGCCGTGCGCCGCGCCAACGCGCGCGAGGTGGTGCTGCTGCCCAACGACGCCGACCTGCGGCACACCGCGGCCGCCGCGGCCGAACAGGCCCGCGCGGAGGGCATCCGGGTCGCCCTCATCCCGACCCGCTCGGCGGTCCAGGGCATCTCCGCGCTCGCGGTGCACCAGCCGGACCGCCGCTTCGACGAGGACGTCGTCCAGATGACCTCGGCGGCCGGCGCCACCCGCTACGCCGAGGTCGTGTTCGCGGAGCGGCAGTCCTGGACCATGGCCGGCATCTGCCAGGCCGGGGACGTGCTGGGGCTGATAGACGGGGACGTGGCGGTGATCGGCTCGGACGTGACGGCCACCGCCGAGACCGTCCTGGACCGCATGCTCCAGGCCGGCGGCGAGCTGGTCACCCTCGTCCTCGGCGACGAGGCGCCCGAGGGCGTCGCCGACCGCCTGGAGGCACGCGTGCGCGAGGCGTACCTCGCCGTCGACACGGTGGTCTACCGGGGCGGCCGGCAGGGGGCCCCGCTCCTCATCGGCGTCGAGTGAGCCCCCCGGGGCAGTCCTCGGTCAGTCCTCCGTGGGCTCCAGCAGCTGCCGGGCCTCCGCCCGCCGGGCCCGGACCGTCTCGTCGGCCGGGTCGGCACCCTCGTAGGCGTCCAGCACCGCACGCGCGCGTGCGGCGGCCGCGGCCGGCCTGCTGAGGTCGGCCTCCAGCCAGCCCGCGGCCAGTTCCGCGGCGGTGCGGCTGTGCAGCCCGTCCTCGCCGAGCCCGGCGAACACCGCTGTCGCCGCCGTCATCTGCGCGAGCGCCGCCTCGAACGCCTCCTGGATCGCCGGGTCGTCCGCGTCCTCCGGCACCGAGCGGGCCAGCAGGTCGCCGAACTGGCGGTGGGTGTGCCCGAGTTCACCGGCGAGCCGCTCCGTGGCGGCCGGGTCCCCGGCCGTCTCCAGCGCCGCCTCGCACTCCCGGACCGCGTCCGCCATCAGCCTCCGCGCGCCCTCCGGCCCCGCCTCCGTCCGCAGCGCCAGCCAGGCGCGGGCCCGCAGCGAACGCACCAGGAAGTGCACGTTGCCCATCGCCCGCCACAACTCACCCGCGCGCGTGTAGGCCTGGTCCGCCTCCGCGGGCAGCCCCGCGTTGCCCAGCGACTCCGCGGCCAGGTGGGCGAGGGTGGCGTGGTCGTGCTGCTCGGGCCAGTGCCGGGCGATCTCCGCCGCCTGCAGCCGCCGTTCGGCCGCCGCGTGGTGCTCGCCGAGCTCGCTCAGGCAGTCCCCGAGCCACCACTGGGTCTGGACGACCGCGCCGTCGCCGTGCGTCTCGGCGCTCAGATCGGCCAGCGCCGACTCCAGCACCTCGGCGGCCTCCGCGAACCGCCCCTGCCGCAGCAGGAAGCCGCCCAGCTGGTGCCGGGCCCAGGCGCCCAGGGTGCCGCTCTGCCCGGCCTCGTCGGCCCAGTGCGCCGCCTCCAGGGCGTGCTCGGCGGCCTCCTCGGCCGCGCCCCGGCCGCCGACGACCTCGGCGAGCTGGAGATGCAGCTGGGCCCGTCCGATCGGCTCCACGTACGGCCCGCCGTGCTCCAGCGCCGCACGCAGCGCCCGCTCCGCCTCGGCGAGGTCGCCCTGCTCGTGGGCGAGCGCGGCCACCCGCACCTCGTACTCGACCGCGAACCACGGCAGCTCCGCGCCCACGAACTGCGCCGTCGCCTGCCGGAACAGCGCGCCCGCCCGCTCCCCGTCCCCGGCGTGCTCGGCCAGCTCGGCGAGCATCGCCCGCCCCTCGGCCGCCCGGGACACCAGCCGCAGGTCGGACCCGCCGCGCCCGCCGACCAGTGCCAGCAGCTCCCGTACGGCCTGCTCGGCGTCCCCGGCGCCCGTGGACCGGTCGTGCACCTGCCGCATCAGGATCCGTGCCCGGCTCATCAGCACGGACGCCGTCTGCCGCACCCCGGTCGCGTCGTCCGCGTAGAGGGCGAGGATCCGGTCGTACGGCTCGTCGATCGCGGCCAGCGCCTCGTCCAGCTCTCCCGACAGCGCGCGGACGTAGGCGGCACGCGCGCGTGCCGCGATCGCCTCGCCCTCGTCGCCGGCCTCCGCGTACAGCTGCGCCGCCCGCTCGAACAGCCCGACCCCCTCCGGGCCGCGCCCCATCGCCGTGTGGTCGGCGATCTCCGCGCGGACGTACGTGTCCACCTCGGTCTCCTCGGCGGCCCGTGCCACCGCCGCCCAGGCCTCCAGGGCGTGCGGCCGGAGCGTGTCCGACAGCCGGCGCGCCTCGGCCAGGAGCGCCGGGAACGACTGCTGCTCCGACGGCTCCGGCGCCGGGACGGCCGGCGCGACAGGCCCGGCGGGCGCCGTCCGCACCGCCCGCACACCCAGCGGCAGCCGGTCCACCAGCGGCTGCTGCGCCATCCGCTCGCGCAGCTGGTCGCCGACGTGGGAGGTGCCGTTGCGGGCGTCGAACCGCGCGGCCAGCTCCAGGGCCTCCGCGCGCGCGTGCCCGGCCAGTTCCCCGGCGGTCCAGGCCCGCCCGGCGGGCCCCGGCACCCGCTGCCCGCCCAGCCCCAGCCCGGTCAGCCGGTCCATCAGCAGTGCCACCACCGCCAGGAAGTCCATCCGGCTGCGCGGCTGCCCGGTGTCCGTGAAGTAGGCGGGACGTTCCGCCAGCAGCTCCAGACCGCGCGCCTCGTTGCCGGTCAGCGCGCAGAACTCGACATGGTCCGCGTAGGCGCCCCGCATGCTCTCCATCGGGCGCACCAGACGGAAACCGCGCAGGTGATGCGCGCGCGCCTCGTCGACGCGGCCGAGGCGCAGCAACGGCACCAACGAGGAGGCCAGGACCGTGTGCGGCTCGTGCGCGCAGCTGTACTCGCCGTCCAGCACCGGACCCCACAGCTCCAGGGCCGCCTCGTCCCGGCCGTTCTTCAGCTGCCAGCCGCCCTGCCCGTGCAGCTCGCACGCGTGGCAGTCGGCCATCCGGTCCCGGTCCGCCGCCAGCCAGGCCGCATACGCCCGCTCCGCGCGCGGCAGGTCGCCGACGTGCCCGGCGACGCTGAACTCCGCGCTGCGCACCGCCCGCTCGGAGTGCCCGGCCAGCCGGTAGCGGTGCTCCATCTCGCCCAGCCACTTCTCGATGGAGGCGAGCGGGATGTGCGGCTGGTCGAGCATCCCGGCCGTCATCCACTTGAAGACCCAGTGCAGGGAATGCGTCTCGTACTCGTCGAAGTCCTCGGGCCGCTCGTCCCACATCCGCAGCAGCCGCGCGAACGGGACGAACATCTTGTCCTTCTCGGAGCTGTAGTTGTAGACCTTCAGCTGGTGCCCGAGCGCCTCGATCACGGCGAGCGGGATGTTCAGCCTCTCGGCCTCCGCCAGCAGCTGCTCCGCGCGCGCGTTGCGGGCGGGCCCCTCCGGCTCCTCGGAGTTCTCCGCCATCGCCCGGCGCAGCGAGTCGAAGTCAGCAATCTCCATCAGCGACCGTCTTCCCCATGAGTGGCCCACTCCAGGAGGCCGATGAACGAGCGGTTGAGCAGCGCGGAGTCGGCCGGGCGCAGCGGGCGCTGGGCCATCAGCAGCGCCTGACCGTAGAGCGACTCGGTCGCGGTGCCGATCAGCTCCGGGTCCTTGAGGGCACTGATCCGCCGGATCAGCGGGTTGAGGTGGTTGAGCACCAGCCGGGCCCGGGGCGCGCTGCCGCGCAGCGAGCCCAGGATGCCCGCCCACAGGTCGTCGGCCTGCTCCTCGGCCTCCGCACGGGCCTGTTCGTGACGGGCGGCGCGGTCGTCGAGGTGCAGGGCGGGGACCGAGAGGGGGTGGAAGGCCCGCAGCACGATGTCGCATTGCAGCGGGTCCAGCTTCGCCCGCGCCACCCCCAGGAACCCCGCCACCGCCAGCTCCTCCGCCGGGTCCACGGCGTCCAGGTGCGCGGTCACGGTGTCCGCGTCCAGCTCCGCGACGACCGTCCCGGGCCGCACCGACGGCAGCGCCTCGACCAGCTCGCTGTCGTACGTGTAACCGCCGTTGACCACCCCGACGCCCTGCGCGGAGGCGATCGGCGCGACCTGCCGGTACTCCTCGACCGTCCGCGTGAAGTGCACCACCGGGTGCCGCTGCGCGAACTCCTCCAGGGACAGCTGTCCGTCGGTGGTCTCGAAGGGGAGCCACGGCAGCATCGTCCGCAGCATCTCCGGGTCGTGCCGGGCCAGCGACTTCACCCCGAGGTGGTGCACGGACAGGAACGCGGAGAGCCGTTCCGGATCCCCGGCGGCGAGCCCGGTCAGCCAGGACCGAATCCTTTCGCCGAGCGCCTCCCGTACGGCCGCCAGCGTCTCGTCCTCGTACAGCGACTCGCGCGAGGCGGTCGGCCGCAGGCTGTCCGTGTCCAGTACGCAGCGCACGAAGAACGCCCAGTCCGGCAGCAGCTGTTCGGCCCGCTCGGTGAGCAGCATCCCCTTGAGGTGCACGCGGTGCGTGGCCCGCTGCGCCGGACTCACCGCCGACGGCAGCACGTAAGCCACCCCGCGGATCCCGGCCAGCGGCACGTCCAGCGCGATCGAGTCCAGCGGCGTGAACCCGAACAGCTCGTGACAGTGCCGGGCCAGCGCCACCCGCCGGGTGCTGGGGGAGGGGTACGGCCGGTCCCAGGGCGCCGGCAGGTCGGTGACCGCCTCGTCGCCCACCCGGACGTCGTACGGCAGCAGCGAACCGAAGTCCCGCGCCAGCGCGAGCACCCGCCGCTCGTCCAGCCACTCCGCCGCACCCGCCCGCGCCACCAGGTACACGGTGGTACCGGGCTCGGGCCGGGCCTCGGGGGCCAACGTCCGCACGGTGTACGACCCGTCGTCCCGGGCCGTCCACTCCACGGGCGGCGCGTCCGGGGTGCGGGCGCTGCGGCTGACCACCCGGATCCGCTCGGCGACCACGAAACACGCCAGCAGCCCGATGCCGAACTGGCCCAGGAAGTCGGAGCGGGCCTCCTGCAGCCCGTCGCCCCGCTTGGAGCTGCGCCCGATCGTGGCGAGCAGGCTGTGCACGTCCGACTCGGTGAGCCCGACGCCGCTGTCCTCCACCCGGAGCGAGCTGCCGTCCGCGTACAGCCGCACCCGCGCCGGGGCGCCGGGCTGCTCGGCCCGTCTCGCGGTGATCGCGTCCACGGCGTTCTGCAGCAGTTCGCGCAGGTAGACCTTGGGGCTGGAGTACAGGTGATGGGAGAGCAGGTCCACCAAACCACGCAGGTCGACCTGGAACGTATGAGGTGACTGTGATGCCTGGGATGACTGTGAGGTCTGGGAGTCCATCGTCGCAGCGCCGGAGGGGGGAGACGTGGTCGGCGCGGGGTCGGGCGGTCCCTGGTGGGGCGGTGACCGCGGAAGGATGGCCGGAGCGCGCCATCCTATGACTCAAAACGGCCGCCTGACCAGGGGTTTCCCGAGACATATACGGCATTGTCAGTGACGTGGTGTGCAATGGATCTCGTGCCCGCACTGGAAGAACCACTGAAGAAAGTGCTCGGCCCAGCCACCGCAAAGGTGATGGCCGAGCATCTCGGCCTGCACACCGTCGGCGACCTCCTGCACCACTATCCCCGCAGATACGAGGAGCGCGGCCAGCTCACCCACCTCGCCGACCTGCCCATGGACGAGCACGTGACGGTGGTCGCCATGGTCGCCGACGCCCGCCTGCACACGTTCGCCTCCGCCAAGGCGCCCCGCGGCAAGGGCCAGCGCCTGGAGGTGACGATCACCGACGGCAGCGGCCGGCTCCAACTGGTCTTCTTCGGCAACGGCGTGCACAAACCCCACAAGGAACTCCTGCCCGGCACCCGCGCGATGTTCGCCGGCAAGGTCTCGGTCTTCAACCGCCGCCTGCAACTGGCCCACCCGGCGTACGAGCTGCTCCAAGGTGACGACCCGGCCGAATCCGTGGAGACCTGGGCCGGAGCCCTGATCCCGCTCTACCCGGCCACCGCCAAACTGGAGTCCTGGAAGATCGGCAAGGCGGTCCAGACGGTCCTCCCGAGCGCCCAGGAGGCCTTGGACCCCCTCCCCCCACCCCTCCGCGAAGGCCGCGGCCTGGTCTCCCTCCCCGAAGCCCTCCTCAAGATCCACCGCCCGCACACCAAGGCGGACATCGCGGCGGCCCGCGACCGCCTCAAGTGGGACGAGGCCTTCGTCCTCCAGGTCGCCCTGGCCCGCCGCCGGCACGCCGACGCCCTGCTCCCGGCGCTGGCCCGCAGACCGTCCCCCGACGGCCTCCTCACGGCCTTCGACGACCGCCTCCCCTTCACCCTCACGGACGGCCAGCAGAAGGTCTCGAAGGAGATCTTCGACGACCTGGCGACGGAACATCCGATGCACCGGCTGCTGCAGGGGGAGGTGGGTTCCGGGAAAGCTCAACCCCTGGACTCGCTTGTGCTCACCCCCCGCGGTTTCCGTCGGATGGGGGACCTGGGGGTGGGCGACGAGGTCGTTGTGCCCGCAGGAGAGATCGCTCTGGTCGACGGGGTCTTTCCGCAGGGGGAGCGGGATGTGTGGCGCGTCGTGCTCTCCGACGGAAGTTCGGTGGAATGCGATGACGAACACCTCTGGATCGTCGGCACGAGTTGCGGCTGGGACCGTGGTCAGCCCCCCAAGGTGATGACTACCCGGGAAATCCGACACGATCTGTTCAAGGCCGACGGGTCGTCGAAGTGGTACATCCCGGCGGCGACCCCCGTGGATCTCGGCGGCGACTCCGGTCTTCCTCTGGACCCCTACCTTTTCGGGCTCCTGTTGGGCGACGGCTCGTTCCGGCACAATCTGCGGTTTTCCACCGTCGACGCGGAGATTCGCGATGCATTGGTGGCGGCGTTGGCTCCGGACTGTCGGCTCGTCCCGGTGACCGGTTCGCGGTGCGATTACACCATTCAGCTGACCCGACGTTCGGGCGGTGCCCGTAACCCGGTCATCCAGATCTTGCGTGATCTGGGTCTTTGGGGGCTGACGTCGCACGGCAAGTTCATTCCCGCCGAATTCAAGAACACGTCGATCAAGAACCGCCTCGCCCTCCTGCAGGGGCTCATGGACACCGACGGTACGGTTGATCAGAACGGCTTGGGTATTTCCCTGTGCTCGGCCTCGCCGACGTTGGCGGACGACGTGGCCTGGCTCGTGCGCTCCCTGGGGGGCCGGGCGCGTGTTCTGCCCGAGAAGGCCGCTTTCAACGTCTCGGTGGCGCTACCCGACGGCTACCCGCCGTTCCGGCTTACCCGCAAGGTCGAACGCCTACGTCCACGTGCGAAGTACGACACCTTCCGTCGGGGCATCCGCACTGTGGAACACGTGGGACGGAAGCCGGTCCAGTGCATCAGCGTCGCTCACCCGAGCCACGCGTATGTCACCGACAACTTCACCGTCACGCACAACACGATGGTCGCCCTCCGCGCGATGCTCGCCGTCGTCGACGCGGGCGGTCAGGCGGCCATGCTCGCCCCCACCGAGGTCCTGGCCCAGCAGCACCACCGCTCGATCACCGAGATGATGGGCGAGCTGGCCGAGGGCGGCATGCTCGGCGGCGCGGAGCACGCGACCAAGGTCGCCCTCCTCACCGGCTCGATGGGCACGGCGGCCCGCCGCCAGGCGATGCTGGACCTGGTCACCGGGGACGCGGGCATCGTGATCGGCACACACGCGCTGATCGAGGACAAGGTCCAGTTCCACGACCTCGGCCTGGTGGTCGTGGACGAGCAGCACCGCTTCGGAGTCGAGCAGCGCGACGCGCTGCGCGGCAAGGGCAAGCAGCCCCCGCACCTCCTCGTCATGACCGCCACCCCCATTCCCCGCACGGTGGCGATGACGGTCTTCGGCGACCTGGAGACCTCGGTCCTGGACCAGCTCCCGGCCGGCCGGTCCCCGATCGCCACCCACGTCGTCCCGGCCGCCGACAAGCCCCACTTCCTCGCCCGCGCCTGGGAACGGGTCAGGGAGGAGGTCGGCAACGGCCACCAGGCCTACGTCGTCTGCCCCCGCATCGGCGACGAGGAGGACGACCCGGGGAAGGCGAAGAAGTCCGCCGAGGACGAGGCGGAGAAGCGCCCCCCGCTCGCCGTGCTGGACGTGGCCGACCACCTCGCCAAGGGCCCGCTGAACGGCCTCCGCGTCGAGGTCCTGCACGGCCGCATGCACCCGGACGACAAGGACGCGGTGATGCGCCGCTTCGCCGCCGGCGACACGGACGTCCTGGTGGCCACCACGGTCATCGAGGTCGGCGTCAACGTCCCCAACGCCACCGCCATGGTCATCATGGACGCCGACCGCTTCGGCGTCTCCCAGCTCCACCAGCTGCGCGGCCGGGTGGGCCGCGGCTCGGCCGCCGGCCTCTGCCTCCTGGTCACGGAGATGCCGGACGCGAGCGCGGCCCGCCAGCGCCTCACGGCGGTCGCCTCCACCCTGGACGGCTTCGAGCTGTCGAGGATCGACCTTGAGCAGCGACGAGAGGGCGACGTCCTCGGCCAGGCCCAGTCCGGCGCCCGCTCCAGCCTCCGCGTCCTCGCCGTGATCGAGGACGAGGAGATCATCGCGGAGGCACGGGAGGAGGCGACCACCCTGGTCGCGAAGGACCCTGAGCTGACCGACCTCCCCGGTCTCCGGACGGCCCTGGACGCCCTGTTGGACGAGGAGAGGGAGCAGTACTTGGAAAAGGGGTGAAGCTGCCCTACGTAAAGGGGCGCGGGGAACTGCGCGACCGGCCACATCGCACCCGCAGCCGCCGTCCCAGACCAGGCACCCACCCCGGTAGGCCTGCCAAACTGAACCCGTCAAGCCGCCCTCGAAGAAGGACCCCCCCATGACCCGCGTGATCGCCGGCGCAGCCGGTGGACGTCGGCTGACGGTGCCGCCAGGCACAGGCACCCGCCCCACCTCCGACCGCGCACGCGAAGGCCTCTTCTCCACCTGGCAGTCCCTCCTCGGCGCCCCCCTGGACGGCGAACGCGTCCTCGACCTCTACGCCGGCTCGGGCGCCGTGGGCCTGGAGGCGCTGTCCCGCGGTGCCGGCCACACCCTCCTGGTGGAGGCCGAACCGAGAGCCGCCCGCGTCGTCCGTGAAAACGTAAAGAATCTGGGGCTCCCCGGGGCCGAGGTAAGAGCGGGCAGGGCCGAGCAGATCGTCCGGTCCCCGGCACCCGCAGAGCCGTACGACATCGTCTTCCTCGATCCTCCGTACGCCGTCACGGACGACGATCTTCGGGAGATTCTCCTCACACTCCACTCCGGGGGCTGGCTCGCGCCGGACGCTCTCGTCACCGTGGAGCGCAGCACCAGGGGTGGCGTTTTCGACTGGCCGGCCGGTTTCGAAGGCCTCCGGTCCCGTCGCTACGGCGAGGGAACGTTTTGGTACGGTCGCGCCGCCGCTACGTGCGAAGACGCACGATGACCGGACCGGAGAGCGAGGGATCTCAAGTGCGCCGCGCCGTCTGTCCCGGGTCGTTCGACCCGATCACCAACGGACACCTCGACATCATTGCCCGTGCGTCCCGCCTCTACGACGAGGTCTACGTCGCGGTGATGATCAACAAGTCCAAGAAGGGCCTGTTCGAGATCGACGAGCGGATCGACCTGATCCGCACGGTCACCGCCGACTACGGCAACGTCCGCGTCGAGGCGTTCCACGGCCTCCTCGTGGACTTCTGCAAGCAGCGCGACATCCCGGCCATCGTCAAGGGCCTCAGGGCCGTCAGCGACTTCGACTACGAACTGCAGATGGCCCAGATGAACAACGGCCTTTCGGGCGTCGAGACCCTGTTCGTGCCGACTAACCCGACCTACAGTTTCCTCTCCTCCTCGCTGGTCAAGGAGGTGGCCCAGTGGGGCGGCGACATCGCGCACCTGGTTCCGCCGGCCGTTCTGGAGGCCCTCAACAAGCGTCTCGGCAAGGACTGATGGGGCTACAGTCGTCTCGTCCGTCTCCAACCCAGCTGTAGAGAGTGGCGAGCACAGGTGGACGTGCAGAAGAAGCTCGACGAGATCGTGGGCACGGTCTCCGGCGCCCGGTCCATGCCCATGTCGGCGTCGTGCGTGGTCAACCGCGCCGAGCTGCTCGCGATGCTCGAAGAACTGCGCCAGGCGCTGCCCGGCTCGCTCGCGCAGGCCGAGGAGCTGATCGGCGGCCGTGACCAGATGGTCGAGCAGGCCCGCATGGAGGCCGAGCGGATCATCGAGACCGCGCACGCCGAGCGCGGCTCGCTGATCTCGGACACCGAGGTGGCCCGCCGTTCCCAGGCCGAGGCCGACCGGATCCTCGCCGAGGCCCGCCAGGAGGCCGAGGAGGTCCGCGCCGACGCCGACGACTACGTCGACTCCAAGCTCGCCAACTTCGAGGTCGTCCTCACCAAGACCCTCGGCTCGGTCGGCCGCGGCCGCGAGAAGCTGCTCGGAACCGGCCCCGGCCTGGACGAGCAGGGATACGAGGACGAGGACGCCCCCGAGCGCAGTCACGACCCCGAGACCCTGCGCCGGGACGCCGACGCCTACGTGGACGTCAAGCTCGGCGCCTTCGAGGCAGTGCTCGCCAAGACGCTGGAGGCCGTCGGCAAGGGCCGTGCCAAGCTGCACGGCAGGATCGCCTCCGACGCCCTCGGCGCCCTGGCCGACGACAACACGACGTTCCAGCACTCCAGCGACGCCGACTACCTGGCCGACCTCGCGGCCCTCGCCGACCAGGACGCCCAGGCGGAGGCGGCCCAGGCCGAGCAGCCCGTGATCCCCTCCCAGCAGCAGCCGCAGTACGACCAGCAGCCCATGCAGCAGCCCGTGGCGCAGGATCCCTACGGCTACCCCCAGCAGCAGCCCGTCTACGCCCAGCAGGACGCGTACGGCTACCAGCAGGACCCCTACGGCTACCAGCAGGCGGATCCGTACGCCGCCGCCTACCAGGGCTACGACACCGGTCAGCAGCCCGTCTACGACCCCCAGCAGCAGGCGGCCCAGCAGCATCAGCAGCAGCAGTCGTACGCCCTCGACGAGACCAGCCTCTTCGACACCAGCATGATCACGCCGGAGCAGCTGAGGGCCTACGAGCAGGGCCGGGGCCTGTAGCAGGCAGGCGGATTGGGCCGACAGCGAAAGGTCCAGTATCCTGGCTCTTCGGTCGCGTCTACGTCCGCGATCCACGCTGCCCGGAGTCGTCTCCGGACGGCGTCCCTCTGAACTCGAAGATCGAAAGCAGGAATGGCTCCTCACGCGCGCCTCGACCACCGCAACCCGTTCGTGTTCGACACACACGAGCTGGGGCGGCGTCCTGGGGCGCTGCAGCGCCTGACCCGCACGATCGACGCTCCCGAGGACTTCGGGATCAAGGGGGTCATCGGAGTGCCGCAGGGCGCCCCGGTGGAGCTCGAACTCCGGCTCGAGTCGGTCATGGAAGGTGTGCTCGTCACAGGCACCGCCCGTGCACAGGCCGAGGGGGAGTGCGTAAGGTGTCTGGAGCCGGTCGGGCAGGAGCTCGAAGCGGACTTCCAGGAACTGTTCTCGTACCCTGACGCCGACGACCGGGGCCGTGTGATCGCGGAACCGGGCGACGACGCCGAGGACGACGAGGACAGGTTCTTCATCGAGGACGGCCTGTTCGACCTCGAACCCGTGCTGCGCGATGCGGTGGTGCTCGCACTGCCCATGCAGCCGGTGTGCCAGGACGACTGCCTGGGCCTGTGCTCCGAGTGCGGAGCCCGGCTCACGGACGACCCGGACCACCACCACGACGCCGTCGACATTCGTTGGGCGGCTTTGCAGGGACTCGCCGGATCCATGAAGGACGGCGAGAAGGACGAGATGAGCGGCGCTGACGCGGAAGCGGGCGTCGACGAGAAGCAGGAGAAGTAGCCGTGGCTGTTCCGAAGCGGAAGATGTCGCGCAGCAACACGCGCCACCGCCGGTCGCAGTGGAAGGCTGCGGTCCCCACCCTGGTTGCGTGCGAGCGCTGCCACGAGCCCAAGCAGCAGCACATCGCGTGCCCGTCTTGCGGCACCTACAACAAGCGCCAGGTCCTCGAAGTCTGAGCGGCCAGGTGAGAGGCACTGTGTCCAGTCCCAAGAAGGGCGATGAGCCCAAGGCGGACCCAACCGCCAAGAAGAAGACGGACAGCACGGCCTCGTCCCACACGCTTCTGGAAGGGCGGCTCGGCTACAAGCTCGAGTCCGCCCTTCTGGTGCGTGCGCTGACCCACCGTTCCTACGCGTACGAGAACGGCGGCCTGCCGACGAACGAGCGGCTGGAGTTCCTCGGTGACTCCGTCCTCGGCCTCGTCGTCACGGACACGCTGTACAACACCCACCCGGACCTGCCCGAGGGCCAGCTGGCCAAGCTCCGGGCCGCGGTGGTGAACTCGCGTGCGCTCGCGGAGGTGGGTCGCGGTCTCGACCTGGGTTCCTTCATCCGGCTCGGCCGCGGTGAAGAGGGCACGGGCGGCCGGGACAAGGCGTCCATCCTCGCCGACACCCTGGAAGCGGTGATCGGCGCGGTCTATCTCGACCAGGGCCTCGACTCGGCGTCCGAGCTGGTGCACCGGCTCTTCGACCCGCTGATCGAGAAGTCCTCGAACCTCGGAGCCGGCCTGGACTGGAAGACCAGTCTCCAGGAGCTCACCGCGACGGAGGGCCTCGGCGTGCCCGAGTACCTGGTCACGGAGACCGGCCCCGATCACGAGAAGACCTTCACTGCTGCCGCCCGCGTCGGAGGCGTCTCGTACGGCACCGGCACCGGCCGCAGCAAGAAGGAGGCGGAGCAGCAGGCCGCCGAGTCCGCCTGGCGCGCCATCCGCGCCGCGGCGGACGAACGCGCCAAGGCCAGGGCGGCCGAGCAGGCCGCCCAGGCCGAAGCCGAGGAGGACGACGGTCCGCCGTCGTCCGCCGCCTCCGCCTGACGAACAGCGCAGCCCGAGCGCCCGCCACCGTTCCATGGAGGCGGGCGCTCGGATCGTCCACGGTCCCGTACAGGAGTCCCGATGCCCGAACTGCCCGAGGTCGAGGTCGTCCGGCGCGGCCTGGAGCGGTGGGTCGCCCATCGCGTCGTGGCCGAGGCCGAGGTGCTGCACCCGCGTGCCGTACGGCGGCACGTCGCCGGGGCCGACGACTTCACGCACCGGCTCAAGGGCCACCGCATCGGCACCCCGAGCCGGCGCGGCAAGTACCTGTGGCTGCCGCTGGAGGACACCAACCAGTCGGTCCTCGCGCACCTCGGCATGAGCGGCCAGCTGCTGGTGCAGCCGCACGAGGCGCCGGACGAGAAACACCTGCGGATCCGCGTCCGGTTCGGCGACGGCCTGGGCACCGAACTCCGGTTCGTCGACCAGCGCACCTTCGGCGGTCTGTCGCTGCACGACAACACGCTCGACGGACTG
The DNA here is from genome assembly GCF_040702065.1 of Streptomyces sp. NPDC086777. Classification (NCBI taxonomy): domain Bacteria; kingdom Bacillati; phylum Actinomycetota; class Actinomycetes; order Kitasatosporales; family Streptomycetaceae; genus Streptomyces; species Streptomyces sp. NPDC086777. The sequence goes on along the minus strand of NZ_JBFBJI010000025.1, from coordinate 124,049 downwards.
CCGGAGGTCATCGCGCACATCGCCCGCGACCCTCTCGACCCGCTGTTCGACGACGAGGCGTTCCACCAGGCGCTGCGCCGGAAGCGGTCCACCATCAAGAGGGCTCTGCTCGACCAGTCGCTGATCAGCGGGGTCGGCAACATCTACGCGGACGAGGCCCTGTGGCGGGCCCGCGTCCACTACGAGCGGCCGACGGCCGGCTTCACCCGCCCGCGCACCGCCGAACTCCTCGGCCACGTACGGGACGTGATGAACGCGGCCCTGGCCGTCGGCGGCACCAGCTTCGACAGCCTGTACGTCAGCGTCAACGGCGAGTCCGGCTACTTCGACCGGTCGCTGGACGCCTACGGCCGGGAGGGGCTGCCCTGCCGGCGGTGCGGTACGCCGATGCGCAGGCGGCCCTGGATGAACCGGTCCAGCTACTTCTGCCCGCAGTGTCAGCGGGCGCCGCGCGTCTCGTCGTAGCGCTCGCGGGCGGCCAGCACCTCGCCCATCCGGCCCTCCACGAAGTGCACGACGGCCAGCAGGTGCGCGGCGACATCGCGGCCGAGCGGGGTGAGCTCGTAGTCGACGCGCGGCGGGTTGGTCGGCTGCGCCTCGCGGTGCACCAGGCCGTCGCGCTCCAGTGCCTGGAGCGTCTGGGAGAGCATCTTCTCGCTGACGCCGTCCACACGCCGGCGCAGCTCGTTGAACCGGAACGACCCCTCGTGCAGCGCGCTCAGCGTGAGCCCGCCCCAGCGGCCCATGACGTGCTCGAGGGTCGTACGCGAGGGGCAGTCCCGGGCGAAGACGTCGTACGGAGGCTGCGGCTCCACGACGCCGTCCTGGGTGATGGTCATGCACCCAGCGTACGGGAGCACAGCGCTAACCCGACAGGGTGCGCTAACTGTTGGTTAGTGCGACAGCCCGACCGACAGCCGAAGAAGTCGGCCACGGTTGCCGTCGCACACGGGGCTGCCTCACTCAACCGCACCGTAGGTCGAGCGTCCCACCCTCCCCCAGCGTGCCGGTCTCGATCCTGAGCAGGCGGTCGCCGTCCCGTTCTCCGAACTGGGTGATCTTCCCGTCCACGTAGTCCCTGTCAACGGCTTTCAGGCGCTGCTCGAACGTCCCCACCGTGAGCGGAGTGCTCACCTCCAGGGTCGACATCAGCCAGCAGTAGGCACCGTTGCCTGGACTGGATGTCACATGAGCCGACCCGGCGATGACCCTCGTCCCCTCGATCTGCAACGCATCGCTGCGCATCGACCGCTCATAGGCCGCGGCTTCTCGATCGTGGCGCCCGAATGCAGATATGCCGTAGATCTCGTATATCGCCACCGCGCCGACCAGGGAGGCCATGAGAACGATGGTCACTCGCTTCCGCATGGTCAGACGCTACAGACCGAAGCGGCGACGCGGTATACGCGGTGTTGCCGGATGAGAGGGGAGAGCGTCAGGGCTTCGCGGACGAGGGAGCGACGGGTGACGGCCCGGACCGGTGCAGGAGGGTTCTCAGGTCTCTGGCCTGCGGCTGTCTCAGTAGCCGAAGTGGTGAAGGGCCGGTTCTCTGACCTGTGGTCATGTAGTCGATCATCGCTGCGACCTGCGACTTAGCCGTCGGTGGTTGTCGGCGTTGGTCGTCGTTAGGTACCCCCCGGACGGCCCCATGACGGCCCGAGCGGATGCGTGCTCACGCCAATGGAAGCCTGTTGATGGGGATCTTTGGAATCGGCCAAAGGTGCTCGTCACCTCATTCGGTACGACCTTGTACGGAGTGGAGATCTTCAGCGAGCGTGACGTTCCCTGCTGGGCAGGGTCGCGCGCGGGCTAGGGTCGGCGCGTTAGGACCACCAGCAGCAGGAGCCGCCATGCCGCCAGGGAACGCGCAGCAGGACACAGCCGAGGAGCAGTCGACCGGGCCCCGGCCGCTGGCTCCGCTTCCCTGCGATGTCGAGGCCGTCTTTCCGGAGTTGATCGGTACGGCGCGCGATGTCACCCTCCTCTACCCCCGGGCCGGGCAGCCGGGACCGGGTGACAGTTCTATCGGCGGGCTGCTGCTATGGCCGGCTGACGAGCCCTGGCCGATGTGCGCCGAACCAGGGCACTACAAGCCGCTCGACCCGCCCGTGAGGCCGGAGCCGGTCGCGATGGTCCCGGTAGTCCAGCTGTACGCACGGGATGTGCCCGGCCTCGTCTTCCCCGCCGGCACCGACCTGTTGCAGATCCTGTGGTGCCCGCTCGTTCATGAGGACGACCAGTACGCTGCCAACCCGCGGCTCCATTGGCGCAACGCGGCGCTGACGGCCGCCGGCGGCATGGCCGGGGAGCCGCCTCGCCCGCATACCGCGGACGAGGACTACCTGCCTCGCCCGTGCACCGTTTCCCCCACTCCGGCCGTGGAGTACCCGAACTGGGACCTGCCCGAGGGACTCAGCGAGTTGCTTGTTCAGCGGTTCGAGGCCCTGAAGGAGGAAAAGGGCTACGACTACTTCGAAGTTGCCACCACGCAACAGAGCAAGGTCGGAGGCTACCCGGGGTGGACTCAGCCGCCCGACTGGCCCGATTGCACAGGCTGCGGCACCCGCATGGAACACCTGCTCAGCGTCACCGCGACGGAGCCGGGCATGGGCCGGTGGCTCCCTCTGAATGACTGGGCCTACAGCAAGGATGAGACCGCGACTCCGTGCTGGATGGCTGAGGCCGATCCCGTCGCCCTCGACGCGTTCGGTCACGACATGGCCCTGGGCGACCTCGGCGGCATGTACTTCTTCGTCTGTCGTGACTGCCCCGACACCCCCTACACCCACCGCTACGACTGCTGAGGCCCGCACGGTCGAATCGCGCGCCCGCGATGCAGCCGGCCACCCGGGGGCCTCTCCCTTGGCGGCTGGCTGCAGGGTGCAGCTTTGTCTGGGGAATCGAGCCGAGCAACTCTGGAGCCACCCCGAGCACCTGGTGAGGGGATTCAGATATCGCCATCACTGTTGGTGCCTATGCCGAGGTGGGTGACATGGCTCATGGCGGGCTAGTACTTGTGGGCGAAGACCATCGCCGCTGCGCCCAGTAGTGTTGCGCCTCCTGCGAGGAGGGGGACAAGTACTCGCTCGATGCTGTTCCACCAGCCGGTACCCGGCAGGGCGCGGTAGTCGCGCCATAGCCGCTCTGCCACTGGGAATCCGATCACCAGAGCGAGCGCCGACAGCGATATCCAGACCAGTACGGCAGCCCACAGGGTTCCTCCGTAAGCCACGGCGAGTAGTGCCGAAGCCTCACCTAGAGTCCCAATCGCCAGACCGGCGGCCGTGACTCGCAGCATTCTCCTGTGGCGCACTTGAACCGCCGGGTCACTCGAAGCAGCCTGGCCAACCGGGCCTAAGAACAGTGCTTGTTCAACAATCACCACGACCAGCAGAGCTGGGATGACCTGTGAGATCACGCTGAAGAAGTCCTCCGGCGGCACCATGGTGGGACAATAGCCTCAACCCTGAACGTATAAAGCGAGTTTGGGGAAGTGACGGGCGGAGAGCGGGAAGCGGCGAGAGGTTGGCTCCGAGACTTTGAGCCGGAGCTGCCATGGGGCGAGTGATCATGGCCCTGTAGGCTTCCGGCGCGTCGGGCAGTCTGTGGACCTGCCCGGTAAAGCACGACGTCAGGGCCATGATCTTCGAGGCTCGCCCCATGGTGGCTGCCTGAAGTCTCGGAGTCGACCGGCCCCCGTCGGCGCTTTGAGCGGTACCCGACTCGTGGGCCCTAGTTCGCTGCGGCCCCAGGGGTCGGCCCCCTGCGCCGAAGGCGTGTGGGGGGCCGGGCCCCAGGGGCCAGCCCGCGCCTCGCGCGGGCACTTGAGCCGCGCAAGGTGAAGCCCTGGTCTGCCGAACAGCTGATGGCGGTCCGCGCGCAGCTCCCGGAGCCTACGCCGCTCTCGTCAACCTTGCCGCTGGCTGTGGGTTGAGGCAGGGGGAGACCTTCGGCTTGGCCGTGGAAGACGTGGACTTCGCCAACGGAACGGTCCACGTGGTGCGACAAGTCACGCTGTTGAGGACGCACAGGCCGGTCTTCGCGCCGCCGAAGGGCGGCAAAGAGCGGGACGTGCCGCTGCCTGCCTCTGTTGCTCGCGCGCTGGCCGAGCACCTGAAGCATTGCCCGGCCGTGCGGGTCACCCTGCCGTGGAAGAACCTCGACGGCCCGCCCGTGACGGCGTCGCTGTTCTTCACCGGTCCCGCGGGACTGTCGCTCGACAGCAACTGCTTCAACGATCGAGTCTGGCGGCCGGCGCTTCGGGCCGCTGGGGTCGCGACGGGGCGCGACAACGGAATGCACGCGCTACGGCACTTCTACGCGTCGGTGCTCCTGGACGCGGGGGAGAGCATCGAGGCACTCAGCGAGTACCTCGGTCATCACGACCCCGGGTTCACGCTGCGGACGTACACCCACCTGATGCCGTCGAGCGGAGATCGCACCCGGGCCGCCGCGGACCGTGTCTTCCCAGAAGAACCCTCGGCTGACTGCCCGGAGACGGCCCCGGACGGCTCTTAGGTCTGTGACCTGCGGTTATCTCAGTAGCCGAAGTCCTGCGTCCACCAGGGGCCGCCCTCGCCGAAGTGGACGCCGACCCCGAGGGTCTTGAAGTCGCAGTTCAGGATGTTGGCGCGGTGGCCCTCGCTGTTCATCCAGGCGTCCATGACGGCCTGGGCGGTGGCCTGGCCCCGGGCTATGTTCTCGCCGCCGAGGTTGGATATCCCGGCCGCCGCGGCCCGGTCCCACGGCGTCTTGCCGTCCGGGTCGGTGTGGTCGAAGAAGTTCCGCGCGGCCATGTCGTCGCTGAACCCCTCGGCCAGCTTGGTCAGCGACGAGCTCGCGGACAGCGCGCTGCAGCCGACCTTGGCCCGCTCCTCGTTCACCAGTTTCAGCACCTCGGCCTCGACGACCGCCTCCTCGGAGGAGGTGACCGGCGCGGCGGTCTTCACCGGCGCCATGGTCGCCGTCCTGCTCGGGGTGACCGTCGCCTTCTTGGACGGCGTCGCGGTGGCCGTCGGCTTCTCGGTCGCCGTCTTCGTCGGGGTGGGGGAGTCGGAGTCGGAGGCCGAGGCCGAGGCGGACTGCGAGGCGGACTGCGAGGGGGACGTCGACGCGGACTGTGAGGCGGAGCGCCGGCTGTCGCGGCTGGTCGAGGAGCCGGTGCCGCGGCTCTCGGCGCTGCCGGAGGTGCCGCCCTGCTCGGCGGCCGTGTTGCTGGGCACGCCGTCGGCCTGCACCCGCTCGCCGCCGGTCGTGCTGCTGCGACCACCGAGCTTGTAGTTCTCCAGACCGGGCACCAGGCCGGTGGCCACCGCGACGGTGCCGATGGCGACCGCGGCGGAGACCCCGAGCAGGCCGGTGGCCACGGGCCGCCCCGGCTTCTTGCGGCGCCGGTGCCCGCCGCCCGAGGAGCCGCGGGAGGCGGTGAACTCCTCGACCGGGAACTCGGTGGTGTTCATGAAGCGGGCGTAGTCGTCCTCGGATGCGAACAGGTAGGCCGAGCTGCGCGCGTTGGTGTCGGCGTACTCCTCATCGCGCAGGTAGGCCGCCGTGCCCGTGCCGTAGCGGAGGGCCGCGTACGAGTCCTGCGGGTCGTGGCCGCCCGGGAACGAGCCGTCGTGCTCCGTGACCCCCGTGGCGTGGCCCGTGGCGGCGCGGCCGGCGGCGTGGCGTCGGTGGCGTCCCATGTCCTTGCCCTCTTCCCTCGTCCTCACGGTCGGGTCGACCAGGGCCGCTGAGGCCCATGACTCCTTCTGGTCAACCAGGCTCACCCGATCGAGTGAGTTTCATATGAGATTCGTTGGGTGGGGACGGTACCGCATGCCGCCGAACGAGGGAGTACCCCGAGTGACATTGGCCGGTTAGGTTGCACCCATGAGCGAGGAAGTGCGACTGGTCGCCTGGGTCCGTGGACGGGTACAGGGCGTGGGATTCCGCTGGTTCACGCGGGCCAAGGCGCTGGAGATCGGGGGCCTGAGTGGTTTTGCTCTCAATTTGGGGGACGGCCGCGTCCAGGTGGTGGCGGAGGGTTCCCGGGTGGGCTGCGAAGGGCTGCTCGACTGGCTCCAGGGCAGTGACACGCCCGGGCGGGTGGAGGGTGTCACCGAGATCTGGGACACACCCCGAGGCGGCTACGACGGCTTCGCCATCCGCTGAGTCCGCGCTGTGCGGGGCGCGGCCGAAAGCGGAGCGAACTGCCACCGGCATGTGCCCCGAGCGGAAATGGCCTGGTGGTTGCCAAGAACCACGGGTCGTGGCAGGCTCCGGACTTACAGATGATCGCCACGCCCTGAGGGCCCCGCGGGAGTCGCTGCGCCGCCCGGTCAGGGCCGCCCGACCACGGGTTCGCCCGCCAATACGGGGCGTGATCGTGTTGACCGTCAAACTTTTTGGTGAGACGCTGAAAGCCCCGCGCACCTGAGCTGTTTGGCATGGCGCAACAGTCGAGAAACACTCGTATGTGTCAAGCACCGCGGGTGCGAATCCCTCACGACCCACACCGCTTCGGTCGGTCACTCAGTGTGGAGGACCATCCATCATGGCAAAGGCGCTTCTCGGTTACGTCGGCGGCTCCGACCCGCGACTCCTCGCCGAGATGCGACGGCTCCAGCAGCGTGTCCAGGACCTCGAATCCGAGCTCGTGCGGATCCAGGCCGAGAACGACGCGCTGACGGCTGCCGCTTCTCCCGACAGGATCATGGAGAGCATCGACGCAAACCAGGCGGAGCCTGCGCTCACCTGATCGCTGCATCGCTCCACAACAGCACATGCGGCGGTTGGGCAGCCCTTTCAACCGCTTAAGTTGTCAAGATTTGCAAGGGACGCCCCGGCGTCCCTTCTTTCTTGCGTTCCCGCTCCCGCCCCCCGTTCCAGCCCCGCGCATCCTTTCATCTTCTTTAACGTCTGGTGTGCCCTGCATGTTCATGCGCGAAACCGCGAGGTTGCGAGGGGTCGTGGAGTGCGGTAGCGGCGCCGGGTAGAGTCCGACGGCGTGCACCTCAAGGCCCTGACCCTGCGCGGGTTCAAGTCGTTCGCCTCGGCGACCACGCTCCGGTTCGAGCCGGGGATCACGTGCGTCGTCGGTCCGAACGGCTCGGGCAAGTCCAATGTGGTGGACGCGCTCACCTGGGTCATGGGCGAACACAGCGCGAAGTCGCTGCGCGGCGGCAAGATGGAGGACGTCATCTTCGCCGGCACCACCGGGCGTCCCCCGCTGGGCCGCGCCGAGGTGTCCCTGACCATCGACAACTCCGACGGCGCGCTGCCCATCGAGTACGCCGAGGTCACCATCACGCGGATCATGTTCCGCAACGGCGGCAGCGAGTACCAGATCAACGGCGACACCTGCCGCCTCCTGGACATCCAGGAACTCCTCTCCGACTCCGGCATCGGCCGCGAGATGCACGTCATCGTCGGCCAGGGCCAGCTCGACTCCGTCCTGCACGCGGACCCCATGGGCCGCCGCGCCTTCATCGAGGAGGCGGCCGGCGTCCTCAAGCACCGCAAGCGCAAGGAGAAGGCGCTGCGCAAGCTGGACGCGATGCAGGCCAACCTCGCGCGCGTGCAGGACCTGACCGACGAACTCCGCCGCCAGCTCAAGCCCCTCGGCCGCCAGGCCGCGGTCGCCCGCCGGGCCGCTGTCATCCAGGCCGACCTGCGCGACGCCCGACTGCGCCTGCTCGCCGACGACCTCGTCCGCCTCCGCCAGGCACTCCAGACCGAGGTCGCCGACGAGGCCGCCCTCAAGGAACGCAAGGAGGCCGCCGAGCAGGAGCTGAAGAAGGCCCTCCAGCGCGAGGCACTCCTGGAGGACGAGGTACGGCGCCTCACCCCTCGCCTGCAGCGGGCCCAGCAGACCTGGTACGAGCTGTCCCAGCTCGCCGAGCGGGTCCGCGGCACCATCTCGCTCGCCGACGCCCGCGTGAAGAGCGCCACCTCCACGCCCCCCGAGGAACGGCGCGGCCGCGACCCCGAGGACATGGAGCGCGAGGCCCACCGCATCCGTGAGCAGGAGGCCGAGCTGGAGGCCTCCCTGGAGGCGGCCCAGCACGCCCTGGACGACACCGTCGCCCACCGCGCCGAGCTGGAGCGCGCACTGGCCCTCGAGGAACGGCGCCTGAAGGACGTGGCCCGCTCCATCGCCGACCGCCGCGAGAGCCTGGCCCGGCTGAACGGCCAGGTGGGTGCGGCCCGCTCCCGTGCCGCGTCCGCCCAGGCCGAGATCGACCGGCTGGCCGCCGCCCGCGACGAGGCCCAGGAACGGGCGGTCTCGGCGCAGGAGGAGTACGAGGCGCTGAAGGCCGAGGTCGACGGCCTCGACGCGGGCGACGAGGAACTCGCCGAACAGCACGACCAGGCCAAGCACCGGCTCGCCGAGGCGGAGGCGGCCCTGACCGCGGCCCGCGAGGCCGTCACGGCGGCGGAGCGCAGACGTGCCGCGACCCAGGCCCGCCACGAGGCGCTGGCCCTGGGCCTGCGCCGCAAGGACGGCACCGGCATACTGCTCGGCGCCCGCGACCGCCTCACCGGCATCCTGGGCCCGGCGGCGGAACTGCTCACGGTGACCCCGGGCCACGAGGTCGCCCTGGCAGCGGCTTTCGGCACGGCGGCGGACGCGATCGCGGTGACCACCCCCGCCTCGGCGGCCGACGCCATCCGCCTCCTCCGCAAACAGGACGGCGGCCGGGCGGCCCTGCTGCTCGCGGGAACTCCCGAGACCCCCCCGTCTGCATCGCCCCACACGGCAGCGCCCCAAAGGGGCGCGGGGAACGGCGCGAGCAGCCACGACGCACCCGCAGCCGAGGACGCTGCTGCTGGGGCGCCGCCCTATGGGGGCGCGGGGAACGGCGCGAGCACCCCCGACGGCGCCGCACCCGACCACCGACCCCCCACGGCACCCCCGTCAGGGCATGTCGCGGCCGACCTGGTGCGGGGTCCGTCCGACCTGATGCCCGCCGTACGACGCCTTCTCAAGGACATCGTCGTCGTCGAGGACCTCGAAACCGCCGAGGACCTGGTCTACCGCCACCCGCACCTCACCGCCGTCACCACCGAAGGCGACCTCCTCGGCGCCCACTTCGCCCACGGCGGCTCCGCCGGCGCCCCCAGCCTGCTGGAGGTACAGGCCTCCGTGGACGAGGCCGCCGCCGAGCTGGAAGAACTCGCCGTCCGCTGCGAGGAGCTGTCCGACGCCCAGCAGTCGGCCCAGGCGCACCGCAAGGAGTGCGCGGCACTCGTCGACGAGCTGGGCGAGCGGCGCCGCGCCGCCGACCGCGAGAAGTCGGCCGTGGCCCAGCAGCTCGGCCGCCTCGCCGGACAGGCGCGCGGCGCGGCGGGCGAGGCGGAACGGTCCACGGCCGCCGCCGCCCGCGCCCAGGACTCCCTCGACAGGGCACTCGAGGAGGTCGAGATCCTCGCCGAGCGGCTCGCCGTGGCCGAGGAGATGCCCGTCGAGGAGGAGCCCGACACCTCGGCCCGCGACCGCCTCGCCGCCGACGGCGCCAACGCCCGCCAGACCGAGATGGAGGCCCGCCTCCAGGTCCGCACCCACGAGGAGCGGGTCAAGGGGCTCGCCGGCCGCGCCGACTCCCTCGACCGCGCCGCCCGCGCCGAACGCGAGGCACGCGCGCGTGCCGAACAGCGCCGGGCCCGGCTGCGCCACGAGGCCGCGGTCGCCGAGGCCGTCGCCGCCGGTGCGCGGCAGCTGCTCGCGCACGTCGAGGTCTCCGTCGGCCGGGCGGAGCGGGAACGTGCCGCGGCCGAGGCCGCGAAGGCCCGCCGCGAGCAGGAGCTGGCCGCCGCCCGCACCGCCGGCCGCGACCTCAAGGCGGAGCTCGACAAACTCACGGATTCAGTTCACCGGGGCGAGGTACTCGGCGCCGAGAAGCGGCTGCGGATCGAGCAGCTGGAGACCAAGGCGCTGGAGGAGCTCGGTGTCGAACCGGCGGGGCTCGTCGACGAGTACGGTCCGCATCAGCTCGTGCCCCCCTCGCCCCCCGCCGAGGGCGAGGTGCTGCCGGACGACCCCGAGCACCCGCGCAACCAGCCGAAGTCCTTCCACCGGGCCGAGCAGGAGCGCCGCCTCAAGGCGGCCGAGCGGGCCTACCAGCAGCTCGGCAAGGTCAACCCGCTGGCCCTGGAGGAGTTCGCGGCACTCGAGGAACGGCACAAGTTCCTCAGCGAGCAGCTGGAGGACCTGAAGAAGACCCGCGCCGACCTGCTCCAGGTCGTCAAGGAGGTCGACGAGCGCGTCGAGCAGGTCTTCACCGAGGCGTACCGGGACACGGCGAGGGAGTTCGAGGGCGTCTTCAGCCGGCTGTTCCCTGGCGGCGAGGGGCGGCTGATCCTCACCGACCCCGACAACATGCTCACCACGGGCGTGGACGTCGAGGCCCGGCCGCCGGGCAAGAAGGTCAAGCGGCTCTCCCTGCTGTCCGGTGGCGAACGCTCGCTGACCGCGGTCGCGATGCTGGTGTCGATCTTCAAGGCGCGCCCCAGCCCGTTCTACGTCATGGACGAGGTCGAGGCGGCCCTGGACGACACCAACCTGCAGCGGCTGATCCGCATCATGCAGGAGCTCCAGGAGTCGTCCCAGCTCATCGTGATCACGCACCAGAAGCGGACGATGGAGGTCGCCGACGCGCTGTACGGCGTCTCCATGCAGGGTGACGGTGTGTCGAAGGTCATCAGCCAGCGGCTGCGCTGAGGCCGGGGCCTCGCCGCCGGATCCGGGTGCGGCGCCGTTGTGGCTGGTCGCGCACTTCCCCGCGCCTCTTGGGGCGCTATACCTTCGTCTCTTCTTCAAGAGGTGAACACAACTTCGTTGCGTGGTATCTGCAACTTCACACGTCACCCGGTATTGACTTCGAAACTTGAAGGCATAGTCTCTGCAACGTTGCTTTTACCTTCAGGTGTGAGCGGTGTGGAGATGTGTGCCACTTAGACCTGAGAGGGCTCACCCCCACCCCCGGCGGCGTTGCCGGGTGGCCCGAGGAGTTTCTTGTGACCAGCACTGCGCAGGCACCCCAGTCAGGAGCCGGGACGGCTCACCCCGATCACCTCGGGCATGTCATCTTCATCGCGGCGGCGGCCGCGATGGGTGGTTTCCTCTTCGGCTACGACAGTTCCGTCATCAACGGCGCCGTCGAGGCCATCCGCAGCCGTTACGACGTCGGGTCCGCGGCCCTCGCCCAGGTCATCGCCATCGCCCTGATCGGCTGCGCCATCGGTGCCGCGACCGCCGGCCGCATAGCCGACCGGATCGGCCGCATCCGGTGCATGCAGATCGCGGCCGTGCTGTTCACCATCAGCGCCGTCGGTTCCGCGCTGCCGTTCGCGCTGTGGGACCTCGCCTTCTGGCGGATCATCGGCGGCTTCGCCATCGGCATGGCCTCCGTCATCGGCCCCGCCTACATCGCCGAGGTCGCCCCGCCCGCCTACCGCGGCCGTCTCGGCTCCTTCCAGCAGGCCGCGATCGTCGTCGGCATCGCCATCTCGCAGCTGGTCAACTGGGGTCTGCTGAACGCCGCCGGCGGCAACCAGCGCGGCAAGCTGATGGGCCTGGAGGCCTGGCAGGTCATGCTCGGCGTCATGGTGATCCCGGCCGTCCTGTACGGCCTGCTCTCCTTCGCGATCCCCGAGTCCCCGCGCTTCCTGCTCTCCGTCGGCAAGCGTGAGCGTGCCCGCGCGATCCTCGAAGAGGTCGAGGGCGAGAGCGTCGACCTGGACGCCCGGGTCGCCGAGATCGAGCACGCGATGAAGAGCGAGCACAGGTCCACGTTCAAGGACCTGCTCGGCGGCTCCTTCTACTTCAAGCCGATCGTCTGGGTCGGTATCGGCCTGTCGGTCTTCCAGCAGTTCGTCGGCATCAACGTGGCGTTCTACTACTCCTCCACGCTGTGGCAGTCGGTCGGCGTGGACCCGACGGACTCGTTCTTCTACTCCTTCACGACGTCGATCATCAACATCATCGGCACCGTGATCGCGATGATCTTCGTCGACCGCATCGGCCGCAAGCCGCTGGCCCTCATCGGCTCGGTCGGCATGGTCGTCGGTCTGGCGCTGGAGGCCTGGGCGTTCTCGTACCACCTCGTGGACGGCAAGCTGCCGTCCACGCAGGGCTGGACCGCCCTGGTCGCCGCCCACATCTTCGTCCTCTTCTTCGCCCTGTCCTGGGGTGTCGTCGTCTGGGTCTTCCTCGGCGAGATGTTCCCGAACCGGATCCGCGCCGCCGCCCTGGGCGTGGCCGCCGCCGCGCAGTGGATCGCCAACTGGGCCATCACCGCGAGCTTCCCGTCGCTGGCCGACTGGAACCTCTCCGGCACCTACGTGATCTACACGGTCTTCGCGGCCCTCTCCATCCCGTTCGTCCTCAAGTTCGTCAAGGAGACGAAGGGCAAGTCCCTGGAGGAGATGGGCTGAGCCAGCCCCCCGGCTCGGGGAGAAGGGCCAAGTCCCCGCTGCCCCTCTCCTCGTATCCTCCGCCGCCCCGCCCGGTCACTGCCCGGGCGGGGCGGCGGTCCGTCGCGCCGACCGGGAGTTCCGCGGCCGGCCGAGAAGCATCGAGAAACACGGAGCCGCACGGGGCTCCCCGTTTCCAGACCGGCCGCACCGCTTCTCTCCGCCGCGCCGCTTCTCTCCGCCGCGACGGCGGCCAGCCCCGGCGGTGCTGGCCGGCGGTGCCGTTCACGGTGGCAGCGGCGTGTCGTGCGGACAGCTCCGCCGCACCACCTCTCTCGGCCGCACCGCTTCTCTCGGCCGCACCGCTTCTCTCCGCCGCGACGGCGGCCAGCCCCGGCGGTGCTGGCCGGCGGTGTCGGACCCTTCCGCACCCACCCGTCGGCGCGCCTGGCCCCCGCTACGCCGGCAGCGCCGGAAGCACGGCCTCCGCGAACAACCGCAGGCTCCGCCATCCCTCCGCCACCGGCATCCCGCCCGCAAGCGGATGCAGCACCAGGTTGTCCAGTCCCGCCTTCACGCACTCCTGCGGGGTGAGGATCCGGTAGACGCCCTCCGCGCGGAGCTCCGCCACCGTCGTGGCCGCCGACCGCACCGCCGAGTGGATGTCGCCGGACTGCCAGGACGCGTACGTCCTCGCCTCGTGCAGGAAGTGCTCGCCGTAGTCCGCCCACGCCCGGTCCGGGTCCTCGGCGATGTGCAGCAGCGGGGTCTCGGCCGTGGGCATCATCGTCCAGCCCTCCGTGCCGTACTCGGTGAGCCGCTCCTTGTAGTAGGCCTCCAGCTCCGGCAGGTGCGCGCTGGGGAAGAACGGCAGGCCGAGCCGGGCGGCCCTGCGGGCGGCGGCCTTGGAGGAGCCGCCGACCAGGAGCAGGGGGTGGGGGTCGGTGAGCGGGCGGGGCGTGACCCGTACCGTGCGGCCCCGGTACTCGAACTCCTCCCCGGTCCACGCCTTCAGCAGGGTCTCCAGCAGCTCGTCCTGCAGCCGCCCCCGTCGCTTCCAGTCCACGTCGAACAGCGCGTACTCCTCGGGCCGGTAGCCGATCCCGGCCACCGTCACCAGCCGGCCCCCGCTGAGCAGGTCGAGGACCGCGATGTCCTCCGCCAGCCGCAGCGGGTCGTGCAGCGGGCCGATCACCGCCGACACGGTCACCGCGATGGTCCGGGTCGCCCCGAACACCGCGCCCGCGAAGACGAACGGCGACGGCAGCCAGTTGTTGTCGACGCCGTGGTGCTCCTCGGTCTGCACGGTGGTGACCCCGTGCTCGTCGGCGTACGCGGCCATGTCGAGGGCCGCTCGGTACCGGGCGCCCAGCGCGGCCGGGGAGGCGCCGGGCTCGACGAGGTTGAAGCGGACGACCGAGACGGGCATGGGAGTTCCCCTTCACCTTGGCTGGCCGGGCGGGTGTGCGGGGACAGTAGCTGACGGTGCGTCAGACAGCCAGAGGTGTGGGCTCACCGGCCGCCGCCGGTACCACCGCCGGCTTCGGCAGCACCGCGTACAGCAGCCCTGAGACGGCGATCGTCGCGATCCAGCCGAGGCCGTAGCGGCCGACGGGGTTGTTCGCGGCGAGCGGGCCGGTGAACCAGTCGCACGCGGTGAGGAGCAGGCCGGTCGCCAGGCCGAGCGCCCAGGCCGTGACGGCGGCGGGGGAGAAGCCCGCCCGGTACCAGTAGGCGCTGGTGCGCGTGGTGTCGAGGAGGGCCGTGGCGTCGTACTCCCGGCGGCGGAGCATGTCGGCCCCGAAGACCCCCACCCACGCCGCGAACGCCACCGCCAGCAGTGACAGGAAGGCGATGAAGGAGGCCGTGAACGAGGTCGCCGCCAGCATCAGGACGGCCCCGAGGGCCAGCGAGATGACCGCGTTGACGGAGACCGCCCAGTGCCGGGGGATCCGGAGACCCAGCGTCTGCGCGGTGAAGCCCGCCGAGTACATCGACATCGCGTTGATCAGCAGCATCCCGGCCAGCGCGACCAGGAGATAGGGCACCGCCAGCCAGCGGGGCAGGATCTCGCCGAGGAAGGAGACCGGGTCGGCCGTCGTGGCGAGGCCCGGGGAGGCGGAGGCCGTCACCGCGCCCATCAGGACCAGGGGGAGTACGACGATCCCGGCACCGCCGACGGTGTTGCGCACGATCGCCGCCGAGGACGCCGTACCCGGCAGGTACCGCGTGAAGTCCGGCGCGGTCGGCGCCCAGCTCATCCCGCCCGCCGCGATCAGCCCGGCCCCGGTGACCATCGCGGCCGCGGAGCCGGCCGGCTGCCCAAACACCCTGCCCCAGTCCGTCGTCGCGATCAGCCGTCCGAGGACCAGCAGCGAGAAGGCGCCGAACAGCCAGGTCGCCCACCGGTTGCAGTACCGCACCGCCCTGATGCCCATGCCCGAGATCGCGAACGTGGCGATCACGAAGAGGACCAGCGTGACGACGACCAGGACGGTGTTCCGCCTGATCCCGAACAGCACGTCGAGGACGGTCAGCAGGGCGTAGGCGCCGGTCACCGCGTTGATCGTCTCCCAGCCCCAGCGCGCCACCCAGATCACCGCGCCCGGGAGCAGGTTGCCGCGCTGCCCGAAGACCGCCCGGGAGAGCGCCATCCCCGGTGCCCCGCCGCGCCTGCCCGCGATGCCGACGACCCCGACGAGGCCGTACGACACGACCGGCGCCACGATGCCGACCACCAGGGACTGCCAGAAGTTCAGCCCGAACGACACCGCCAGGCTCGCGCCCACGGTCACCAGCAGGACGGTGATGTTGGCGGCGATCCAGGTGGGGAGCAGACCACGGGGTGTGCCGGTGCGCTCGGAGTCCGGCACCGGCTCGATGCCCCGGGTTTCGAGGCCGTGGTGCTCCAGCGACTCTTCGAGATGTTCGAGCGCGCCAGCGTGGTGGGCGGTGGTGCTCATAGGCAGTCATCGTACGTTAGACCGACTAATACCCTCAAAAGGGATATCCGGCTTCGGAGGATCGTCCGGAAACTCCCGCGCGAGGGAGCAAAGTCGGCCGCGGGGGAGGGATGGATACTGGTCGGGTTATGGAAACCGTCATCCTTGCTGTAGTCATCGCCGTAGTCGTGCTCGGCGCGCTCGGCGGGCTCGTCGTCGGCAGCCGGCGCAAGAAGTCGCTGCCCCCGCCGCCCCCCGCCGCGCCCGACATCACCGCACCCCCGGCCGAGCCGCACGTCGGCGACGAGGCCGAGACGCCGCGCGACGAACCGCGCCGGACGATAGAGGAGGTCGACCTCCCCGACGGCTCGGCTCCCGTCGCCGTCGAAGAGCCCCCCGCGGTCGAAGCGCCCGAGATCGAGATCCCCGAGCCCACCGCCGGCCGGCTGGTCCGGCTGCGCGCCAGGCTCTCCCGGTCGCAGACCGCGCTCGGCAAGGGGCTGCTCGCGCTGCTCTCGCGCGAGCACCTCGACGACGAGACGTGGGAGGAGATCGAGGACACCCTGCTCACCGCCGACGTCGGCGTGCAGCCCACCACCGAGCTGGTCGACCGGCTGCGCGAGCGCGTGAAGGTGCTCGGCACCCGCACCCCCCAGGAGCTTCGCGGCCTGCTTCGCGAGGAGCTGCTCAGGCTGGTCGGCACCGACCTCGACCGTGAGGTGAAGACCGAGCCCGCCGACCGCAAGCCGGGCATCGTGATGGTCGTCGGCGTCAATGGCACCGGCAAGACCACCACCACCGGCAAGCTCGCCCGCGTCCTCGTCGCCGACGGCCGTACGGTCGTGCTCGGTGCCGCCGACACCTTCCGGGCCGCCGCCGCGGACCAGCTCCAGACCTGGGGCGAGCGCGTCGGTGCCCACACCGTACGCGGCCCCGAGGCCGGTGACCCCGCCTCCGTCGCCTTCGACGCGGTGAAGGAGGGCAAGGAGATGGGGGTGGACGTCGTGCTGATCGACACCGCCGGGCGCCTCCACACCAAGACCGGCCTCATGGACGAGCTGGGCAAGGTCAAGCGGGTCGTGGAGAAGCACGCGCCGCTGGACGAGGTGCTGCTCGTCCTCGACGCCACCACCGGGCAGAACGGCCTCGTCCAGGCCCGGGTCTTCGCCGAGGTCGTCGACATCACCGGCATCGTCCTCACCAAGCTGGACGGCACCGCCAAGGGCGGCATCGTGATCGCGGTCCAGCGCGAGCTGGGCGTCCCCGTGAAGCTCATCGGCCTGGGCGAGGGCGCGGACGACCTGGCGCCGTTCGAGCCGGAGGCGTTCGTTGACGCCCTTATCGGGGAGTGACCCGGGTCAATTCACCCACCCGAGAGCGCGGAGAAGCGCCCGATCCCCGAGACACGGCCGGGGGCGGGCGCTTCGGCGTACCGGCTGACCTCCGCGGTTATGCCCGCGACCGGTGCGCCACGTAGGCCAGGGTGCCCAGCAGCAGCCGCGCCGCCGGGAGCCTGGTCGCCGAGTCCAGCGCCGGCGGGCACAGCCAGCGCACCGGGCCCAGGCCGCCCCGGTCGGAGGGCGGGGCGGTGACGTACGTGCCCGTGCCGAGGCCGCGCAGGTCCAGGGATGTCGGGTCGTCCCAGCCCATGCGGTACAGCAGCGCGGGGAGTTCGGCGGCGGCGCCGGGGGCGACCAGGAAGTGGGCGCGGCCGTCCGGGGTGGCGGTGACCGGGCCGAGCGGCAGGCCCATGCGCTCCAGGCGGACCAGGGCGCGGCGTCCGGCCGGTTCGGCCACCTCGATCACGTCGAACGCGCGGCCGACCGGGAGCATCACCGCGGCGCCCGGGAACTCGCCCCAGGCCTTGGTGACCTCGTCGAGCGTGGCGCCCGCGGGCACCTGGGGTGCGAAGTCCAGTGGATGCGCTCCCGGCGCGGGACAGCCGGCCCGGCCGCAGGAGCATGCCCCGGCCGCGGCCCGGGCGCCGGGCACCACGTCCCAGCCCCACAGTCCGGTGAACTCGGCGACGGCGGTGCAGTCCGATGAACGACCTCGCCGGCGTGTGCCGGAGCGGATCTCGCGAATGCCGCCGATCGTGAAGCCCATGCCCCCTCCAACGGGTCCGGCGCGCCGGTGGTTACGACACGGAACGGGACGGAAACGGAACGTGACGCTACGGCTCCGCTTTCCCTGCGGCTCGCAAGGTCATGGCAGCGCTTTGAAGCTCCCCGGGTGGTGCACCTGGGGACATGCGCCCCCGCGTGCACCGCTCCGCCTACTCCCGGCCGTCCTATGTCAAGTGAATCGCGCCAAGGGCATCGTGAGTTCATTCGAAGGGGTGGCGAATGGTGGCGTTTCCGGGATCGCCGTGGCTGGAGCAGTGATCGTAGGATTACTTTGAGTGCACGAGGCCTGGGGGCACTTGCACTCGTGGGTATGCCGGAGGCAACTCGGGATCCCGTTCGAAGGGTGAGAACTACCGGACGGGCAGCCGTATTTACCGGCATTCTGATAGGGCTTGGCGCATCCGGCATCAAGTGGTCTCAGGGATGGGGGCGTTCCAGTGGGCGGCAACGGCGGAAGCGGGGCGACCGCGACCAGCACCGACAAGCGCCCCAACGAGCTGCTCAACTCGTGGTTCGTGCGCAGCGGCTGGTCGAAGGGCGAGCTGGCGCGGCAGGTGAACCGCAGAGCACGTCAGTTGGGCGCCAACCACATCTCCACGGACACGTCCAGGGTGCGCCGCTGGCTGGACGGGGAGAACCCGCGCGAGCCGATCCCCCGGATCCTCTCCGAGCTGTTCTCCGAGCGGTTCGGCTGCGTCGTCTCGGTCGAGGACCTCGGGCTGCGGGCCGCCCGTCAGTCACCCTCCGCGACCGGCGTCGACCTGCCCTGGACGGGCCCGCAGACGGTGGCCCTGCTCAGCGAGTTCTCGCGCAGCGACCTGATGCTGGCGCGGCGCGGCTTCCTCGGAACCTCGCTGGTGCTGTCTGCGGGCCCGTCCCTCATCGAGCCCATGCAGCGCTGGCTGGTCCCCTCGCCGGGCGGCCCGCAGCAGACCTCCGAGCCGTCCGCCGACCCCCGACGCCCCGGCCGCATCTCCCGGCCCGAGCTGGCCCTCCTGGAGTCCACCACGGAGATGTTCCGTCAGTGGGACGCCCAGTGCGGCGGCGGCCTGCGCCGCAAGGCGGTCGTCGGCCAGCTGCACGAGGTCACCGACCTCCTCCAGGAGCCCCAGCCCGAGGCCACCGCCCGCAAGCTCTTCAAGGTCGCGGCCGAACTCGCCGAGCTGGCCGGCTGGATGTCGTACGACGTGGGTCTCCAGCCCACCGCCCAGAAGTACTTCGTACTCGCCCTGCACGCGGCCAAGGAGGCCGGTGACAAGCCGCTCGGCTCGTACGTCCTGTCCAGCATGAGCCGCCAGATGATCCACCTCGGCCGGCCCGACGACGCCCTGGAGCTGATCCACCTCGCCCAGTACGGCAGCCGCGACTGCGCGAGCCCGCGCACCCAGGCGATGCTGTATGCGATGGAGGCCCGCGCCTACGCCAACATGGGCCAGCCGGGCAAGTGCAAGCGCGCGGTCCGGATGGCCGAGGACACCTTCGCCGAGGCCGGCGAGTGGGACGAGCCGGACCCCGACTGGATCCGCTTCTTCTCCGAGGCCGAGCTCTACGGCGAGAACAGCCACTCCTTCCGCGACCTGGCCTACGTCGCCGGCCGCAGCCCCACCTATGCCTCGCTGGCCGAGCCGCTGATGCGCAAGGCCGTCGAACTGTTCGCCAAGGACGCCGAGCACCAGCGCTCGTACGCGCTCAACCTCATCGGCATGGCCACCGTGCACCTGCTGCGCGGCGAGCCCGAGCAGAGCACGGTTCTGGCCTCCCAGGCGATGGGCATCGCCAAGAAGGTGCGCTCCGAGCGCGTCAACACTCGTATTCGAAAGACGGTCGACACGGCTGTCCGCGACTACGGCGGCCTCGCGGCCGTCGTCGACCTCACCGAACAGCTCGCCGCCAACCTCCCGGAGACCGCCGAGGCGGTCTGAACCCCGGCACTTCCCAGACCCCGGCCGCGGCCGGCCCTCCCGAACTGCCCGACTCGGCTCCCCCATGCCAGGTCATCGGACGGCCGACCGCGGCCGGTTCTTTCCTCTGCGAGAAGGTTGCGCCACGATAACGATCCCGCAGCGGGACATCTTGCAATTCATCCACCCGTAACACGCCAGGCGCCTTCGTCACTCCGGCGAAACAACGAGGGGCAACGACGGAAACCGCGCTGCGTCAATCTCATGGCGCATAACCGGCCCACCCCCCGCTTGACCGGACCGCTCACGCTCCGACCCGCACGGGGCCGTACAACCGACGAGGAGACGCCGATGGCACCAGCCGCCATCACGCTTGCCGCGGAGGCACCCAAGCTGTCCTCCGCGAACACAGGCTTCATGCTCATCTGCTCCGCCCTGGTGCTCCTCATGACGCCGGGTCTCGCCTTCTTCTACGGCGGCATGGTCCGCGTGAAGAGCACCCTGAACATGCTGATGATGAGTTTCGTCAGCATCGGGATCGTCACGATCCTGTGGGTGCTCTACGGCTTCTCCCTGGCCTTCGGCTCCAGCAACGGCTTCATCGGCTTCAACTCCGACTGGCTGGGCATGAGCAACGTCGGCCTGACGGAGCTCTGGGACGGCTACACGATCCCGATCTTCGTCTTCATGGTCTTCCAGATGATGTTCGCGGTCATCACCCCGGCCCTGATAAGCGGTGCCATCGCCGACCGCGTCAAGTTCTCGGCCTGGGCGCTCTTCGTCGCCCTGTGGCTGACGATCGTCTACGTCCCGGTCGCCCACTGGGTCTGGGGCGCCGACGGCTGGGCCTACAAGCTCGGCGTGATCGACTTCGCCGGTGGTACCGCGGTCCACATCAACGCCGGTGCCGGCGCCCTCGGCGTCATCCTGGTCATCGGCAAGCGCGTCGGCTTCAAGAAGGACCCGATGCGCCCGCACAGCCTCCCGCTGGTCATGCTCGGCGCCGGTCTGCTGTGGTTCGGCTGGTTCGGCTTCAACGCCGGCTCCTGGCTCGGCAACGACGACGGCGTCGGCGCGCTGATGTTCGTCAACACGCAGGTCGCCACCGCCGCCGCCATGCTCGCCTGGCTCGCCTACGAGAAGATCCGGCACGGCGCGTTCACCACCCTGGGCGCCGCCTCCGGTGCGGTCGCCGGTCTGGTCGCGATCACCCCGTCCGGCGGTGCGGTCTCCCCGCTCGGCGCGATCGCCGTCGGCGCCATCGCCGGTGTCGCCTGCGCCGCGGCCGTCGGCCTGAAGTTCAAGTTCGGCTACGACGACTCCCTCGACGTGGTCGGCGTCCACATGGTCGGCGGCATCATCGGCTCCCTGCTCATCGGCTTCTTCGCCACCGGCAAGGGCCAGTCCACCGCGACCGGCGTCTTCTACGGCGACCACTCCTTCACCCAGCTGTGGAAGCAGTTCGCCGGTGTCGGCGCGGTCCTCGGCTACTCCCTGGTCGCCTCCGCGGTCCTCGCCTTCCTCCTCGACAAGACCCTCGGCATGCGGGTCACCGAGGACGAGGAGGTCTCCGGCATCGACCAGGCCGAACACGCCGAGACTGCATACGACTTCAGCGGCACGGGCGGCGGTGTCATCGGCTCCGTCTCCGCCGCGGCCCTGGCCGGGACGAGCAAGAAGGTGGACGCATGAGGCTCATCACCGCCGTCGTGAAGCCGCACCGGCTCGACGAGATCAAGGAGGCCCTGCAGGCCTTCGGCGTCCACGGCCTCACGGTCACCGAGGCCAGCGGCTACGGTCGGCAGCGCGGCCACACCGAGGTCTACCGTGGTGCCGAGTACACGGTCGACCTGGTGCCCAAGATCCGCATCGAGGTGCTGGCCGAGGACGAGGACGCCGAGCAGCTGATCGACGTCATCGTCAAGGCCGCCCGCACCGGCAAGATCGGTGACGGCAAGGTCTGGTCGCTCCCGGTCGAGACCGCCGTACGGGTCCGCACCGGCGAGCGCGGACCGGACGCACTGTAGAACAGGACCATCTGAATACAGGCAGGAGTCGCTGGGTGACGGGTACGGAAGTTCGGAACGACGCGGAGAACACGGGACCCAGCGGCTACGCGGCGGCCCGGCTGCGCCTCCTCACCGAGGGGGCGCGGTCCGGGCCGCCGCGCCGTACCGCCCTCGCCGAGCTGACCGACGAATGGCTGACCGGGCTGTTCGCGGCGGCGGCCGAGGGCATCAGGGGCGGCGTCTCGCTGGTCGCCGTCGGCGGCTACGGCCGCGCCGAACTCTCCCCGCGCAGCGACCTCGACCTCCTGCTGCTGCACGACGGCACCGACACCGGAGCGGTGGCCGCCGTCGCCGACCGGCTCTGGTACCCGGTCTGGGACCTCGGCCTGGCCCTCGACCACTCCGTACGCACCCCCGCCGAGGCCCGCAGGACCGCCGGCGAGGACCTCAAGGTCCAGCTCGGCCTCCTCGACGCCCGCCACATCGCCGGCGACCTCGGCCTGACCTCCGCCCTGCGCACCGCGATCCTCGCGGACTGGCGCAACCAGGCGCCCAAGCGACTCCCCGAGCTCCAGGAACTCTGCATCGAGCGCGCCGAACGCCAGGGCGAACTCCAGTACCTCCTGGAACCCGACCTGAAGGAGGCCCGCGGCGGCCTCCGGGACGCCACCGCCCTGCGCGCCGTCGCCGCCTCATGGCTGGCCGACGCCCCCCGCGAGGGCCTCGCCGACGCCCGCAGGCGCCTCCTGGACGTCCGCGACGCCCTGCATCTGACCACGGGCCGCGCCACCGACCGCCTCGCGCTCCAGGAGCAGGACCAGGTCGCCGCCGAACTGGACCTCCTCGACGCCGACACCCTGCTGCGCCAGGTCTACGAGTCCGCGCGCGTCATTTCGTACGCCAGTGACGTCACCTGGCGCGAGGTGGGGCGGGTGCTGCGCTCACGTGCCGTCCGGCCCCGGCTGCGCGCCATGCTGGGCGGCGGCAAGCCCGTCGCCGAACGCTCCCCGCTCGCCGAGGGCGTGGTGGAGCAGGACGGCGAGGTGGTGCTCGCCCGCGCCGCCCGCCCCGAACGCGACCCCGTGCTCCCGCTGCGCGCCGCGGCCGCCGCCGCCCAGGCCGGCCTCCCGCTCTCCCTGCACGCCGTACGGCGCATGGCCGCCACCGCCCGCCCCCTGCCCACGCCCTGGCCCGCCGAGGCCCGCGAGCAGTTGGTCACCCTGCTCGGCTCCGGCCGCCCCACCGTCGAGGTCTGGGAGGCGCTGGAGGCCGAGGGCCTGATCACCCGCCTGCTGCCCGACTGGGAGCGGGTCCGGTGCCGCCCGCAGCGCAACGCCGTGCACGTCTGGACCGTCGACCGGCACCTCATCGAGACCGCCGTCCGCGCCTCCGAGTTCACCCGCCGCGTCCACCGCCCCGACCTCCTGCTGGTCGCTGCCCTGCTGCACGACATCGGCAAGGGCTGGCCCGGCGACCACTCGGTGGCCGGTGAGATCATCGTCAAGGACGTGGCGGCCAGGATCGGCTTCGACCGCGCCGACGTGGCGGTCCTGTCCACGCTCGTCCGCCACCACCTGCTGCTCATCGAGACCGCCACCCGGCGCGACCTGGACGACCCGGCCACGGTCCGCCTGGTCGCCGACGCGGTCGGCACCCAGGGCACCCTGGAGCTGCTGCACGCCCTCACCGAGGCCGATGCGCTCGCCACCGGCCCGGCGGCCTGGTCCTCCTGGCGCGGCTCCCTCGTCGCCGACCTGGTGAAGCGGGTCTCGGCGGTCCTCGCCGGGGACCTCGCCGACGAGCCCGAGCCCGGCGCGCCCACCGCCGAACAGGAGCGGCTGGCCATCGAGGCCTTCCGCACCGGGGCCCCGGTCCTCGCCCTGCGCGCCCAGACCGAGCCGGCCGCCACCGACGAGGAGCCCGCCGGCGACCCCGAACCGCTCGGCGTCGAGCTGCTCATCGCCGTACCCGACCAGCCGGGCGTGCTCCCGGCCGTCTCCGGCGTGCTGGCCGTGCACCGCCTCACGGTCCGCACCGCCGAGCTGCGCGCCGTCCGGCTCCCCGACGACGTCGACGACGGCACGGTCCTGCTGCTCGACTGGCGGGTCGCGGCCGAGTACGGCTCCCTGCCGCAGGCCGCCCGCCTGCGGGCCGACCTCGTCCGGGCGCTGGACGGCTCCCTGGACATCGCGGGCCGCCTCGCGGAGCGGGACGCCGCCTACCCGAGGCGCCGGGGCTGGGTGGCCCCGCCGCCGCGCGTGACGGTGGCCTCGGCGGCCTCCCGGCACGCCACCGTGTTCGAGGTGCGTGCCCAGGACGCCCCAGGCCTGCTGTTCCGGATCGGGCGGGCCCTGGAGGACGCCGAGGTGCGGGTGCGCAGCGCACACGTCAGCACGCTCGGCTCGAACGCCGTCGACGCCTTCTACGTCACCGGCACCGACCACGCGCCGCTGCCGGCGGAGGAGGCGGCCTCCGTGGCGCGCAAACTGGAGGAGACCCTGAGGGGCTGATCGCACGGGCGTGCACGGCGGGGACCACTTCCTTGCGCGGCCGGATACCCTGGAAGACGCTCACCGACCCCGACTCCGAGGACCGACGCCGCCGTGTTCGACACTCTCTCCGACCGCCTTTCAGCGACCTTCAAGAACCTGCGCGGCAAAGGGCGTCTGAGCGAAGCCGACATCGACGCCGTGGCGCGGGAGATCCGCATCGCGCTGCTCGAAGCCGATGTGGCCCTCCCGGTCGTCCGTGCCTTCATCAAGAACGTCAAGGAGCGGGCGCTCGGCGCCGAGGTCTCGCGTTCGATGAACCCGGCCCAGCAGGTCCTGCTGATCGTGAAGGACGAGCTGGTCACGATCCTCGGCGGCGAGACCCGTCGCCTGCGGTTCGCCAAGCAGCCGCCCACCGTGATCATGCTCGCGGGTCTCCAGGGTGCCGGTAAGACCACCCTGGCGGGCAAGCTCGGCCGCTGGCTGAAGGAACAGGGCCATTCGCCCGTCCTCGTCGCCGCCGACCTCCAGCGCCCCAACGCCGTCAACCAGCTGAGCGTGGTCGCCGAGCGCGCCGGTGTCGCCGTCTACGCGCCCGAGCCGGGCAACGGCGTCGGCGACCCGGTCAAGGTCGCCAAGGACTCCGTCGAGTTCGCGAAGTCCAAGGTCCACGACATCGTGATCGTGGACACCGCCGGCCGGCTCGGCATCGACCAGGAGCTGATGCAGCAGGCGGCCGACATCCGGGACGCCGTCTCGCCCGACGAGATCCTCTTCGTCGTCGACGCCATGATCGGCCAGGACGCCGTCACCACCGCCGAGGCCTTCCGCGACGGCGTCGGCTTCGACGGTGTCGTCCTGTCCAAGCTCGACGGTGACGCCCGTGGCGGTGCCGCGCTGTCGATCCGCCAGGTCACCGGCAAGCCGATCATGTTCGCGTCGAGCGGTGAGAAGCTCGACGACTTCGACGCCTTCCACCCGGACCGGATGGCCTCCCGCATCCTCGACCAGGGTGACCTGCTCACCCTGCTCGAGCAGGCCGGGAAGGTGTTCGACCAGGAAGAGGCCGAGAAGATGGCCTCCAAGCTGGCGTCCAAGAAGGGCCAGGACTTCACCCTGGACGACTTCCTGGCCCAGATGGAACAGGTCAGGAAGATGGGCAGCATCAGCAAGCTGCTCGGGATGCTGCCCGGCATGGGCCAGATCAAGGACCAGATCAGCAACCTCGACGAGCGGGACGTCGACCGCACCGCCGCGATCATCAAGTCGATGACCCCGGCCGAGCGCCAGGAACCGACGATCATCAACGGCTCGCGCCGCGCCCGTATCGCCAAGGGTTCCGGTGTCGAGGTCAGCGCCGTGAAGAACCTGGTCGAGCGGTTCTTCGAGGCCCGCAAGATGATGTCCCGCATGGCCCAGGGCGGCGGCATGCCGGGCATGCCGGGGATCCCGGGCATGGGCGGCGGCCCCGGCCGGCAGAAGAAGCAGCCGAAGCAGGCCAAGGGCAAGCAGCGTTCCGGCAACCCGATGAAGCGCAAGCAGCAGGAGCTCGAGGAGGCCGCGCGCCGCGAGGCCGCCGCACAGGGCGGCGCCCTCGGACTCCCGCAGCAGGGCGCCCAGGACTTCGAGCTGCCGGACGAGTTCAAGAAGTTCATGGGCTGAGTTCACCTGTGCGGGTGCCAGGGGTTGGTCCGTGTCGTACGGTCCGCATATGACCAACCCCGCGCCGCCGCGCAAGTCACCCGACCAGCCCTGGCGTACGGAGGGCGCTCCCGAGGAGCCGCCCAAGCCGCCGAACGGCGGGCGGAAGATGCACGGCGGCTGGTGGCGGCTGATCGTCACCGCCCTGGTGGTGTACCTGCTGGCCAACCTGGTGCTGTCCTACTTCGACCAGGAGAACGAGCCGACGATTTCGTACACCGAGTTCAGCAAGCAGGTCAACGACGGCAACGTCGAGAAGATCTACGCCAAGGGCGACTCGATCCAGGGGCAGCTCAAGAAGGAGCAGAAGAACCCCGAGGCCGGCGGGAACTACACCAAGTTCAACACCGAGCGGCCCTCCTTCGCCGGTGACGACCTCTGGACCAGCCTGACCAAGCACAACGTGACGGTCACCGCGGAACCGGTCGTCCAGCACCGCAGCTTTCTCGCCAATCTGCTGATCTCGCTGGCACCGATCATCATCCTCGTCGCGGTGTGGGTCTTCATCGCCCGCCGGATGAGCGCGGGCCTCGGCGGCGCGGGCGGCATGCTGGGCCGCAAGGCGCCGCCCAAGCCGGTCGAACTGGAGCCCGGACAGCAGCGCACCACCTTCGAGGACGTGGCCGGCATCGACGAGGTCGAGGGCGAGCTCAACGACGTCGTCGACTTCCTGAAGAACCCCGACGCCTACCGCAGGATGGGCGCCAAGATGCCGCGGGGCGTGCTCCTCGCCGGCCCGCCCGGCACCGGCAAGACCCTGCTCGCGCGGGCCGTCGCCGGCGAGGCGGGGGTGCCGTTCTTCTCGGCGTCCGCCTCCGAGTTCATCGAGATGATCGTCGGCGTCGGCGCCTCCCGCGTGCGCGAACTGTTCGCCGAGGCCCGCAAGGTCGCCCCGTCCATCATCTTCATCGACGAGATCGACACCATCGGCCGGGCCCGCGGCGGCGGCGCCTCCATGGGCGGCCACGACGAGCGCGAGCAGACCCTCAACCAGATCCTCACCGAGATGGACGGCTTCTCCGGCTCCGAGGGCGTCATCGTCATCGCCGCCACCAACCGCGCCGACATCCTCGACCCCGCCCTCACCCGGCCCGGCCGCTTCGACCGGGTCGTCCAGGTCTCGCCCCCCGACCGCACCGGCCGCGAGGCCATCCTGCAGATCCACACCCGCCGGATCCCGCTCGCCGAGGGCGTCGACCTCGCCCAGGTCGCCCGTACGACCCCGGGCATGACCGGCGCCGAACTGGCCAACCTCGCCAACGAGGCCGCCCTCCTCGCCGTCAAGCGCAAACAGGACAAGGTCACCCAGTCCGACCTCTCCGAGGCCCTGGAGAAGGTCCAGCTCGGCGCCGAACGCCCGCTGGTGATGCCCGAGGAGGAGCGGCGCAGGACCGCCTACCACGAGAGCGGCCACGCCCTGCTCGGCATGCTCCAGCCCGGCGCCGACCCGGTCCGCAAGATCACCATCGTGCCGCGCGGCCGCGCCCTCGGCGTCACGCTCTCCACGCCGGACGCCGACAAGTACGCGTACACCGAGGAGTACCTGCGCGGCCGCATCATCGGCGCCCTCGGCGGCATGGCGGCCGAGCAGGTCGTCTACGGCGTGATCACCACCGGCTCGGAGAGCGACCTGGAACAGGTCACGAGCATCGCGCGCGGGATGGTCTCCCGCTGGGGCATGAGCGAGGAGGTCGGGCGCCTCTCCGCCCTCCCCGGCGACGCCCAGCAGGCCTACGGCCTCGCCGCGGCGCCCCAGACCCTCGACGTGATCGACACCGAGATGCGCCGCATCGTCGACGAGTGCTACGACGAGGCCCGCCGCAAGCTCCGGGACCACCGGGGTCAGCTCGACGCCCTGGCCCAGGCCCTCCTGGAGAACGAGACCCTGGAGGAGGCAGACGCGTACCGCATCGCGGGGATCACCAGACTGACCAAGGACGCGGACGAGGCCTGATCGCCCCAGCGACCGTCTCGCATGTGAGTGCCCCAGCGCCGAGCGCCCCGAAGGGGAGCTGGGGGTACCCCCGGCCGAAGGCTGGGGGAGGAACCGCGCGACCAGCCCCCACGGCGCTGCAGCCGAAGACGGCGGCCGAGACCCAGCGTCAGCGAACCCGCGCGATCAGGTACCGGAACACATTAGGCATCCACACCGTGCCGTCCGCACGCTGGTGCGGATGAAGCGCCTCGGCCAGCTCCTTGCCGACCCGCTCCTCGTCGGCCGCCGCGATCCCCGCGTCGAACAGCCCGGTCGACAACAGCCCCCGCACCGCGCTGTCCGCGTCGGCGTACCCGAACGGGCAGGAGACCCGCCCGGACCCGTCGATGCGCAGGCCCGCCCGCTGGGCGACCTCCTCCAGATCGTCCCGGCTCGCCGGCCGCCAGCTTCCCGCGCGCCGCAAAGGATCGGCCAACTTCGCCGCCACCCGCAGCACGGACGAGGTCGCGCAGCGCTCCGGCGGACCCCAGCCGCTCAGCACCACGGCCGCGCCGTGCTCCGCCAGGGGGGTCGCCTCGGCCAGCAGCTCACCGAGCCGTTCGGCGTCGCCGGCCAGGCAGCCGATCGGGTCGAACGCGGTGATCAGGTTGTACCCCGGTGCCTGCGCGGCCGCCGCCCTCCGGGGCGTGCCCTCGACGATCCGGGCGGCACGGCCACGCGCGCGTGCGCCCGGGACCGGGTCGGGCAGCAGACGTTCACGGGCGAGGGCGAGCCGCTCGGGGGAGGAGTCGACTCCGGTGACCGCGGCCCCTCTGCTCGCCGCCATCAGCAGGGCGAGACCGGAACCGCAGCGCAGGCCGAGCAGCCGGGTGGCCGGGCCCACTTCGAGTCGCTCGTGGACGGTCTCGTAGAGCGGCACCAGCATCCGCTCCTGGATCTCGGACCAGTCACGCGCGCGTGCGCCCAGGTCCACACGGGGTGGTGAGTCCACGTGGGACAGGTGGTGCCGCACGAGCGTAGGTGTCATAGGTAAGCGCCCCAATCCGCCGAGAGTTACGCACTGACCGATTCCGTGGCCCCCGTGCCGTGCGCTCGCACTTCCCACCTATGCCACATAACTCCGGGCTCGCGATGGCGTCCAGAGGTCGCGGGTCCCCGCTTGTACGTGGGCTGTGACTGTGGCGAGATTTCACATCCCGGCAACGTGGGGCTCTACCATCGGACCCACGACACGGCGGTTCCGGCCATGGTCGGCGGGCACGGCGGCGGTACGTGTCAGGGCGCCGGAGCCGGGGCGGTGCCGGATGACGACGGGCTGTGAGTAACGTCAGGGCCGCCGCGGACGCTGACCTGGATGAGACCAGGCCACGAGAGCGACCGAAACGCCTCTTGCGCATCCACCGGACTTCGCCGTGCGGGTGTCCGGACCAGGGGTACGTGGCGGGTCGTACGTCAGACTACGCACCGGCTTGGTATGAGCTGTGAGGCTTCTCCGCAGATCAGCGCACCCGTGCTCGTCTCCACGCATCAGCGGCAACTGACGGGTACGTGCAAATTATTTGGGATGCCCCGGAATAGGAACACAGGGGCCCTCCCGCTCGTTCTCATTACGTGAGCACGACACAGACACCACCTGTTCTCGCCGCAGAGCTGGCAGAGGCGTGGGCCGACATTCAGCGGTACCACCCCGAGCTGCCGGACCTTGCCGCGCCAGAGTCCCTGATCGGGGAGTCGTCGTCCGCGTGCGGTCACGAGCTCTCCTTCGAACGGCTGCTCCATGAGGCAGTCCACGGCATCGCCGCCTCCAGGGGAGTCCGCGACACCTCCCGGGCCGGCCGCTACCACAACCGCCGATTCCTCGCGATCGCCGAGGAGCTGGGCCTGGACCACCCCGACGAGCCGCATCCCAGCAGCGGCTTCTCGCTGGTCACGCTCAACCCCGAGGCGAAGCGACGCTACCGTCCCACCATCGAGAGACTGCAGCGCGCTCTGAAGGCGCACACGGTGGCCACGTCCGCCGACACCTCCCGTACCTTCCGCGGCCCGGCCGCCCGCCACGGCTCGTCCGGCGGCGGCGTCCGTGTCAAGGCGGTGTGCGACTGCGGCCGCAACGTCCGGGTGGTTCCGTCGGTCCTGGCGCAGGCGCCCATCGTCTGCGGCGGCTGCGGCAAGCCGTTCCGCATCCCGGAGGTCGTCGGCGCGGCATAAGGGACGGCTGCTCGTGGCAGCCGTAGCCATTGCTCCGCCACCGGCCCACGGACCGCAGGCATCCCGTCCCCCCGCGGGCAGTCGTGCTGCTGGGGCGGCACGGATGGGCGCGGACGGCAACAACCTCACAGCGCCGGTCATCGCACCCGACGTGACCTCACCTCCACGCCGGGTGCGCCTCCGGCATGCCCAGGAGCCCCTGCCACGACCGTCGGCCCAAAGCGACCCGCGGGGTATGGCACAATGGCTAGCTGTACTCGACAGCCGCACAGGACCCCTCTCTCCTCCGGCTGACGCGTCCATCGGGCACTCGGGTACCGCAACCCCACGCGGCAGTCTCGCCGTGCCCAACCACGTCAAATCCAGGAGAACCCACTCCCGTGGCAGTCAAGATCAAGCTGAAGCGTCTGGGCAAGATCCGTTCGCCTCACTACCGCATCGTCGTCGCCGACTCCCGCACCCGCCGTGACGGCCGTGCGATCGAGGAGATCGGCAAGTACCACCCGACCTACAACCCGTCGGTCATCGAGGTGGACGCCGACCGCGTGGCGTACTGGCTCGGCGTCGGCGCCCAGCCGACCGAGCCCGTGCTCGCCATCCTGAAGAAGACCGGCGACTGGCAGAAGTTCAAGGGCGAGCCCGCCCCGGCGCCGCTGCTCGTGGCCGCTCCGAAGGCCACGCGTCCGTCGTTCGAGGCGCTCGGCGGTGACGACGAGGGCAAGGGTGAGGCGATCACCCAGAAGAAGAAGGCTGAGAAGAAGGACGAGGCCGCGGCTGAGTCCGAGTCGACCGAGGCCTGAGCAGCATGCTCGAAGAGGCGCTTGAGCACCTCGTGAAGGGCATCGTCGACAACCCTGACGATGTGCAGGTCGCCTCGCGCGACCTGCGCCGCGGGCGCGTGCTGGAGGTCCGGGTGCACCCCGACGACCTCGGCAAGGTGATCGGCCGCAACGGCCGCACCGCGCGTGCCCTGCGTACCGTCGTGGGCGCCATCGGCGGTCGCGGAGTCCGCGTCGACCTCGTCGACGTGGACCACGTCCGCTGACGCTTCATCGCAACCGGCTCGGGCCGGGGAGGGCCACTGGCCGTCCCCGGCCCGAGCCGTATGAGCGCTTCGGGCAGATCGAGCAGATCAAGCAGATCGAGCAGATCGAGCAGGAGATGACAGGAGAACAGGCACAGTGCAGCTCGTAGTCGCACGGATCGGCCGCGCCCACGGCATCAAGGGCGAGGTCACCGTCGAGGTACGCACCGACGAGCCGGAGCTCAGGCTCGGGCCGGGCGCCGTACTCGCCACCGATCCCGCCGGCGTGGGACCCCTCACCATCGAGACGGGCCGCGTGCACAGCGGCCGCCTGCTCCTGCGCTTCGCGGGCGTCAGCGACCGCACCGGCGCCGAGGCCCTGCGCAACACCCTCCTGATCGCCGAGATCGACCCGGAGGAACTGCCCGAGGACGAGGACGAGTACTACGACCACCAGCTCCTCGACCTGGACGTGGTCACCGAGGACGGCGTCGAGGTCGGCCGGATCACCGAGATCTCGCACCTGCCCTCCCAGGACCTGTTCATCGTCGAGCGGCCCGACGGCAGCGAGGTGATGATCCCGTTCGTGTCGGAGATCGTCACCGAGATCGACCTGGAGGAGCAGCGGGCCGTCATCGCGCCGCCGCCCGGCCTGATCGACGACCGCGCGGAGACCGCCTCGTCCCGGGACGACGACGCATGAGGCTCGACGTCGTCACGATCTTTCCCGAGTACCTGGAACCCCTGAACGTCTCGCTGGTCGGCAAGGCACGCGCGCGTGGACAGCTCGGCGTCCACGTGCACGACCTGCGCGCCTGGACGTACGACCGGCACAACACGGTCGACGACACGCCCTACGGCGGCGGGCCCGGCATGGTCATGAAGACCGAGCCCTGGGGCGACGCCCTCGACAGCGCCCTCGCCGACGGCTACGAGACCGGGGCGCACGCCCCCGCCCTGATCGTCCCCACCCCCAGCGGCCGGCCCTTCACCCAGGACCTCGCCGTCGAGCTCTCCGAGCGCCCCTGGCTGATCTTCACGCCGGCCCGCTACGAGGGCATCGACCGGCGGGTCGTGGAGGAGTACGCCACCCGGATGCCGGTCTACGAGGTGTCCATCGGCGACTACGTCCTCGCCGGCGGCGAAGCGGCCGTGCTGGTGATCACGGAGGCCGTGGCCCGGCTGCTGCCCGGTGTCCTCGGGAACGCCGAGTCGCACCGCGACGACTCCTTCGCGCCCGGCGCCATGGCGAACCTCCTGGAGGGCCCCGTCTACACCAAGCCGCCCGTCTGGCGCGGCCGGGACATCCCCGACGTGCTGCTCAGCGGCCACCACGGCAAGATCGCGCGCTGGCGCCGGGACGAGGCCCTGAAGCGGACCACCGCCCACCGGCCCGACCTGATCGAGCGCTGCGACCCCAAGGCCTTCGACAAGAAGGACCGGGAGATGCTCTCCATCCTGGGCTGGGCCCCGGACCCGGAGGGCGGACCCCACGGCCGATTTTGGCGCAGGCCACAGGGCGTGGAAGAATAGGCCGCTGTTGTGCGTCCGTCCGGCGTGCGCCCCTGCCACAGGGGGACACGACGCCCGCCCCGATCCGCACGGCAAACCCCATGGAACACCTAGTTTCCGTTGATGACCTGTGGCATCAGCGAGGAAAGCAGACGAAATGTCTCACCTGCTCGACACCGTCGACTCCGCGTCGCTGCGCAGCGACGTCCCGGCCTTCCGCCCGGGTGACACCGTCAACGTCCACGTCCGCGTCATCGAGGGCAACCGCTCCCGTGTGCAGCAGTTCAAGGGCGTTGTGATCCGCCGTCAGGGCAGCGGTGTCCGCGAGACCTTCACGGTCCGCAAGGTCTCCTTCTCCGTCGGCGTCGAGCGCACCTTCCCGGTGCACACCCCGATCGTCGAGAAGATCGAGCTCGTCACCCGCGGTGACGTGCGTCGCGCCAAGCTGTACTACCTGCGCGACCTGCGCGGCAAGGCCGCGAAGATCAAGGAGAAGCGCGAGAACTGATCTCGCGTGCCGGCCCCCGGAAGCCGCAGGCGGACGAGCCGGTAAGAAGGAGTCTCATCGACGCCGGATAACATCTGGCCCCGATGGACACCGAAGCACAGCACACGGAGCGCGACCGCTCCTCCAGCCCCGAACCAGAGGCCGCGGAGGACCGGTCGCGTTTCGCGTTGGTGGCACGCGCCGCCGAGCGGGTCAGCGACTGGCTGCCGGGCGGCTGGATCACCCTCACCCTCTTCACCTGCCTGGCGTTTTTGCTCGTCCTCAACACTTTCGTGGCGCAACCATTCCAGATTCCCAGCGGATCCATGGAACAGGGATTGAGGATCGGGGACCGCGTTCTCGTAAATAAGTTGGCGTACCGTTTCGGTGCCGGGCCGCGCCGGGGAGATGTCGTTGTGTTCGACGGTTCCGGGTACTTCGGGGACGCCGACTACATCAAACGCGTCGTCGGCGTGGGAGGAGACCAGGTGGTCTGCTGCGACAAGAAGGGGAGGATCGAAGTGAACGGCCGGCCGGTCGACGAGACCTCGTTCCTCTATCCGGGGGACACCCCCTCCACCGTGCCCTTCGACGTCGAGGTCCCCGACGGCACGCTCTTCGTCCTCGGGGACCACCGCAGCGACTCCAGCGACTCCCGCGACCACCTCGGCTCGCCCGGTGGCGGCATGATCCCCGTCGCGGACGTCATCGGCCGGGCCGACTGGATCGTCTGGCCGTACGCCCACTGGACCCGACTCACCCGTCCCGCCGCCTACGCGCGCGTTCCGGCCGCCGGAGCCTCCCATGGGTAACCGGGGCAGACCGCGCGGCATGCCGACCGACGCGGCCGCCAACCTGCTGCCCACCGGCGCCCGGCGCACCTCCGGCCCGTCCGGCGGCCGGTCCCGCGCGGAGCGGCGCAAGCTGCAGCGCAAGGTCAAGCGCAAGCGACGGCGCAGTGCGGTGCGGGAGATACCGCTGCTGGTCGGCGTCGCCGTCCTGATAGCCCTCGTCCTGAAGACGTTCCTCGTCCAGGCCTTCGTGATCCCGTCCGGCTCCATGGAACAGACGATCCGGATCGGCGACCGCGTCCTGGTGGACAAGTTCACCCCCTGGTTCGGGTGGCAGCCGCACCGCGGCGACGTCGTCGTCTTCCACGACCCGGGCGGCTGGCTGAAGGACGAGCAGACCACCAAGGCGAACGACCCGGTCGGGGTCAAGCAGGTCAAGGAGGGGCTCACCTTCATCGGCCTGCTGCCCTCCGCCAACGAGAAGGACCTCATCAAGCGGGTCATCGGCGTCGGCGGCGATCACGTCAAGTGCTGTGACGCGCAGGGCCGGGTGACCGTCAACGGCGTACCGCTGACCGAGGGTGACTACCTGTATCCGGGAAACGTCCCCTCCGCCCAGGCGTTCGACATCACCGTGCCGAAGGGGCGGTTGTGGGTGATGGGCGACCACCGCGGCAACTCCGCCGACTCGCGCGCCCACCAGGACACCGACTACGGCGGCACGGTGGCCGTGACCTCGGTGGTGGGCCGCGCCATGATGATCGGCTGGCCCGTCGGCCACTGGACCAAGCTCGACGAACCTAAAACCTTCGCAAGCGTTTCTGACTCCGGGTCGGGGTCGACCGCGGCCCCCCGGCTGTCGCATAGGGTTGCCTCCGACGATCCGAACGGATACATCCAACTCCCGACCCCTGCGGAACTCCCGCTCGTTATGGGAGTGGTGGGCCTGCGCCGGGGATGGCGCAGGCGGCGGCACGGAGTAAGGAGTTGGCGTGGGGGATGTGGCGGTTGGCGCACGGTCGGGACACGACGGCGAGGAGCACAGCGGGCGCCCCGTGGAGAATGTCCCCCCCGCAGACGGCGCCTTGACCTCCGGGAACGGCACCGGGCCCGGCGGAGACGGCACCCCGGCAGAGGGTCCGTACTCCGGCGGTGACGGCTCGGGCACGGACGGGGACCCGGGCGGTTCGGCGGCGCCCGCACCGAAGAGACCACGCTCCTTCTGGAAGGAGCTGCCGATCCTGGTCGTCATCGCGCTGGTGCTGGCGCTGCTGATCAAGACGTTCCTGGTGCAGGCGTTCTCGATCCCGTCGGACTCGATGCAGAACACCCTCCAGCAGGGTGACCGGGTCCTGGTCGACAAGCTCACCCCGTGGTTCGGCTCCAAGCCGGATCGCGGCGAGGTCGTCGTCTTCCACGACCCGGACGACTGGCTGGCGGGCGAGCCCACCGCCCAGCCGAACGCGATCCAGACCTTCCTCAGCTGGATCGGCCTGATGCCGTCCGCCGAGGAGCGGGACCTGATCAAGCGTGTCATCGGCGTCGGCGGCGACACGGTCTCCTGCAAGGGCAGCGGCCCGCTCATGGTCAACGGCCATGCGCTGAACGAGCCTTACGTGTACCCGGGCAACACCCCGTGCAGCGTCGACGACCAGGGCGGCCAGTTCACGGTGCACGTGCCCAAGGGCTACATCTGGGTGATGGGCGACCACCGCCAGAACTCCCGGGACTCGCGCTACAACCAGTCCGACAAGCACCACGGCATGGTCCCGGTGAAGGACGTCGTCGGCCGTGCCATCGTCAAGGCCTGGCCGATCAACCGGTGGGGCACGCTGCCGATCCCGGACACCTTCGACCAGAGCGGAATCAACACGCAGTCGTCCGCCGCGGCCTCCCTCACGGTGGCGCCGCAGGGCGCGGCCGTCGCCGCCGTCCTCCCGGTCGCGGTGTGGCGCCGCCGCCGGGGCGACCGCATCGAGCGGAAGTTCGACCAGCGGGTCGCCGCGGGCAAGCGCTGACCGGCTGCCGCATGCCGGTGCCGACCGTCCCATGTGAAGCCCTTGGGGAGCTTGTGGCCAGGGGCGCCGAAGAAGGGCTGCCCCTGCCCGGTACCGCCGGGTAGGGTGCGGCCTCATGGGCGACAGCACGATACGTACGGCTCCGCGCGACGGCGCAGGCACCAGCACGAGCGCGGCACAGGCCGGCAGCAGGCTCGGACAGCGGCTGTCCGGGATCGCCGTCGCCCTGGGCATCGTGCTGTTCCTCGGAGGATTCGGCTGGGCGGCGGTCGTCTACCGGCCGTACACCGTGCCCACCACGTCGATGACGCCGACGATCGACGCCGGGGACCGGGTCCTCGGCCAGCGCATCGACGGCACCGAGGTGCGCCGCGGCGACGTCGTCGTCTTCAAGGACAAGAGCTGGGTCACCAACGCGGACGTCGTCAAGCGGGTGGTCGCGGTCGGCGGGGACACCGTGGCCTGCTGCACGAACGGCAGGCTGACGGTCAACGGCAAGCAGATCCAGGAGCCGTACCTGCCGGCGGGCAGCCAGGCCGAGCTCCAGGGCTTCCCCACCGTGACCGTCCCGAAGGGCCGTCTCTTCCTCCTCGGTGACGAGCGCCAGGGCTCGCTGGACTCCACCGCCCACCTCACCGACGCCGCGAAGGGCACGGTCGCCCGCGGCGCCGTGACCGCCCGGGTGGACGCCGTGATCTGGCCGATGAAGGGCCTGCTCAAGCGCCCGACCGGCTTCGAGACCCTGGGCGCGCTCTCCGAGCCTGGCCCGCTGCGCGTCATCGAGTTCATGATCGTCGCCGGTGGTGTGCTGGTCCTCGCGGGCGGCGCCTACGGCCCGGTCGCGAACCTGCTGGGCCGCTCCCGCGCCCGGACCCGGACGGAGCCCGCCGGTGCCCGCTGAGGCGCTGCCGGAGGCGCCCGAGGGCGGCCTGCGGCAGGTGGCCCGGGTGGTCCTGCTCGACCCCGAGGACCGCATCCTGCTTCTGCACGGCCACGAGCCCGACGACCCGGCCGACGACTGGTGGTTCACGCCCGGTGGCGGTCTGGAGGGCGACGAGACCCGTGAGCAGGCGGCTTTGCGGGAACTCGCAGAGGAGACCGGCATCACCGACGTGGACCTCGGTCCGGTGCTGTGGCGCCGGACGTGCTCCTTCCCGTTCGCGGGCCGCCGCTGGGACCAGGACGAGTGGTATTTCCTGGCCCGTACGACGCAGACGGTCACCGAGCCCACGGCCCTCACCGAACTGGAGCGGCGCAGTGTGGCCGGAGCACGTTGGTGGACGTGCCAGGAACTGACCCGGGCACATGAGACGGTGTATCCGACCAGACTCGCCGAGTTGTTCCGTAGGCTGCTCGACGAAGGTCCCCCCGCCGGGCCCGTCACCCTCGACACGGAAATCGTCTAGGGGCGTGCGGGACTGGCGCACAATGGTGGGATCGCACGGCTGAAGGGGAACATGCCATGAGCGCCGAGGACCTCGAAAAGTACGAGACCGAGATGGAGCTGAAGCTCTACCGGGAGTACCGCGATGTCGTCGGTCTGTTCAAATACGTGATCGAGACCGAGCGGCGCTTCTACCTCACCAACGACTACGAGATGCAGGTGCACTCGGTCCAGGGCGAGGTGTTCTTCGAGGTGTCCATGGCGGACGCCTGGGTCTGGGACATGTACCGGCCGGCTCGTTTCGTGAAACAGGTCCGCGTCCTCACGTTCAAGGACGTGAACATCGAGGAGCTGAACAAGACCGACCTGGAGCTTCCGGGCGGCTGAGGTGGCCCGTACGGGTGACGGAGTTGTCCACAATCGCTGAGTCACCCACCAAGATCAACTTCTTGGCGGGGGATGCCTGACCGTTGGCGCCGGAGGTGGTGCCGGCATGGAAACGAATCAGGCACGCACGACTCAGGCACGCACGACTCAGGCACGCACGACTCAGGCACGCACGAACCGGGCACGCACGAACCGGGCACGCAGCGCGCTCGGGAAGTACGGCGAGACACTGGCCGCACGGCGGCTCGCCGAGGCCGGCCTGACGGTCCTGGAGCGCAACTGGCGCTGCGGCAGGACGGGCGAGATCGACATCGTGGCACGGGACGGCGACGTCCTGGTCATCTGCGAGGTCAAGACCCGGCGGGCGGGCGTCTTCGAGCACCCCATGGCCGCGGTCTCCCCGGAGAAGGCGCAGCGCCTGCGCGGCCTCGCCGAGCACTGGATCCACGCGCACGGCGGGGCACCACCGGGCGGCGTCCGCATCGACGTGGTCGGCGTGCTGCTGCCGCGGCGCGGGGCGCCCGTGGTCGAGCACGTCCGGGGGGTGCGGTGAGATGGGGTTCGCGCGGACCTGCTCGGTGGCGCTGGTGGGCGTCGAGGGCGTGGTGGTGGAGGTCCAGGCCGACCTGGAACCCGGGGTGGCGGCGTTCACCCTGGTGGGGCTGCCGGACAAGAGCCTGACGGAGAGCCGGGACCGGGTCCGGGCGGCGGTGGTGAACTCGGGCGCCGCCTGGCCGTCGAAGAAGCTCACCGTCGGGCTGAGCCCGGCATCCGTGCCGAAGAGCGGCAGCGGCTTCGACCTCGCGGTGGCCGCGGCCGTGCTCGGGGCGGCCGAGCGGATCGATCCCCGGGTGCTCGCCGAGATCGTGATGATCGGGGAGCTGGGCCTGGACGGCCGGGTCCGGCCGGTGCGGGGCATCCTGCCCGCCGTGCTGGCCGCGGCCGACGCCGGGTACGAGCAGGTGGTCGTCCCGGAGAACGCGGTGCCGGAGGCCTCGCTGGTGCCCGGGGTGTCCGTGCTGGGCGTCCGCAGCCTGCGCCAGCTGATCGCGGTCCTCACCGACGAACCGGTGCCCGACGAGGAGCCCGCCCCCGGCGAGATCCGCCCCGACCCGTTCCTCGCCGGGCTCGCCCTGCCCGGCATGGGACTCGGCACCGGCATGGCCGCCGGCGACCACACACCCGACCTCGCGGACGTCGCCGGCCAGCACGTGGCCCGGGCCGCCCTGGAGGTGGCGGCGGCCGGGCGCCACCACGTCTTCTTCAAGGGCCCGCCCGGTGCCGGCAAGACCATGCTGGCCGAGCGGCTGCCGGGGCTGCTGCCCGAGCTGGGCCGCCAGGAGTCCCTGGAGGTCACCGCCGTCCACTCGGTGGCCGGCATGCTGCCGCCGGGCCACCCCCTGGTCGACAGGCCGCCCTACTGTGCCCCGCACCACTCGGCCACCATGGCCTCCCTGGTCGGCGGCGGAACGGGCCTGCCACGCCCCGGAGCGGTCTCCCTGGCCCACCACGGCGTGCTGTTCCTGGACGAGGCCGCCGAGTTCCACAGCAGCGTCCTGGACGCCCTGCGCCAGCCCCTGGAGTCCGGCCACGTCGTCATCGCCAGGGCCGCCGGGATACTGCGGATGCCCGCGAGGTTCCTCATGGTCCTGGCCGCCAACCCCTGCCCCTGCGGCCGCCACGGCACCCCCGGCGACGTCTGCGAGTGCCGGCCGTCCTCGATCAAGCGGTACCGGGCCCGGCTCTCCGGCCCCCTGATGGACCGCGTCGACCTCAGGGTGAGCGTCGAGCCGGTCGCCCGGGAGGAGCTGCTGCGGCTCCACACCGGCGCCGAGCCCTCCGCCGCCGTGGCCGACCGGGTGCGCACGGCACGCGAGCGGGCCGTCCGCCGCTACGAAGGGCTGCCCTGGCGCACCAACAGCGAGGTCCCCGGCCACGAACTCCGTACCCGCTGGCACGTCCAGCCGGGCGCGCTGCTCAAGGCCGAGCTGGACCTCGACCGGGGCCTGCTCACCGCCCGCGGCCTGGACCGGGTGCTCCGGGTCGCCTGGACCCTCGCCGACCTGGCGGGCCGCGACCGCCCCTCGGCCAACGACGTCAACCTGGCCCTGGAGCTGCGCACCGGCGTCCGGCGCGGGGCGCTCCTGGAAGGGATCGCCCCATGAGCGACACCGGACCGCTCGACCGGGTCTTCCTGGCCCGGGTCGTCGAGCCCGGCGACGAGACCGCCGGGCGGTGGGTGCGGGAACGGGGCGTGCACGCGGTGGCGGCGCGGCTGCGCGAGAACGGGCAGCCGCTGCCCGGTGTCGGCGCCAGGCGGTGGGCGGGGCTGCTGGCCCGCGCGGCGCGCGCCGACCCCCGCGCGGACCTCGCCGCCGCGCGGGAGGCGGGCGCGCGGTTCGTGTGTCCCGGCGACGCCGAGTGGCCCAGCCAGCTCGACGACCTGGGTGACGCCCGCCCCCTCGGCCTGTGGGTGCGCGGCCTGCCCAGCCTGCGGATGTGGGCGCTGCGGGCCGTCGCCGTCGTCGGGGCGCGGGCCTGCACCGAGTACGGCGCCCACATGGCGGCCGTCCTCGCCGCGGGACTCGCCGAGCGCGGCTGGGTGGTGGTGTCCGGCGGCGCCTACGGGGTCGACGGCGCCGCCCACCGCGGAGCCCTCGGCGCCGGCGGGGCCACCGTCGCGGTGCTGGCCTGCGGGGTCGACCGGCCCTACCCCAGCGGCCACGCCGAGCTGATCCACAGGATCGCCGAACAGGGTCTGGTGGTGGGGGAGTTGCCGCCCGGGGAGCACCCGACGCCGAGCCGGTTCGTGCTCCGCAACCGGGTCATCGCGGCGCTCACCAGAGGCACCGTCGTCGTGGAGGCGGCCCACCGCAGCGGCTCGCTGGTCACCGCGCGGGCGGCGCAGCGGCTCGGCCGGTTCACCATGGGCGTCCCCGGTCCGGCCACCAGCGGCCTCTCGGCCGGGGTGCACGAACTGCTCCGGGGGGAGGCCGACCTGGTCACCGACGCCGCGGAGGTCGTCGAGCTCGTGGGCGACATGGGCGAGCTGGCCCCGGTCAGACGCGGCCCCGTCCTCCCGCGTGACCTGCTGGAACCCGCGGCCCGGCAGGTCCTGGCCGCCCTGCCCGGCAACCGGCCCGCCTCACCCGAAGAGGTGGCACGTGGCGCGCAGACGTCCGAGGACGAGGCCGTCGCGAGACTGTACGAACTCCGAGCACTTGGTTACGTCGAACGACACGGCGACGGCTGGAAGTTGACACGCCAGGCGATGATCTCGGTCCGGGCCGGTCGGAGCCGGTGCTGACCGAGCGTGTTCGGCCGTCCGGGGGAACCCCCGACGCCCTTGGGAATTCCCGGAGTTGACACTTCAAGCCAATCACGCAGAGCGACACGCCGAGCGTGGCGGAGCGCGCCGCACGGAGGGTTCGCGCAGGGGTGGAGCCGCACTGTTCGCGCACCGCGACTCCTCAGTCACGCTACGCTCACGAAAGGCCTGACGCAGACCGCGCCGACCGACACGAGAACGACACCTCGCCCGACCATCGCTCTTCACTTCCCGCTCACTTCGCGCCACGGCACGACACGGCACTTCCTGGCACTTCACGGCAGAACGGCACAAGGCGACGAATGCCCCAGCACACCTCCGGGTCCGACCGGGCGGCGATCCCCCCAGCCGCCCGCGACGGTGGCAGCGTGCGGCCGCCCGCTCCCTCGACGCTCGACGAGCTGTGGCGGTCGTACAAGGCGACGGGGGACGACCGGCTGCGGGAACAGCTGATCCTGCACTACTCGCCGCTGGTCAAGTACGTGGCCGGGCGGGTGAGCGTGGGCCTGCCGCCCAACGTGGAGCAGGCCGACTTCGTCTCCTCCGGGGTGTTCGGGCTGATCGACGCGATCGAGAAGTTCGACGTCGACCGGGAGATCAAGTTCGAGACGTACGCGATCACCCGGATCCGGGGCGCGATGATCGACGAGCTCCGGGCGCTGGACTGGATCCCGCGCTCGGTCCGGCAGAAGGCGCGGAACGTGGAGCGGGCCTACGCCACCCTGGAGGCACGGCTGCGGCGCACGCCCTCGGAGGGCGAGGTGGCCGCCGAGCTGGGCATCGAGGTCGACGAGCTGCACGCCGTCTTCAGCCAGCTGTCGCTGGCCAACGTGGTGGCGCTGGAGGAGCTGCTGCACGTCGGCGGCGAGGGCGGCGACGGCCTGAGCGTCATGGACACGCTGGAGGACACCGCGGCGGACAACCCCGTCGAGGTGGCCGAGGACCGCGAGCTGCGGCGGTTCCTGGCGCGGGCGATCAACACGCTGCCCGAGCGGGAGAAGACCGTCGTGACCCTCTACTACTACGAGGGGCTGACCCTCGCCGAGATCGGGAACGTGCTCGGGGTCACCGAGAGCCGGGTGAGTCAGATCCACACCAAGTCGGTGCTGCAGCTGCGGGCGAAGCTGGCGGCTTTCGGCCGCTGAGCGGCGGTTTTCGGCACCCCGTGGCGGCCGGGCGCCCGGACTTGCCGTACGTGCCGCCTCCCGTCCGGCCCGGCGCGTCCGTAGAGTGGTCGACGTGCCAAGGATTCGAGCGGCCTCCGTGGCCGAGCACCGGTCGATGCAGCGAGCCGCCCTGCTGGACGCGGCGCGGTCCCTCCTGTCCGAGGGCGGGACGGAGGCGCTGACCTTCCCCGCGCTCGCCGAGCGCACGGGGCTGGCCCGGTCGTCCGTCTACGAGTACTTCCGTTCCCGGGCCGCCGTGGTCGAGGAGCTGTGCGAGGCCGACTTCCCCGTGTGGGCGGCGGAGGTCGAGGCGGCGATGGAGCGGGCGGGTTCCGCCGAGGGCAAGGTCGAGGCCTATGTGCGGCAGCAGCTCGCCCTGGTCGGGGACCGGCGGCACCGGGCGGTGGTCGCGATCTCGGCGAGCGAGCTGGACGCGGGGGCACGCGAGAAGATCCGGGCCGCGCACGGCGGGTTGGTCGCGATGATCGTGGAGGCGCTCGGGGAGCTCGGGCATGAGCAGCCACGGCTCGCGGCCATGCTGGTACAGGGTGTCGTGGACGCCGCGGTACGGCGGATCGAGCTGGGGGCGGCGGAGGACCCGGTAGTGATCACCGAGGCGGCCGTCGCCATGGCTTTGCGGGGTGTGCAGGGCTGAGGTCGGGGGTGGGGACGCTCACCGGCGCTTGCAGAGTGCCTCCCCCAGCCTTCGGCGGGAGGGACCCCCGGCCGCCCACCCGAGCGGCCCTGCGGCACGCCTGCCCGCAGCTCTGGAGCCGACGTGACTGCGGCGCCCCGTAAGGGGCGCGGGGAACTGCGCGAGCAACCCCCACGCATCCGCAGTCGTGCGACCGACCCCGCCACCCCTCCGGCGGCGAACCCCCGGCTCATCCTTCCGGCAGCGGAACCCCCAACACCGGCAGCAACCTCGACGGCCCCGCGTTCAACAACCACGGCGGCAACAGCAGCAACGGATCCAGATACGCGTCCCCCCTGAGCAGCCCCCAGTGCAGACACGAGCGAGTACCACAGTGCGCGCCCCCCGGCTCCGCCGTCCCCACCACTTCCCCCGCCGCCACCTCCTGCCCCTTCTCCACCGACGCCGACACCGGCTCGTAGGTCGTGCGCAGGTCGGTCCCCGTCAGGGCCACCGACACCACGCCCCGCCCCGCCACCCGCCCCGCGTAGGAGACCCGTCCCGCCGCCACCGCCCGTACCGGCGCGCCCGCGGCCGCGCCCAGATCGACCCCCCGGTGCCCGGGGCCGTACACCGTCGCCGGAGGTTCCCAGCCGCGCAGGACCGGTGGCCGTACCCCCACCGGCCAGGCGCGGGCGACCGCCGGCACGGGCGGCCCGGCCGGGGGCGGCGGACCGTCCGCCCCGACCCGGGCCCGGGCCGCGGTCGCTCCCAGGGCCAGCGGCAACGCCGTCGCCGCCCACATCCATCGCATCGCGCGTCGCATGACCACCATGGCCACACGGTCCCCCGCCCACGCCGATCATGGCCGGTACCTGTGGATTACTCCCGAGTTGTGGACAGCGGCGTCACCCGGCGCCCTCCCGGTCCCGTACACTTCCCTTGGCGATCCGGGTCACCGGGTCGACTT
This sequence comes from Streptomyces sp. NPDC086777, assembly GCF_040702065.1. Classification (NCBI taxonomy): domain Bacteria; kingdom Bacillati; phylum Actinomycetota; class Actinomycetes; order Kitasatosporales; family Streptomycetaceae; genus Streptomyces; species Streptomyces sp. NPDC086777. The sequence goes on along the minus strand of NZ_JBFBJI010000025.1, from coordinate 80,637 downwards.
CGCACGCCCCGACATCCGGCCTTCACCAGCCGGTGTCAGCGCTTCTCGGTCCTTCGTGGCACAGCGCGCACGGGCGTCAGGCGCGGGAGCCGTCCGGCACCCGCGGCACAACCGAGAAATTCAAGGAGATACGGCCATGGCCGTCGTCACGATGCGGGAGCTGCTGGAGAGCGGCGTCCACTTCGGTCACCAGACCCGTCGCTGGAACCCGAAGATGAAGCGCTTCATCTTCACCGAGCGCAACGGCATCTACATCATCGACCTGCTCCAGTCGCTGTCGTACATCGACCGCGCCTACGAGTTCGTCAAGGAGACCGTCGCCCACGGCGGCACGGTCATGTTCGTCGGCACGAAGAAGCAGGCGCAGGAGGCCATCGCCGAGCAGGCCACCCGCGTCGGCATGCCCTACGTCAACCAGCGCTGGCTGGGCGGCATGCTCACCAACTTCTCGACCGTCTACAAGCGTCTGCAGCGCCTCAAGGAGCTCGAGCAGATCGACTTCGAGGACGTCGCCGCGTCCGGTCTGACCAAGAAGGAGCTTCTCGTGCTCTCGCGCGAGAAGGCCAAGCTGGAGAAGACCCTCGGTGGTATCCGCGAGATGCAGAAGGTGCCCAGCGCCGTCTGGATCGTGGACACCAAGAAGGAGCACATCGCGGTCGGTGAGGCCCGGAAGCTCAACATCCCGGTCGTCGCGATCCTCGACACCAACTGCGACCCCGACGAGGTCGACTACAAGATCCCGGGCAACGACGACGCGATCCGCTCCGTCACCCTGCTCACCCGCGTGATCGCCGACGCCGTCGCCGAGGGCCTCATCAGCCGCTCGCGCGTCGCCACCGGCGACAAGGGCGAGAAGGCCGCCGGCGAGCCGCTCGCCGAGTGGGAGCGCGACCTGCTCGAGGGCGAGAAGAAGGCGGACGACGCCGAGGTCCAGACCTCCGCCGAGACCGAGAAGGTCGCCGACGCCGAGCAGGCCGAGGCCCCCGCCGCCGAGGCCGCTGCCGAGGCCCCCGCCGCCGAGGCCGCTGCCGAGGCGCCGGCCGCGGACGCCGAGCAGGCCTGACCCGTCAGCGTTGACGGCGGGGGCGGCGACACCCCGTACGCCCCCGCCGTTCACCCATAGATTCGCGCTCCACATCTACGTGTGGTTCGTGGATCGGGCAGATCTCCCGACTTCGAGAAAGACTTAACGACTCATGGCGAACTACACCGCCGCTGACGTCAAGAAGCTCCGCGAGCTCACCGGCGCCGGCATGATGGACTGCAAGAAGGCCCTGGACGAGGCCGCGGGCGACGTCGACAAGGCTGTCGAGGCGCTCCGGATCAAGGGCCAGAAGGGCGTCGCCAAGCGTGAGGGCCGCTCTGCCGAGAACGGCGCCGTGGTCTCGATCATCGCCGACGACAACTCCTCCGGCGTCCTCGTCGAGCTGAAGTGCGAGACGGACTTCGTCGCCAAGGGTGACAGGTTCCAGGCCGTCGCCAACACCATCGCCGAGCACGTCGCCAAGACCGCCCCGGCGGACCTGGAGGCCCTGCTCGCCTCCGAGATCGAGCCCGGCAAGACCGTCCAGGCGTACGTCGACGAGGCCAACGCGAACCTCGGCGAGAAGATCGTCCTGGACCGCTTCGCGCAGTACGCCGACGGCTACGTGACCGCGTACATGCACCGCACGATGCCCGACCTGCCCCCGCAGATCGGTGTCCTCGTCGAGCTCGACAAGCCGAACGCCGAGATCGCCAAGGGCGTCGCCCAGCACATCGCCGCCTTCGCGCCGAAGTACCTCGCCAAGGAGGACGTGCCGGCCGAGGTCGTCGAGACCGAGCGCCGCGTCGCCGAGGAGACCACCCGCGCCGAGGGCAAGCCGGAGGCCGCCCTGCCGAAGATCGTCGAGGGTCGCCTCAACGGCTTCTTCAAGGACGCCACGCTGCTCGGCCAGCCGTACGCGCTGGACAACAAGAAGTCGGTCCAGAAGGTCCTGGACGAGGCCGGTGTCACCCTGAAGCGCTTCACGCGCATCAAGGTCGGCATCTGAGTCCGTACCGCGATCGACGCGCGACCCGCGGGGAAATCCCGATAGGGTCGGTCGACAGCAGTCGTCCGTACACACCGCCACACCCAGGGACGTGACGGACGGCGGCAGATCTGACGAGGAGGCCATTGCCGCGCATGGGCAGCGAAAAGCGACCCCACCGGCAATGGTCTTCTTTGTATGTGCACCACGTGAAAGAGGCGGGATCTCCATGACCACCAAGGCCCAGAAGAGCGACGACGGCAAAGTGCGCGGCCGGTTTCTGCTGAAGCTGTCCGGAGAGGCCTTCTCCGGTGGCGGCGGCCTGGGCGTGGACCCCGACGTGGTGCACAAGATCGCCCGTGAGATCGCGGCCGTCGTCCGCGACGGCGCCGAGGTCGCCGTCGTCATCGGCGGCGGCAACTTCTTCCGCGGCGCCGAGCTCCAGCAGCGCGGCATGGACCGGGCCCGCTCCGACTACATGGGCATGCTCGGCACCGTCATGAACTGCCTCGCCCTCCAGGACTTCCTGGAGAAGGAGGGCATCGACAGCCGGGTGCAGACCGCGATCACCATGGGGCAGGTCGCCGAGCCGTACATCCCGCTGCGCGCCGTGCGCCACCTGGAGAAGGGCCGCGTGGTCATCTTCGGCGCCGGTATGGGCATGCCGTACTTCTCCACCGACACCACCGCCGCCCAGCGCGCCCTGGAGATCGACGCCGAGGCGCTGCTCATGGGCAAGAACGGCGTGGACGGGGTCTACGACTCCGACCCCAAGACCAACCCCGACGCCGTCAAGTTCGACTCCCTCGGCTACGGCGAGGTCATCACCCGCGAGCTCAAGGTCGCCGACGCCACCGCGATCACGCTCTGCCGCGACAACAAGCTGCCGATCCTGGTGTTCGAGCTGCTGGCGGAGGGCAATATCGCGCGCGCCGTCAAGGGTGAGAAGATCGGCACGCTGGTGGGTGACCAGGGCAGCCGGGACTGACCGGCACCGCCTGACGGACCCTGACCGGGGGATGGACAATGTCCTGCCGGTCGGGAACCGTCGGGGAATGAAGACGCGACGCAGCCGGCCGCCGCCCCGCAGACGGAACCGCAGCCGGGCCTTACTCAAGACACGCAGGAGCAAGTGGTGATCGAAGAGACCCTCCTCGAAGCCGAGGAGAAGATGGAGAAGGCCGTCGTGGTCGCCAAGGAGGACTTCGCCGCGATCCGCACCGGCCGTGCGCACCCGGCGATGTTCAACAAGATCGTGGCCGACTACTACGGCGCGCCGACGCCGATCAACCAGCTGGCCTCGTTCTCCGTGCCGGAACCGCGCATGGCGGTCGTGACCCCGTTCGACAAGACGGCCCTGCGCAACATCGAGCAGGCCATCCGCGACTCGGACCTGGGCGTCAACCCGAGCAACGACGGCAACATCATCCGGGTGGTGTTCCCCGAGCTCACCGAGGAGCGCCGCCGCGACTACATCAAGGTCGCCAAGGGCAAGGCGGAGGACTCCAAGGTCTCCATCCGCTCCGTCCGCCGCAAGGCCAAGGACGCCATCGACAAGCTGATCAAGGACGGCGAGGTCGGCGAGGACGAGGGCCGCCGCGCCGAGAAGGAGCTCGACGACACCACCGCGAAGTACGTCGCACAGGTGGACGAGCTCCTCAAGCACAAGGAAGCGGAGCTTCTCGAAGTCTGATGAACGACTCATCCTGGGGAGCCCCGCCGCACGCCGGGCCGCAGCCCGGGCAGGCCGGACCACCGGCCGGGTACTGGGAACCGGCCGATCAGGGCACCGGCCAGGGGTACGACCACGGCTCCGGCCAGGGGTACGACCACGGCTCCGGTCAGGGATACGGCCCCGGCCCGGCCCACGGCTCCGGCCCGGGGTACGGCCCCGGCCCGGCCCACGGCTCCGGCCCGGGGTACGGCACGGGCGCCGGCCCTGCGCAGGGTCCCGGCCAGGGGTACGGCACGGGCCACGTCCACGGCTATGACCAGGGGCATGTCCAGGGAGTCGCCCCGGCGGGTCCCGCGTACGATGCGCAGAACGCGCAGCAGACTCGCCCCATGCCCATCGTGCCCGACGACGTACCCGCGTACGGCTCGGACCAGGACGGTGACAGGGGGGCCGCCCGGCCGGGCGGCCCCTTGTTCCGAGACGAGACGTTCCGCCACGACACACCGTCGGCGCAGCCCCTGCCTCACGCGGCGGCGCCGCAGAATCCGGAGCCCATGCCCGACGCCCCACAGCCGGCCCCCGCGCCGCAGAAGAAGAGCGCGGGACGCGACCTGGGCGCGGCCATAGGAGTCGGCGTCGGACTGGGCGTCGTGATCGTGGCGTCCCTGTTCGTCGTCAAGGCCGTCTTCGTCGGTGTCGTGGCGGTCGCCGTCGTGGTGGGCCTGTGGGAACTGACCAGTCGGCTCCAGGAGCGCAAGGGCATCAAGGCACCCCTGGTCCCGCTGGCGCTGGGCGGCGCCGCGATGGTGGTCGCCGGCTACGCCCGGGGCGCGGAGGGCGCGTGGGTCGCTCTCGCACTCACCGGTCTCGCGGTCCTGGTCTGGCGGATGACGGAACCGCCGGAGGGCTATCTCAGGGACGTCACGGCGGGACTCTTCGCGGCCTTCTACGTCCCGTTCCTGGCGACCTTCGTCGCGATGATGCTCACCGCGAAGGACGGCCCCTTCCGGGTGCTGACCTTCCTGCTCCTCACGGTGGTCAGCGACACCGGCGCCTACGCGGTCGGCTGGCGCTTCGGCACCCACAAGCTCGCGCCGCGCATCAGCCCCGGCAAGACCCGCGAGGGCCTGGTCGGCGCGGTGCTGTTCGCGATGGTCGCGGGCGCGCTGTGCATGCAGTTCCTGATCGACGACGGCACCTGGTGGCAGGGCCTGCTGCTGGGCCTCGCGGTCGCGGCCAGCGCCACGCTCGGCGACCTCGGCGAGTCCATGATCAAGCGGGACCTGGGCATCAAGGACATGGGCACGCTGCTGCCGGGCCACGGCGGCATCATGGACCGGCTGGACTCCCTGCTGCCCACGGCTCCGGTGGTGTGGCTGCTGATGGTGCTGTTCGTCGGCAGCGGCTGACCGGGCCCGACGCCCGCCGATCCACAGAACCGTCGGCAGCGTGCGGCGTACCACTGTCGTAGCCGGGCCCCCGTCCTTCGCAGGGCGGGGGCCCGGTGGCATGTCGGCCCCGGATGACGCAGCAGAAATCGCAGGGCCGTTCCGGCGGGAGGCAGACTTCCCGTGAGGACGCCGACTCCTCCGACGCGCAGGGAGTGTGCCCATGCCCCTCGACCCGGCCCCGCCCGCCGCCCCGTCGCCAATCCCGCCTCCGCCGCCGGTGCGGTTCTGGCCGGTCGGCGATCTGCCCGCGCTCGACCCGGACCCGTTCCTGGACGAGGTGATGCGCGAGGAGCCGGTCACCCGGATCAGACTCGCGTACGGCGAGGGCGAGGCCTGGCTGGTCACCCGGTACGAGGACGTCCGCTTCGTCACCTCCGACCCGCGCTTCTCGCGGGAGGCGGTCGTCGGCCGTGACATCACCAGCATGCGCCCGGCGCCCGTGGCCTCCCAGACGTCCGGCCTGCAGTACATCGACCCGCCCGGGCACAACCGGCTGCGCCGGGTCGTCGCCCGTGCCTTCACCGGGCGGGCCATGCAGCGGCTGCGGCCGATGGCGGAGCGCAGGGCCGCCGAACTCCTCGACACCATGGCGGCCGCGGGCCCGCCCGCCGACCTCATGGAGCATCTGCACGGCCCCTTCCCGATCGCGGTGATCCGTGACTTCCTCGGCGTCGACGAGAAGGACTGGCACCGCTGGGCGGCGACCGGCGAGGCGCTGCTCTCCGCCGGGGCCGACGCCGAGGAGCGCGCCCGGGAGGCCGCCCGGACCACCCGGGCCCGGATCGCCGAACTGCTGCGGAGCCGGCGCGGGGAGCCCCGCGAGGACCTCGCCGGGGTGCTGGCCCGGGCGACCGCGGACGGCGAGATCAGCGACGACGAGGCGATCTCCCTGGCCACCGCCATCCAGGTCAGCGGCGGCCACGCGGTCCGCAACAACAGCGGCTCGATGATGTACGCGCTGCTCACCCACCCCGAGCAGCTGGCCCGGCTGCGCCGCGAGCCGGAGCTGCTCCCCAGGGCGGTGGACGAGCTGTTCCGCTACGTCCCGCACCGCAACGGCGTCGGCATCCCGCGGGTCGCCGTCGAGGACGTCGAGGTCGGCGGCCGGCTGATCCGGGCCGGTGACGTCGTCTACAACGCCTACGTCGCCGCCAACCGCGACCCCGCGGTCTTCGACGACCCCGACGCCCTGGACTTCGACCGCGCGGGCGGCCCCCACCTGGCCTTCGGTCACGGACCCCACCACTGCATGGCCGCGATCATGGCCCGTATGGAGGCCGAGACCATGATCGGATCGGTCCTCGCCCGTTTTCCCGGCATCCGGCTGGCCGTTCCGCCGGAGGAGGTCGAGTTCCAGCGCCAGGGCCTGATCCGCGGACCGCGTACGCTGCCTGTGACCTGGTGACCGGCGCGGGCCGGCAAGGACGGTCGAGGCCCGAGGAGGACCCCGCCATGCTGACGACCACCTACGCCCCCGGCGCCCCGAACTGGCTGGACCTGGGCACCCCGGACACCGACGCGAGCGCCGCCTTCTACTCGGCCGTCCTCGGCTGGCAGCACCGGTCCGCCGGCCCCGAGGCGGGCGGCTACGGCTTCTTCGAGCAGGACGGCGGGACGGTGGCCGGGCTCGCCCCGCTCACCGGGGAGGGCGCCGGCGCGTCCTGGCGGGTGTACTTCCACACCCCGGACGCCGAGGCCACCGCCAAGGCCGTGGAGCAGGCGGGCGGCAGCGTCCGGATCGCCCCGGCGGACGTCTTCGCCTTCGGGCGGGCGGCCGCCTTCGTCGATCCCGCCGGCGCGGACTTCGCCGTCTGGCAGCCGGGCGGGACCCAGGGCCTGGACCGCGTCGCGGTGCCCGGCAGCCTGGCGAGGACGGAGCTCTACACCACCGACGCGAACGCGGCGAAGGCGTTCTACGGGTCGGTCTTCTCCTGGCAGACCCGGGACGTGCCGATGGGCCCGGGACTCACCTACACGATCCTCACCCCGGCCGGCGGCGGCCCGGCGGCGGCCCACGGCGGCCTGATGCAGCTGCCCCAGGCCAACCTCGACGCCGGATCGACCCCGGAATGGCATCCGTACTTCGAGGTGACCGACTGCGACGCCACGTTCGCCGGCGCCACCGAGTCCGGCGCCACCGTCCTCATCCCGGTCACCGAGGCCCCCGGCATCGGCCGCTTCGCCATGTTCCTCGACCCCCTGGGCGCCCTCTTCGCCATCATCACGACGGCAGGACGCTGAGCCCCCGGGCCCCTCGCCCCCTCCTGACCCCCGCCGGATTCCTCGGTCGCAGGCCACCTCAGTTGATCTGCGACACTGATAGGGCCATGCCTAAACCCGGAGAACTCACTTTCGTCGCGCCGCGCGGTGCCAAGAAGCCGCCGCGGCATCTCGCCGATCTCTCGCCCGCCGAGCGCAAGGACGCGGTGGCCGAGGTCGGGGAGAAGCCGTTCCGTGCCAAGCAGCTCTCGCAGCACTACTTCGCGCGGTACGCGCACGACCCCGAGCAGTGGACCGACATCCCGGCGGGGTCGCGGGACAAGCTGCGGGAGGCGCTGTTCCCCGAGCTGATGACGGTCGTACGGCATCTGTCGACCGACGAGGGGACCACGCGCAAGACGCTGTGGCGGCTGTTCGACGGCACGCTCGTCGAGTCGGTGCTGATGCGGTACCCGGACCGCGTGACCATGTGTATCAGCTCGCAGGCGGGGTGCGGGATGAACTGCCCGTTCTGCGCGACCGGGCAGGCGGGTCTGGACCGGAACCTGTCGACCGCCGAGATCGTCCACCAGATCGTGGACGGGATGCGGGCGCTCCGCGACGGGGAGGTCCCCGGCGGACCCGCGCGGCTGTCCAACATCGTCTTCATGGGGATGGGCGAGCCGCTCGCCAACTACAAGCGGGTGGTCGGCGCGATCAGGGCGCTCACCGACCCCGCCCCGGACGGGCTCGGCCTCTCGCAGCGCGGGATCACCGTCTCGACCGTCGGACTGGTCCCGGCCATCCACCGGTTCGCCGACGAGGGCTTCAAGTGCCGGCTGGCGATCTCGCTGCACGCCCCCGACGACGAACTGCGCGACACCCTCGTCCCCGTGAACACGCGGTGGAAGGTACGCGAGGTCCTCGACGCCGGGTTCGAGTACGTCGAGAAGAGCGGCCGGCGCCTCAGCATCGAGTACGCCCTCATCCGTGACATCAACGACCAGGCCTGGCGGGGGGACCGGCTGGGCCGCCTGCTCAAGGGCAAGCCCGTGCACGTCAACCTCATCCCGCTGAACCCGACGCCGGGTTCGAAGTGGACCGCGTCGCGGCCGGAGGACGAGAAGGCGTTCGTCGAGGCGATCGAGGCGCACGGTGTGCCGGTGACCGTCCGGGACACCCGTGGGCAGGAGATCGACGGAGCCTGTGGTCAGCTCGCGGCCACCGAGCGGTAATCTGAGGTCCGTAGGTACATCTTCATATTCCGACAGGGGAGCGCCACAGCGCTGAGAGTGCGGCAACCGGGCCGCAGACCCTCTGAACCTCGCCCAGGTCATTCTGGGTAGGAAGTTCGGTCATCACTCAAGCTGTTGCGCCCTGCCCGCACACCGCGGGCAGGGCCGCGTCTCTTCCTGGTCCACCCCAGGAGGAAAGAACCAGTGCACACCAGGACCTTCTTGGCCGCGGCCGTCGGGCTCGGCCTCGTCACGCTGTCCGCGTGTTCGTCGTCGTCGGGTTCCGAGGCCGACTCCAGGACCGTCACCCTCGTCAGCCACGACTCGTGGGCCGTCTCCAAGAACGTGCTCCAGGACTTCGAGAAGGAGTCCGGCTACCAGGTCAGGGTCCTCAAGGACGGAGACGCCGGGCAGGCCGTCAACAAGGCGATCCTGACCAAGGACAACCCGCAGGGCGACGTCTTCTTCGGCGTCGACAACACCCTGCTCTCCCGGGCCCTCGACAACGGCCTCTTCCAGCCGTACGCGGCGAAGGGCCTCGGCACGGTCGGCACGGCCTACCAGCTCGACGCGGACAAGCACCGGGTCACGCCCATTGACTACGGCGACATCTGCGTCAACTACGACAAGGCGTACTTCAGCAGGCACAAGCTGACCCCGCCGTCGTCCTACGCCGACCTCGTCAAGCCGCAGTACAAGAACCTCCTCGTCACCGAGAACGCGGCCACCTCCTCGCCGGGGCTCGGGTTCCTGCTCGGGTCCGCCGCCCGGTACGGGGACAGCGGGTGGCAGGACTACTGGAAGAAGCTGAAGGCCAACGGCGTCAAGGTCGTCGACGGCTGGGAGCAGGCCTACAACGAGGAGTTCTCCGGCTCGGCCGGCGGGAAGAAGGCGAAGGGCGACCGGCCGCTCGTGGTGTCGTACGCCTCCTCGCCGCCCGCCGAGGTCATCTACGCCGACCCGAAGCCGAGCACCGCGCCCACCGGGGTGGCGACCGGCACCTGCTTCCGGCAGATCGAGTTCGCCGGTCTGCTGAGCAACGCGGGGAACACCAAGGGCGGCAAGGCGCTCATCGACTTCCTGGTCTCCAGGAAGTTCCAGGAGGACATGCCGCTGAACATGTTCGTGTACCCGGTGGTCAAGGGCGCGAGCGTGCCCGCCGAGTTCACGAAGTACGGGCCCGCCGCCCAGAACCCCGAGACCATGGCGCCCGACAAGATCGCCGCCAACCGTGACCAGTGGGTCAAGACGTGGACGTCACTCGTACTGAAGTAGCCCCGCACAAGGGCCGTTCGGGGAGCGCGGCGCGGCTCGGGCTGATGCTCGTGCCGGTCGCGTTCTTCGCCGTCTTCTTCGCCTGGCCGGTCGCGGCGATCGTCACGCGCGGGCTGAGGGTCGACGGGGTGTGGCGGTTCGGGCGGATCGCTGACGTCGTCGGCCAGTCCGACATCCGGCACGTGCTCTGGTTCACCACCTGGCAGGCGCTCGCCTCCACCGCGCTCACCCTGCTGGCCGCACTGCCCGCCGCCTACGTCTTCGCCCGCCTCGACTTCCCGGGCAGGCACGTGCTGCGGGCCGTGGTGACGGTCCCCTTCGTGCTGCCGACGGTGGTGGTGGGGACCGCGTTCCTCGCGCTCGTCGGGCGGGGCGGCCTGCTGGACGAGCTGTGGGGCGTACGGCTCGACACCACCGTCTGGGCCATCCTGCTGGCGCACGTCTTCTTCAACTACGCGGTCGTCGTACGGACCGTGGGCGGGCTGTGGGCCCAGCTGGACCCGCGGCAGGAGGAAGCCGCCCGGATGCTCGGCGGCTCACCGTCGGCCGCCTGGCGGAGGGTCACGCTGCCCGCGCTCGCGCCCGCCGTGGCCGCCGCCGCGCTGATGGTCTTCCTGTTCACCTTCACCTCCTTCGGTGTGGTGCAGATCCTCGGCGGGCCGACGTTCTCCACCCTCGAGGTGGAGATCTACCGGCAGACCTCCGAGATCTTCGACCTCTCCACGGCCGCCGTCCTCACCCTCGTGCAGTTCGCCGCGGTCGGCGCGATCCTCGCGGTGCACGCGTGGACGGTACGGCGGCGGGAGAGCGCGCTGCGGCTGGTGGACCCGGCGGTGACGGCACGCCGGCCGCGCGGGGCCGGGCAGTGGGCGCTGCTCGGCGGGGTGCTCGCCACCATCGCCGTGCTCCTCGTGCTGCCGCTGGCCGTGCTGGTACAGCGGTCACTGGACGGCGGGTTCGGGTACTACCGGGCGCTGGGCGACGCCGACGGCGGGACCTTCCTGGTCGCGCCGATCGAGTCGGTCGTCAACTCGCTGCAGTACGCGGTCGCAGCCACCGCGATCGCCCTGGTGATCGGCGCTCTCGCCGCCGCCGCGCTGGCCCGGCGGGACGCGGGGCGCCTGGTACGGGGGTTCGACGCGCTGCTGATGCTGCCGCTCGGGGTGTCCGCGGTGACCGTCGGCTTCGGGTTCCTGATCGCGCTCGACAAGCCGCCGCTGGACCTGCGCCAGTCCTGGATCCTCGTCCCGCTCGCGCAGGCGCTGGTGGGCGTGCCCTTCGTCGTCCGGACCATGCTGCCCGTGCTGCGGGCGGTGGACGAGCGGCTGCGGGAGGCGGCGGCCGTGCTCGGGGCCTCGCCCTGGCGGGTGTGGCGGGAGGTCGACCTGCCCCTGGTGCGGCGGGCGCTGGCGATCGCGGCGGGCTTCGCGTTCGCGGTGTCGCTGGGGGAGTTCGGGGCGACGGTGTTCATCGCGCGGCCGGACAACCCGACCCTGCCGGTCGCCGTGGCCCGGCTGCTTTCCCGCCCCGGTGATCTCAACTACGGCCAGGCGATGGCCCTTTCCACGATTCTGATGGTGGTGTGCGCGGTGGCCCTGCTGGTCCTGGAGCGGCTGCGGACCGACCGGACGGGGGAGTTCTGATGCCGCTTCTCGAACTGGAGCAGGCCACCGTGCGGTTCGGCGGGCGGGCCGTGCTCGACGCCGTCGGCCTGGAGGTCGCCGAGCACGAGGTGGTGTGCGTGCTGGGGCCGAGCGGGAGCGGCAAGTCCACGCTGCTGCGGGCGGTGGCGGGGCTGCAGCCGCTCGGCTCGGGGCGGGTGCTGCTCGACGGCCACGACCAGGCGCGGGTGCCGGCGCACCGGCGGGGCGTCGGGCTGATGTTCCAGGACCACCAGCTGTTCCCGCAGCGGGACGTGGGCGGGAACGTGGCCTTCGGGCTGCGGATGCGCGGCGCCGGCCGAGCGCAACAGGCCGAGCGGGTCACCGAGTTGCTGGAACTGGTGGGGCTGCCGGGGGCGGCCGGGCGGGCCGTCGCCGGGCTCTCCGGCGGTGAGCAGCAGCGGGTGGCGCTGGCGCGGGCTCTTGCGCCCCGGCCCCGGCTGCTGATGCTGGACGAACCGCTGGGCCAGCTCGACCGCTCGCTGCGGGAGCGGCTGGTCGTCGAACTGCGGGAGCTGTTCGGCCGGTTGGGGACGACCGTGCTCGCGGTGACGCACGACCAGGGCGAGGCGTTCGCGCTGGCCGACCGGGTGGTGGTGATGCGGGACGGGCGGATCGCCCAGTCCGGCACGCCTCTCGACGTCTGGCAGCGGCCCGCGGACGAGTTCGTGGCCCGCTTCCTCGGCTTCGGCAACGTGGTCCCGGCGACCGTCGAGGCAACGGTCGCGGTGACACCGTGGGGAAAGGTGCCGGTGCCCGAGGGCTCGGCGCAGGGCCCGCGGACGCTGCTGGTGCGGCCGGCGGGGGTACGGCTCGTCGCCGCCGACGCGGGCCTGCCCTGCACGGTGGCCGCCCGCACCTTCCAGGGCACCCATGTCACCGTCCACCTTCAGCCCCAGGACGGCGGCCCCCGGCTGGAGGCGGCCTGCGCGCTGCGGGAGGCGCCGGCGGCCGGGGACGCGGTGGGCGTCGAGTTCGACGCGGCGGAGACCGTCGTACTGGACTGAGGGCTGCGCCGGTACGGCCGAGGCCCGTCCCCCGGGGATACGGGGACGGGCCTCGACGGTGTACGGGTGTGGAGAGGGGAGCGTCAGCTGCCGCTGTGCGCCCCACGGCGGCGCATGCCGAACCAGACGGCCCCACCGCCGACCACCACGAGCGCGGCGGCGATACCGGCGATCAGGCCGGTGTTGGAGTTGGCACCGGTCTCGGCGAGGTTCGACTCACCGACGGCCGGGGAGGGGGCGTTGTCCGACGTGGTCGCCGGGGCGGTGCTGCTGCTCTCCGTGGCCGACGGGGTCGGGGAGTCCGACTCGGCCGGGGTGGTCTCGGACGCCGAGGGCGACGGGGTGGCCGAGTCCGACGGGGAGGGGCTGGCGCTCTCCTCGGACTTGCACGCCGTCGACGGGGTCGTCAGGTTCGGCGTGATGTCCCTGTCGATCTTGATGCCCTTGGTGTCGACCACGACGTGGACCCGGTACTCCGCGTTCGGCTTCCAGTCCTCCGAGAAGGAGACCGTGGTGCCGCCCTTGGAGCCCTTGACGGTCTTGGCCTCGCCGACCTGCTTCGCGTCGGCGCCGTTGTTCTCGAGGAAGACGGTGATGGTGGCCGAAGTACCGGAGGCGTCGATGTCCTTGACGTTGATGACACCGTTGCTGCCGTCGCAAGTGGCTTCGGCGGAGAAGTCGGAGATGTTGCACGCGAGGGCGGAGCCGGAAGCGCTGAGCGCCAGCGCGGCCGACGCGGCGGCAACTCCCAGGACGCGCACGGAACGACGTGCACTGCGGCGGGATATGGACACGTTTGTCCTTACTGAGTGCATAACTGAGGGGGGCTTAGGGGGCGTTGATGCGGCAATACGGTGAGGCATCAGGATCCCCAAGAGTCCCTCAGGTCTATAAGTGCGCCGTAAGTAGTGTCAACGCATATGCGGTCCACAGATGTTGACTTTACCTTCTGTTTAATTGGTGAGACGTTTCAGCGCTTGTGAAGCTTGCTCGATCCGGTCAACGAGGGCGATACGGGACGCCATCGGCCGGTCCCCCGCGAGGGAGGTCAGCAACTGCCAGGCCGGCAGCCGCTCGCTCCAGTGCGCCTCGTTCACGAGCACCATCGGGGTGGGCTCACCGCGCGACTCGTAGTAGTTGGGCGTCGCGTTGTCGAAGATCTCCTGTACGGTGCCGGCCGCGCCCGGCAGGAACACCACACCGGCGTTGGAGCGGGCCAGCAGGCCGTCCTCGCGGGTGGCGTTGGCGAAGTACTTGGCGATGTGCGCGGCGAAGGCGTTCGGCGGCTCGTGGCCGTAGAACCAGGTGGGGATGCCGACCGAGGGGCCGCCGTCCGGCCAGCGCTCGCGGACCTCGAAGGCGGCGCGGGCCCAGTCGGTGACGGACGGCCGGAACGACGGTGCCTTGGCGAGCAGTTCCAGTGCCTCGTCGAGCATCCCGTCGCCGAAGGGCGCCGCGTACGCGCCGAGGTTCGCCGCCTCCATCGCGCCGGGGCCGCCGCCGGTCGCCACCGTGAAGCCGGCCCGCGCCAGTTCCCGGCCGAGCCGGGCGGCACCGGCGTACTCCGCCGTGCCGCGGGCCATCGCGTGGCCGCCCATCACGCCCACCACCCGGGCGCCGACGAGGAGTTCGTCCAGCGCGTCGGAGACCGCGTCGTCGTGGATCGAGCGCAGCATCGACCCGAATATGTCGCCGTCCGCCTTGGTCTGCTGGAACCAGGCGTACGAACGGGCGTCCGTCGTCGCCTCGTAGCCCGCGTCGAGCGAGTCGAACAGCTCGCCGGGCGTGTAGACGAAGGCGCGGTAGGGGTCGAAGGGGAGGTCCGGGACGGGCGGGAACACCAGGGCGCCGGACGCGCCGGCCCGGGCGGCCGCCTCGGCGGACATCGGGCAGCCGAGGAAGACGGCGCCGGTGGTGTCGGTGGTCAGCAGGACGTCCGTACGGTCCGTCAGGTCGACGGCCTGGATCCGGTACTGGGCGAGCGTGCCGTGCGCGGCGACGACCTCGTCGAACTCGGCGAGGGACTCGATCTCACGGTCGCGGGCGGCCCGGTGCTGCGGCGGGTTCGGCTGGGCGGGTGTCGGATGCACCCGCCCACTCTAGGTGTCAGCCCTGCACCGCCGCCGGGTCCATCCACACGACCTCCCAGCTGTGGCCGTCGAGGTCCTCGAAGGAACGGCCGTACATGAAGCCCTGGTCCTGGACGTCGTCGTTGGCCGTGCCGCCGGCCGCGACCGCCTTCTCGACCAGCTCGTCGACCTTCTCGCGGCTCTCCGCGCTCAGGCAGATCAGCACCTCGCTGGTCTTCGTCGAGTCGGCGATCTCCTTCTTCGTGAAGTCGGCGTAGCGCTGCTTGCTCAGCAGCATCGCGATGATCGTGTCGCTGATCACGACACAGGAGCAGTCGTCGTTGCTGAACTGCGGGTTGATCGTGTAGCCGAGCTCCGTGAAGAACTTCCGCGACGCGGCGACGTCGGCGGTGGCCAGGTTCACGAAGATCATCTGCTGGTACATGGGGTCTCTCCCTCGGGTGTCGTGCCGTTCGGGGGGTCAGACCGGGGGCCGCGCCGAAAGTCATCGCCGGATCCGGATTTTCTCCGTACGGCTGTTCAGCGGGCGAGCGGGAGTGCCGCGAGCTCCGCGATCAGCAGGGTGAGGGGGCCGAAGAGGGCCAGCAGGGCGGCGGTCCGCAGGACCGCGGCGCTGCGCAGCACGGCCGCCGGGGCGCCGAGGCGGAGCAGGGCCGCGGTGGTGTCGGCGCGGGACCGGCGGGCCTCGACGGCGGCGGTGAGGAGGGTGGCGACCGTGCAGCCGGCCACCACGAGGCCGCCGAGCGCGGTGAGGGGGCCGAAGGCGGGGGCGCTGCCGTCGTCGCCGTGGAGGGCGGAGGTCGCGAAGGCGGCCGACGCCACCGCGCAGACGACGCCGAGGGGGCGGCCGATGCGGGTGGCCTCCGCCATCAGGACGCGGCCGGCGAGGAGGCGGCGGGCGCCGGGGCGGACGGACTGGAGGAGGCGTCCGCAGAGGTGGGTGAGGCCGGGGGCGGCGAGGATCAGGCCGAGCGCGGTGAGGGCCCAGCCGGCGAGCACACCGGCGGGGCCGCCGGCCAGTCCGCCGGGGAGGGTGGTGTGCGGGGTGGTCTCGGTGGCGCCCGCGTAGGACTCCACGGCGAGGCCGGCGGCGAGGACGGCGACGCCCCAGGGGAGGCCGGCGGGTGGGGCGGTGGGGAGGTCCGTGACGCCGGGGAGGTCGGGGAGGGGGGCCGGGGGTGCGTCGTTGCGGTCGGCAGGGGCCGGGGGGTGGGTTTCGCTCACCGGCGCCTGCAGGGTGCCTCCCCCGGAGGGGGGACCCCCAGCGCCCACCCGTGCCGCCACAGCGGTACGACTGCCCGCGGGGTGCGAGGGCGGTGGGGTGTCGTGCGCGGGGTCGAGCTGGGGGTGCGGGGTGTCTGTGGGCTGGGTGCCGGGGGTCGGGCCGCGGAGGAAGCGGGCGCCGAAGCGGCCGTAGGTGCCGAAGGACTCGGGTTCGGCCGTTCGGCCGTAGGCGCCGAAGCGGCCGTGGACGCGGGTGCGGGTGCCGGGGCGGGGCAGGTCGCGGGGGCGCAGGGTCAGGGCGACCGTTGCGGAGGCGAGGACCGGGAGGGTGGCCAGGAGGGTCAGGGCCGCGGGGACGGGCAGGGACCGGCCGGCTGCCAGGAAGTCCTTCGCCGCGCCGTCGAAGGGCATGCCCGTGAGGTCGCCGCGCAGGTGCAGGAAGACCAGGAGGGCCAGCAGGGCGCCGAGGGTGCAGGCGAGGGCCGTGTTGAGGGCGGCGATCGCCATCAGACGGGCCGGGCCCAGGCCGAAGGCGGAGAGACCGGAGCGCGGCCTGGTGCCGGGGTCGGTGCGGGCCACCGCGACCGCGAGGTACACCGTGCTGGCGGCGGGGATCGCGCACCAGGACAGGCGCAGCAGGGCGGCCGTCGAGTGGTTCGGGTGGGCCAGCGCGTAGCCGAGGGCGGACAGCAGCAGGAAGCTCGTGCCGGCGGCCGCCGCGGCCACCAGGAGGCGGCGCAGCTGGACGGTCGGCCGGGCGGCGCGGGTCAGACGGAGACTGAGCACTCGGCCCGGCCTTCCGCTTCGGGGACCGGCGGCAGGTGGACGGTGTTCACCCGGCGACCGTCCAGCAGGTCGACCTTGCGGTCGGCGAGGGCCGCCGTCTCCGCGTCGTGCGTCGCGAGGACGACCGTGATGCCGTGCGAGCGGGCCGCCGTGGTGAGGGTACGCAGCACGTGGGCGCGGTCGGCGCGGTGCAGCGGGGCCGTCGGCTCGTCGGCGAAGAGGACCGTGGGCGCGGGGGCGAGGGCGCGGGCGATGGCGACGCGCTGGCGTTCGGACTGCTGGAGCTCGGCCGGGTGCTTGCGGGCCTTGTCGCCGACGTCGAGGCGCTCCAGCCACTCCAGCGCGGCCACCTTGGCCCGGCGGCGGCCGGTGCCGCGCAGCATCAGGGGCAGGGCGGTGTTCTCCCAGACGTTCAGTTCGGGGACGAGGGTGGGGACCGGGTCGATCCAGCCGAAGCGGTCACGGCGCAGCCGCTCGCGGGCGAACGGGCCCATCCGGTGCACCGCCTTGCTGTTGAACCAGACCTCGCCGTCCTGCGCCGGGACCAGACCGGCCAGGCACCTCAGGAGCGTCGTCTTGCCGCTGCCGCGCGGGCCGCTGACGGCGAGGATCTCGCCCTCCCGCACGCCCAGCGAGATGCCGGCGACACCCGGTGAGCCGTCCTGGTGGCTGAAGTGCAGGGCGCGTGCCCAGAGCACGTCGTTGTCCGGCGGGGCCTCCATGGGCGTACACCTCGGTTCTGATCCGTTTTGCCGTGCCTTCCCACGTCCGGGGGAACGAAGGCTGGGCCGATCGGTCACGTGCACGCTAGGCACGCCGGGCGGCGGAGCCCGGACAGCACACGGCCCCGGGCCGCCGTTCTCACTCGAACGGACGGCGCCGGGGCCGGATGATCAGACCGCTGATCCGACGATCAGAGCTTGGTCCACGCCTCCGTGAGGGTGGCGCGCAGGATCTGCTCGATCTCGTCGAAGGTCTCCTGGTTGGAGATCAGCGGCGGGGCGAGCTGGACGACCGGGTCGCCGCGGTCGTCGGCACGGCAGTACAGGCCGTTCTCGAACAGGGCCTTCGAGAGGAAGCCGTACAGGACGCGCTCGGTCTCCTCGTCGTTGAAGGACTCCTTGGTGGCCTTGTCCTTGACGAGCTCGATGCCGTAGAAGAAGCCGTTGCCGCGGACGTCGCCGACGATCGGCAGGTCGTGCAGCTTCTGCAGGGTGGAGAGGAAGGCGCCCTCGTTGTCCAGGACGTGCTGGTTGAGGTTCTCGCGCTCGAACAGGTCGAGGTTGGCGAGGCCGACCGCCGCGGAGACCGGGTGGCCGCCGAAGGTGTAGCCGTGCAGGAAGGTGTTGTCGCCCTTGTAGAAGGGCTCGGCGACGCGGTCGGAGACGATGCACG
Organism: Streptomyces sp. NPDC086777; assembly: GCF_040702065.1. NCBI lineage: Bacteria > Bacillati > Actinomycetota > Actinomycetes > Kitasatosporales > Streptomycetaceae > Streptomyces > Streptomyces sp. NPDC086777. Next base: position 62,627 of record NZ_JBFBJI010000025.1, on the reverse strand, counting down.
CGCCGATCGGGGAGTAGCCCGAGGTCATGCCCTTGGCGCAGGTGATCATGTCCGGGACGTAGCCGAACTTGTCGCAGGCGAACATCGTGCCCAGCCGGCCGAAGGCGCAGATGACCTCGTCGGAGACGAGCAGCACGTCGTACTGGTCGCAGATCTCGCGCACGCGCTGGAAGTAGCCGGGCGGGGGCGGGAAGCAGCCGCCCGCGTTCTGGACCGGCTCCAGGAAGACCGCGGCGACGGTGTCGGGGCCCTCGAAGAGGATCTGCTGCTCGATCTGGTCGGCGGCCCAGCGGCCGAAGGCCTCCGGGTCGTCGCCGTGGATCGGGGCGCGGTAGATGTTGGTGTTCGGGACCTTGTGGGCACCGGGGACGAGGGGCTCGAAGGGGGCCTTCAGCGCCGGCAGGCCGGTGATGGACAGGGCGCCCTGCGGGGTGCCGTGGTAGGCGACCGCACGCGAGATGACCTTGTACTTGGTCGGCTTGCCCTGCAGTTTGAAGTACTGCTTGGCGAGCTTCCAGGCGGTCTCGACGGCCTCGCCGCCGCCGGTGGTGAAGAAGACCTTGTTCAGGTCGCCCGGGGCGTGGTCGGCCAGCCGCTCCGCCAGCTCGACGGCCTTCGGATGGGCGTACGACCACACCGGGAAGAACGCCAGCTCCTGGGCCTGCTTGAAGGCGGTCTCGGCGAGTTCGGTGCGGCCGTGACCGGCCTGGACCACGAACAGACCGGCGAGACCGTCGAGGTAGCGCTTGCCCTTGTCGTCGTAGATGTAGGTGCCCTCGCCCCGGACGATGGTCGGGACGGGCGAGTTCTCGTACGAGGACATGCGGGTGAAGTGCATCCACAGGTGGTCGTACGCGGTGCGGCTGAGGTCCTTCTGGGTCACGGTTATCGGGTTCCCCACATGTAGGTCTGCTTCTTCAGCTTCAGGTAGACGAAGCTTTCGGTGGAGCGCACGCCGGGCAGGGCCCGGATGCGTTTGTTGATGACGTCCAGCAGGTGGTCGTCGTCCTCGCAGACGATCTCCGCGAGGATGTCGAACGAGCCCGCGGTCATCACCACGTACTCGACTTCCGACATGGCCGTCAGCGCGTCCGCGATCGACTCGACGTCGCCCTCGACGTTGATGCCGACCATCGCCTGCCGGCGGAAGCCCACGGTGAGCGGGTCCGTGACGGCGACGATCTGCATGACGCCCTGGTCCAGCAGCTTCTGGACGCGCTGGCGCACGGCCGCCTCGGACAGGCCGACGGCCTTGCCGATCGCGGCGTACGGACGGCGGCCGTCCTCCTGGAGCTGCTGGATGATGGCGAGGGAAACGGCGTCCAACTGCGGGGTGCCGTTCCTGGACTCGCGGGACGAGTCCCTCTGGTCTGCGCTTCGACTGGCCACGACCTCACTGTGCACGACGTCTCGACGGTTCCGCAAGGCCGTATCGATGAAATTCGTTGTTTGAGGTGTCTCTGATTGCGGATTTCGCAGACGCGGCGGCTTTGGGGGTGTTGAAAACGTGGGATCTCGGATTACTGTGGGTGTCTCAGTGAATGGACACCGAACTTGGAGGGCCGGCAGTGAGCACCGAGCTGCGTCGTCTGCGCAATTACATCGACGGTGAGTTCCGGGACGCCGCCGACGGACGGACCACCGAGGTGGTCAACCCGGCGACCGGCGAGGCGTACGCCACGGCCCCGCTGTCCGGCGAGGCCGACGTCGACGCGGCGATGGCAGCCGCGGCCGCGGCCTTCCCGGGCTGGCGCGACACCACCCCCGCCGAGCGGCAGAAGGCCCTGCTGAAGATCGCGGACGCCTTCGAGGAGCGCGCCGAGGAACTCATCGCGGCCGAGGTGGAGAACACGGGCAAGCCGACCGGGCTCACCCGCTCCGAGGAGATCCCGCCGATGGTCGACCAGATCCGGTTCTTCGCGGGCGCGGCCCGGATGCTGGAGGGCCGGTCGGCCGGTGAGTACATGGAGGGGATGACCTCGATCGTCCGCCGCGAGCCGGTCGGCGTCTGCGCGCAGGTCGCGCCGTGGAACTACCCGATGATGATGGCCGTGTGGAAGTTCGCCCCGGCGATCGCCGCGGGCAACACCGTGGTCCTGAAGCCGTCGGACACCACCCCGGCGTCGACCGTCCTGATGGCCGAGATCATCGGCGGGATCCTGCCGAAGGGCGTCTTCAACGTCGTCACCGGCGACCGTGACACCGGCCGCGCGATGGTGGAGCACCCGGTCCCGGCGATGGCCTCCATCACCGGCTCCGTGCGGGCCGGTATGCAGGTCGCCGAGTCGGCGTCCAAGGACCTCAAGCGGGTCCACCTGGAGCTGGGCGGCAAGGCCCCGGTCGTCGTCTTCGAGGACACCGACATCGCCAAGGCCGTCGAGGACATCTCGGTGGCGGGCTTCTTCAACGCCGGCCAGGACTGCACGGCGGCGACCCGGGTCCTCGTCCAGGAGTCCATCCACGACGAGTTCGTCGCGGCGCTCGCGAAGGCCGCCGCCGAGACCAGGACGGGCCAGCCGGACGACGAGGACGTGCTCTTCGGACCGCTGAACAACCCGAACCAGCTCAAGCAGGTCTCCGGCTTCATCGAGCGGCTCCCGGCGCACGCGAAGGTCGAGGCCGGCGGCCAGCGGGTCGGCGACAAGGGCTACTTCTTCGCGCCGACCGTGGTCTCCGGGCTCAAGCAGGACGACGAGATCATCCAGAACGAGGTCTTCGGGCCGGTCATCACCGTCCAGTCCTTCACCGACGAGGACCAGGCCCTGGAGTGGGCCAACGGCGTCGAGTACGCGCTCGCGTCGTCCGTGTGGACGAAGGACCACGGGCGGGCGATGCGGATGTCCAAGAAGCTGGACTTCGGCTGCGTGTGGATCAACACGCACATCCCGCTGGTCGCGGAGATGCCGCACGGCGGCTTCAAGAAGTCGGGCTACGGCAAGGACCTGTCGGGGTACGGGTTCGAGGACTACACGCGGATCAAGCACGTGATGACGTCGCTGGACGCGTAGGTCGTAGGTCGTAGGTCGCAGGCCGTGGGCCGTACGTCGTAGGTGCGGGTGCGGGTGCGGATGCGTGGGGCTGGTCGCGCCCACGCGGCGGTAGCCGCATTCGGACAGGTGCCCCGCGCCCCTGCAGGCGGGTTGCGCTGCCCAGGGGCCGGGAGGCCCCTGGGCAGCGCTTTCCCGTAACGCCGTGTTGATCCGCGGCATCGACAAGGTGTCCGGTACCCGTCAGGTGGCTCGACGCAGCGTCGATTGCCCGGCGACGGGCGGGCGGGACATGCTTCAGGTGTGCCCCAGACCTCTTCCCGGACGCCCGCGCTCTCCCGTCGCTCCCTGCTGCGCGCGCTCGGCGGCACCGCCGCGCTCGGCGCGCTCGCGGGCTGCGGGGTGCCCGCCGCCTACGTCAAGGCAGGCGACCGCGCCGTGACCGACGTGTCCGCCGCGGACCACAGGCTGGTCTTCGCGAACTGGCCGCTGTACATCGACGTCGACGACGACAACCCGAACAAGCGGCCGACGCTCGACGCCTTCGAGAAGAGCACCGGGATCTCCGTCGACTACATCGAGGAGATCAACGACAACGACGAGTTCTTCGGCAAGATCAGCCCCGCGCTGATGAACCACCAGTCCACCGGCCGCGACCTGATCGTCATCAGCGACTGGATGTGCGCGCGGTTCGTCCGCCTGGGCTGGGTCCAGAGGATGGACCGCGCCCAGCAGCCGAACGTGGCGAAGTACCTGGACCCGCTGCTCCGCTCGCCCGCCTTCGACCCGGGCCGCCTCCACACCGTGCCGTGGCAGTCCGGCATCACCGGCATCGCGTACAACCGCGGGAAGCTGGGCCGCGAGATCCGGCACGTCAAGGACCTGTGGGCGAGCGACCTCAAGGGCCGGGTGACCCTGCTCTCCGGCCTCGACGAGGCGTTCGCGCTGCTCATGCAGGGCAACGGCGTGGACATCACCCAGTGGACGGCCGACGACTTCTACGCCGTCTGCGACGAGGTGCAGCGGCAGGTGGACCGCGGCCAGATCCGCCGCTTCACCGGCAACGACTACACCAAGGACCTGGTCAGCGGGGACGTCCTGGCCTGTCAGGCGTACTCGGGCGACGTCATCCAGCTCCAGGCCGACAACCCCGACATCCGGTTCGTCGTCCCCGAGGAGGGGGCGGAGCTCTGGTCCGACTCCCTGATGATCCCGGACCGCGCCGACCACAAGGCCAACGCGGAGCGTCTCGTCGACTACTACTACCGGCCGGAGGTCGCCGCCGAGCTGGCCGCCTGGGTCAACTACGTCTGCCCGGTCCCGGCGGCCCAGCAGGTCCTCGCCGACTCCAAGGACAAGGACACCGCGGCCCTCGCCGACAACGCCCTGATCTTCCCCAACACGGCGATGCGCGAGCGGCTCGCGATCGCCCGCGACATCACGTCGACGGAACGCGTGGAGTTCGCCAGGCGGTGGAACAAGATCGTGGGGTTGTAGGCGCCTGCCGGACACCGCCGGACACCGCCGGACACCGCCGGCCACCGGCGCCCGCCGCGCGGCCGGGTTGTGCGCTACGCGACGGTCCGCAGCACCGAGCGCAGGTGTTCGGCGCTGGCCCACACGTCCTCGACCGGGCCCTTCTCCCTGGGTTCCGCGGTGAGGATGGTGTCCTGTTCGAGGACGTACCAGCCGTCGTAGCCGCGGCCCGTGAGGTGGCCGACGATGGCCTCGACGTCGACGTCGCCGGAGCCCAGCGGGCGGTACATGCCCTCGCGCACGGCGTCGGTGTAGCTGAGGCGGCCGGACTGCACCTTGGCAGCGAGGGCGGCGTCCACGTCCTTCATGTGGGTGTGGGCGATGCGCTCGGGGGCCTGCCGGGTGAGCTCGGCGGGGTCGGTGCCGCCGATGAGGAGGTGGCCGGTGTCCAGGCAGAGGGAGATCGAGGAGTCCTCCAGGACGCGACGGACCTCGTCGCCGTTCTCGATCATCGTGCCGACGTGCGGGTGCAGGACCGCGCGCACCCCGCGCTCGGCGGCCAGGGCGGTGAGCCGGTCGAGGTTGGAGAGGAGCAGCTTCCAGCCGTCGGCGTCGAGTTCGGGGCGGGAGTCGTAGCCGTCCTGGCCGGTGATCGCGGACAGGACGAGGACCTCGGCGTCGGAGGCGGCGTAGTTCGCGAGGAGCTGCTCCGCCTCGGGCACCGGGTCGTGGCCCGGTACGTGCAGCAGCAGCGGGGTGAAGCCGCCGACGGCGTGCAGGTCGTGGTCGGCCAGGACGCGGGCCATCGCCTCCGGGGCGGCGGGCAGGAAGCCGTCCGGGCCGAACTCGGTGGCGGCCAGGCCGACCTCGCGCATCTCCTGCAGCACCCGCTCGGGTGTCAGCTGGTAGCCCCAGCCGGGCACTTCGCACACGCCCCAGGAGATGGGCGCACCGGCGATCCGGTTCAGCTGTGGGGTGGTCATGCCGTGGCCTTTCGGTGGTTCCGGTGGGGACAGCCGACGACGCCGCGGTTACCGGACGGATCGGCGCGTCGGGCACGGCCGTGCCCGAGGCCAGACCGTTCTGGTGGTCGCAACGCTAGGGTCGCGAAGGGGATTGGTGAAGCCCTCGAATCCCTCAATTGGCCATCATCGGGACCGTCAATTGCCCGTCATTGCGTGCGTCGTCCGTGCGTGGGCCGTCCGTGTGTGAGCCGTCGTTCTCGTGGGCCGTCCGTGCGTGGGTCGTCCGTGCGTGAGCTGTCGTCTCGTGGGTCGTCCGTGCGTGAGCTGTCGTCTCGTGGGTCGTCCGTGCGTGAGCCGTCGTCGCGTGGGTCGTCCGTGCGTGAGCCGTCGTCGCGTGGGGCGGCATCGCCCGGCCTCGTCCTCGCCCGGGCTTTCCCCGCGCCGCCGTTCCTCGCCCCGCCCGTTCTCCCTCGGCGGCACCGCCGCTCCCGCCCGCTCTATCTCCAATCCCCGTTGTTCCTAGAATGGGGGAGTGAACGACATCGACGCGATCGCGGCGTTGCAGGATCCGGTGCGGCGCCGACTGTACGAGTACGTGGCCGCGCAGGGCCGCGAGGTCGGCCGCAACGAGGCCGCCGAGGCGACCGGGGTGGCGCGCACGCTCGCCGCGCACCACCTGGACAGGCTGGCCGAGGCAGGCCTGCTCGACACCGGCAGCCGGCGGCTGACCGGCCGCTCGGGACCGGGCGCGGGCCGGCCGGCCAAGGTGTACACGCGGGCCCGGGAGGAGCGGGCGGTGTCGCTGCCCGCCCGCGACTACCGCACCGCCGCCGAACTGCTCGCCGAAGCCGCCGAGGAGGCCGGGCTGGACGCCGGGCTCTGTGCGGCCGCACGCCGCCGCGGCGAGGCCCTGCGCGGCTCGGCGGCCCCCTGTGCCGGCCTCGAAGAAGCCGTCGAGACGCTCGCGGCCCGAGGTTACGAACCGCACCTGGAGGCCGCCGAAGGTGCGGGCGGCACGGCGGACGCGGGAGAAGCGGCCGTGGTCCGGATGCGCAACTGCCCCTTCCACGCCGTCGCCGAACGCTTCCCGCCGCTCGTCTGCGGGATGAACCTCGCGCTGCTGGAGGGGCTGCTCGGCACCGACGGCCCCGTCCGGGCCCGCATGGCCGCGCGCCCGGGCGAGTGCTGCGTGGTGGTGGAGCTTGCCGGGTCCGCCGACGGGGATTTCTAAAAACAACGACGATTGACATAGAAGTGGGTGCGTGCTGGTATGAGGCCATGACCGCATCCGCGCACGCAGCCCACCTCGCCCAGCTGAATGTCGCCACGCTCCGATACCCCCTGGACGACCCGCGCATGGCGCCGTTCGTCGACCTGCTCGACACGGTCAACGCCGCTGCCGACGACGCGCCCGGCTTCGTGTGGCGGCTCGTGGAGGACGGGGCGGCCGACGCCACCGCGCTGCGCCCGGCGGGTGAGGACGTCATCGTCAACCTGACGGTGTGGGAGACCCAGGAGGCGCTGTGGGCCTTCACCTACCGCAGTGAGCACCTGGACGTCATGCGGCGCCGGCGCGAGTGGTTCCAGCGGCACGCCGAGGCGCATCTGGTGCTCTGGTGGGTCCCCGCAGGTCACCTCCCGACAACCGGCGAGGCCCTGGAACGGCTCGCCGACCTGCGCGCGCACGGACCCTCGGCGCGCGCCTTCACCTTCGCCTCCGCCCACTCCGCGGCGGAGGCCGCCCTCGCACCGCGCCCGGCCACGGACGTCCGTACCGCCCCTGCCGGACTCGGCTGAGGGGCGGGGCCGGTCGGACGGCCTTGACGGGCGGGGTCGGTCAGACGGCCTTGACGGGCGGGTACGTCGGCTGCCACACGGCCGCCCTGACCCGCTGTTCGACGGAGTCGTCGACGGTCGCGCCGGCCACCCCGTCGGCGGCCGCGGCGCGGGCCACCGCCACGGCGACCGCCACCGAGGTCTCGCGCAGCCGGTCGGTGAGGGGCAGGATCGGCGCGCCGGGGCCGTCCACGTCCGTCTGCCCGGCCACGGCGTGCGCGGCGGCGACCAGCATGCCGTCGGTGACCCGGGTGGCCCGGGCGATGATCGCGCCGAGCCCGAGGCCCGGGAAGACCAGCGCGTTGTTGGCCTGCCCGATCAGGTAGCGGACCCCGTCCCGCTCGACCGGGCGGAACGGGCTGCCGGTGGCGATCAGGGCGCGGCCGTCGGTCCAGGCCAGCAGGTCCGCGGGGACCGCCTCGGCGAGGTCGGTCGGGTTCGACATCGGCAGGATGATCGGCCGCTCGGCGTGGGCGGCCATCGCGCGGACGATCTCCTCGGTGAAGGAGCCGCCCTGCCCGGAGGTGCCGATCAGGACCGTCGGCCGGACCCGCGCCACGACCTCGGCCAGCGCGATGCCGCCCACCTTCTCGTCCCGCCGCCACTCCGCGACCTCGGCGGCCGGACGGGCGTAGCCGACCTGGAAGTCGCGCAGGTCCTGCTGGTCCTCGGTGAGCAGGCCGTACCGGTCGACGCCGAAGATGCGGGCCGTGGCCTCCTCGGCGGTCAGGCCGTCGGCGACCATGGCGTCCCGCAGCTGGTCGGCGATGCCGATGCCGGCGGTGCCCGCGCCGAAGACCACGACCCGGTGGTCGCGCAGCGGGATGCCGCTGGCCTTCACACCGGAGAGCACGGCGGCGAGGTTGACGGCACCGGTGCCCTGCATGTCGTCGTTGAAGGTGAACTGGGTCGGGCGGTACCGCTCCAGGATGCGGCGGGCGTTGGCGGGGCCGAAGTCCTCCCAGTGCAGCAGGGCGTGCGGGAAGAGCCGGCGGGCGGTGGTGACGTAGGCGTCGATGAAGGCGTCGTACGTCTCGCGGTCCACGCGCGGGTGCCGGTTGCCGAGGTAGAGCGGGTTGTCGAGGAGCTCCTGGCGGTTGGTGCCGACGTCCAGCATGACCGCGAGGGTGCGGTTCGGGTCGATGCCGGCGGCGGCGGTGTAGACGGCGAGCTTGCCCACCGAGATGTCGATGCCGCCCACCCCCCAGTCGCCGATGCCGAGGATCGCCTCGCCGTCCGTGGCGACGATCAGGTCCACGTCGTCCGGGCCCGCGCCGGCGGCCGTGAGCGCGCTCTCGATCTCCTCCGGCGCGTGCACCGACAGGTACACGCCGGCCGGGCGCCGGTACTCGTTGCTGTAGCGCTGGATCGCCTTACCGACGGTCGGGGTGTAGACGATGGGCAGCATCTCGTCGAGGTGGTCGCCGAGCAGGCGGTAGAAGAGCACCTGGTTGCGGTCGTGCAGGGCGGTGAGGTTGACGTTCTTGGCCAGGTCGGTCGGCTGTGCCGCGTACTGCTGGTAGGCCCGCTCGGCCTGCTGCTCCAGGGTCAGCACCGCCGGGGGAACCAGGCCCACCAGGCCCAGCATCCGCCGCTCCTCGGGAGTGAAGGCGGTGCCCCGGTTGAGGCGGGGCTGGGAGAGCACGGCACGGCCGCGGGCGGTGGTCTCGATCTGGCCCTCGGAGGCGTTCCACTGGGTCGTCATGATCGGCTCCTTGCCGTTTCTGTATGGCTTCCAGGATCGCGTGCGGGACGCTCCGAGTCGCTCCGAGTCGCTCCGAGTCGCTTCCGGGAAACCGGTCAGCCGTGTGGGGCCCCGGCGCGGGCGCGTTCCGGTTCCGCGTCGGCGGTCCTCGAGACGCTGGGCGGCGAGCGCTTCCGGCTGCCTCCCGGCAGCGCCCGGAAGAGCGGCCGGGGGTACCCCCGGCCGAAGGCTGGGGGGAACGACGCGACCGGCCACGACGGCGCCGCCGTGGATCGTGGTCGGGGGAGCGCTCACGCCGCCGGCCGGATCAGCCCCGACTCGTAGGCGAAGGCCACCGCCTGCACCCGGGCGCGGGCGCCGATCTTCCCGAGGACGTTGCTGACGTGGGTCTTCACGGTGGTCGGGGCGATGGACAGCCACTGCGCGATCTCGGCGTTGGTCCAGCCGGAGGCGACCGCGATCAGGACGTCGCGCTCGCGCCCGGTGAGGGCGCCGAGCCCCGACGTGCGGGGGAGGGGTCGGACGGTGTGCTGCCGGCGTACGGCGTCGATGAGCGCGCCGGTCAGACCGGGGGTGATGACGGCGTCGCCGGCGGCCACCACCCGGATGGCCGCGGTCAGTTCGGCCGGGTCGGCGTCGTCGAGCAGGAAGCCGCCGGCGCCCGCGCGCAGGGCCGCCCAGGCGTCCACCTCCTGCTCGGCCGCGGTGAGCATCAGGACCCGCGGGACGGGGGAGGTGGCCGCGGCCCCGCCGGTGAAGCCGGCGGCGGGGGTGGGGGTCCGGGCGGCGGGGCGGGCGATGCGCCGGACGGTGTCGATGGCGTCCGCCCGGGACGGCCGGCTGTCCATGAGGACGACGTCGGGGCGGAGCGCGGCGCTCGCACGGATCGCCTCGTCCCCGTCCGCCGCCTCCCCGACGACCGTCAGTCCCGGCTCGGCGGCGAGGAGCATGCGCAGGGCGAGGCGCTGGAGGGATTGGTCGTTGACGACGAGTACGGAGACCGTGCCTGTCTTCTCCATGCGAGGTCCGTTCCATGAACGAAACTGTTTCGTTCACATGCTACGCCTGCAGCCGCCGCACGGGGAGAGGGGGTCCGACTGCTTGGCGCGGACCGGTCCGGCGTCGTACGCCGTGACCACGGCCTGGATCCGGTCGCGCGTCCCGATCTTGGCGAGAGGACCCGGCCGACGTGCTTCGTCACGGTCGAGTAGGTGAGGACGAGGCGCTCGGCGACCCGTGCCCCTGGGGACGCTCAGCGAAGGCCGTCGAGGACGTCCACCCTGTTCGTCGTGATCGAGTCGACGCCGATGTCCAGCAGGCGGCGCAGCGAGCGGCAGGTGTCCGGGGTCCAGCAGGAGACCAGGTAGCCGGTGCGGTGGACGTGTTCGACCAGGGCGTGGTCGAGCAGGGTGAAGCGGTAGTTCAGGTGACGGGGGCGGATCACGTCCAGGAGCGCGGGGCGGACCGGTGCCAGGGTCTTGCGGGTCAGGGCGATCTCGGCGGACGGGTCGGCCGCCCGCACCGCCAGCATCGCGGCCGCGTCGCCCGTGTAGTACACGCGGTCGGTCGCGTCGCACTCCCTGGCCACGGCCACGATCCTCGCCACCGCCCGCTCGCCCGGGTCGCCGGGCAGGTCGAGCATCACCCGGCCGCCCTCCGTCGCCGCCAGCGCCTCGGCCAGGGTCGGGACTCCGCCCGCGGTGAGGCCGCGCACCTCGTCCGCCGACAGGGTGTGCAGGGGGCGGTCGTGCCCCCACAGCCGCTTGAGCGTGGCGTCGTGCAGGAGGACGGGAACGCCGTCACGGGTGAGCCGCACGTCGGTCTCCACCGCGTCCGCGCCCCGGTGGAGCGCGGAACGCAGGGAGTCGAGCGTGTTCTCGCGGATGCGGTAGGGGTCGCCGCGGTGGGCCACGGCGGTCACGGTCTGCATGCGCCCATGCTCTCAGGCCTCGTCAGGGGGCGAGCCACGCCTTCGTGTACGCGTCGATCTCGGCCGCGATCCTCGCCCTGCCCGCGAGGTCCAGGAAGGACGCCTCCACCGCGTTCTTCGCGAGGTCCGCGAGGCCGCGCTCGTCGAGGCCGAGGAGACGGGCGGCGACCGCGTACTCGTTGTTCAGGTCGGTGCCGAACATCGGCGGGTCGTCGGAGTTGACCGTGACCAGGACACCGGCGGCCACGAAGTCCCTGATCGGGTGCTCTTCGAGGGTGCGGACCGCGCGGGTGGCGATGTTGGAGGTCGGGCACACCTCCAGGGCGATGCGGTGCTCGGCGAGGTGGGCGAGGAGCTTCGGGTCCTGCGCGGAGCTGGTGCCGTGGCCGATGCGCTCGGCGCGCAGATGGGTCAGCGCGTCCCAGACCGTACCGGGGCCGGTGGTTTCGCCCGCGTGCGGGACGGAACGCAGGCCGGCCGCGATCGCCCGGTCGAAGTAAGGCTTGAACTGCGGCCGCGGTACGCCGATCTCGGGGCCGCCGAGACCGAACGAGACCAGGCCCTCCGGGCGCAGCCGGTCGTCGGTCGCCAGCCGAGCCGTCTCCTCGGCGGCCTCCAGGCCCGCCTCGCCGGGGATGTCGAAGCACCAGCGCAGCACCGTGCCGAACTCGGCCTCCGCCGCCTTCCGCGCGTCCTCGATCGCGTCCATGAAGGCCCGGGCGTCGATCCCGCGCCGGGTGGACGAGAACGGGGTGATCGTCAGCTCGGCGTAGCGCACCTGCTGGCGGGCCAGGTCGCGGGCCACCTCGTAGGTGAGCAGCCGTACGTCCTCGGGCGTGCGGATCAGGTCGACCACCGACAGGTAGACCTCGATGAAATGGGCGAATTCGGTGAAGGTGAAGTAGTCGGCCAGGGCCTCGGGATCGGTCGGGACCCTGGAGTCGGGGTGCCGGGCGGCCAGTTCCGACACGATGCGGGGGGAGGCGGAGCCGACGTGGTGGACGTGCAGTTCGGCCTTGGGCAGTCCGGCGATGAAGGCGTGCAGGTCGTGCACGTCGTGCGGGTCGCGCGGGGCTGCGGGGTCGGTGTGGCGGTCGGACAAGGGTTCCTCCCCGGAACGGCGCGGGCCGCCTGCGGCGGGGTGCGGCCGTGGGGCCCTGCGCGGTGATCGGCTGATCGGTGACTCCGGGGTCATGGTAGGCCGGACGGCCCGAGCAGCGGTTCGGCGGGGCCCGGGCCGTAGCATGACGGCGGCATGCGCGCACGAGGAGGGGACGTCGCACGATGGCTGACGAGGTGCCGGAGACTTCGAAGATACGGCTGGACAAGGGGGAGGCCGCCGGGGAGGGGGCCGGGGCCGGGGCGCCCGCGGCGCCGGTGGCACCGCCGTCGGTCCACGACCAGCGGACGGTCGCGGCCGTGCCGGGGCCGGACGCCCCCGCCGACGCGCCGCCGCAGGGCTGGGCCAACCCCTTCGCCGCGCCGTCCGGCACGGTTCCGGCTGCGCCGGTGAACCCGTTCGCGGCGCCGGGCCCGAACGCGCCGCCGAACCCCTACGCGCCGCCCGCGGCCCGGCAGCCGCAGGGTGCGGCGGTGCCGCCACCGCCGATCGCCCCCAACGGGCCGGGGCCGGTTCCGTACGGCTATCCCGGCCAGTACCCCGGCCAGTACCCGGGCCAGTACCCGGGCCAGGCGTTGCCGTCGTACCCGGTGGGACCCGGGGGGTACGGCGGGTACAGCGGCTGGCCCGGGATGCAGCCGATGCCGAACAACGGGCTGGGGACCGCCGCCATGGTGACGGGGATCATCAGCGCGATCGGGTTCTGCCTGGCGCCGGTCTCGTTCGTGATGGGGGTGCTGGCGATCGTCTTCGGGGTGATCGGGCGGAAGCGGGTGCGGAGGGGGGAGGCGACGAACGGTGGGCAGGCGCTCGCCGGGATCATCTGCGGCTCGGCGGGGCTGGTGCTGGTCGCCGCGTTCATCACGCTGATCGCGGTGGCGGGGAGCCAGGGAAGCCAGTAGGGGGTCGTTCGCCGGGTGCGGCGCGGTGGGGCTGGTCGCGCAGTTCCCCGCGGCCCTTCGGGGTGGGCCGGTCCTGTGGGGCCGAGGGCCGGCGCTTCTTCGGGTGGGGTAGGTTCCGTGGTTTGTCGGGTGCGGCGCGGTGGGGCTGGTCGCGCAGTTCCCCGCGGCCCTTCGGGGTGGGCCGGTCCTGTCGGGCGGAGGGCCGGCGCCCCTTCGGGGTGGGCCGGTCCTGTCGGGTGGAAGGCCGGGGTGTCTTTATGCAGGCGTGGTGTCGGCGGGCAGAAGGTGTTCTCTTGCCGCCATCAGTGCGAACCCCAGCAGGTTCAGCCCTCGCCACTGCTCCGGGTCCTCCGCTGCCGCATCCGTCGCTGTCAGGCCGATGCCCCACACCCGGTCCACCGGGCTCGCCTCGACCAGGACCCGGTCGCCGGTCGCCAGCAGGAAGTCGCGCAGCTCGGGTGCGGCGCCGAACTTGTGGACGCTGCCCTCGGTGACGATTCCGAGGCGCTCCCGCTGCCATGTCGCCTCGTCGAAGCCCCGGACGAGCCGGCCCGCCTTCTTCGCCTCGGCGGGGTGGCCCGCGGCCAGGACCATGCGCTCCGCCTCCGCGTCCCCGAAGAGCCGCGCCTTCGCCGCCATCATCCAGTGCTCGGCGGTCGCGTAGACGACACCGTCGACCACGAAGGGTGACGGCCACCACTGGCTCAGGCAGCTCGCCGAGACCCGCCCGTCCGGCCTCGGCCGGTGTCCCCAGAAGTGCAGGTACCTGATCCTGGCCCCCGCCCGGACCGCCCTGATCAGGGCCTCCACAGAATCGATCTCCGCCATGCACGCCAGTCTGGCAGCCACCACTGACACTCCGTCCCGCCTTTTCACCGCCGACTCGACACCTGGTCGACAGATTCCGTCGCGTAACCAAAAGGCAACAACGGAATCACTTGTTGGTCGCCCCCTGCTCTGTCAGGATCGGCAGTCAAATCGAGCCGGAGCTACGCCACCCGCCCCTCGGTGCGGGGTGACGGCGGAGGAGAAGCGACATGGACAACCCGGGCACCGCCACCCCGGAGACCTTCCCCGCGCAGGAGCGGCTCGCGGGCGGCGCGCAGTACATCGCGGGACGGTTCGCCGAGGGCACGTCGGGACGTACGCACGCCGTCGTCGACCCGGCCACCGGCACGGACGTGTACACGTACGAGCTGGCCGGTACGGATGACGTGGACCGGGCCGTGGCAGCCGCGCGGGCGGCCTTCCCGGGCTGGGCCGGGACGACCCCCGGCGAGCGCTCCGACGCGCTGCACCGCTTCGCCGCCGTGCTCGCCGACCGGGCGGAGGAGTTCGCCCGCGCCGAGTCCCTCCAGTGCGGCAAGCCGCTGAAGCTCACGCGCGAGTTCGACGTGCCGGGGACCATCGACAACACCGCCTTCTTCGCGGGTGCCGCCCGGCACCTGCAGGGGCAGGCCGCCGCCGAGTACTCCGGTGACCACACGTCGTACATCCGCCGCGAGCCCATCGGTGTCGTCGGCTCCATCGCACCCTGGAACTATCCGCTCCAGATGGCCGCCTGGAAGATCCTCCCGGCGATCGCCGCAGGCAACACCATCGTGCTCAAGCCGGCCGAGCTGACCCCGCTCACCTCGCTGCTCTTCGCCGAGGCCGCCACGCTCGCCGGCATCCCGGACGGTGTCGTCAACATCGTCACCGGGACGGGGAAGGAAGCCGGCGAGCACCTCGTCGGGCACCCCGATGTCGCCATGACCTCCTTCACCGGGTCCACCGGTGTCGGCAAGCGGGTCGCCGAGGTCGCCACCGCGACCGTGAAGCGGCTCCACCTGGAGCTCGGCGGCAAGGCGCCGTTCGTCGTCTTCGACGACGCGGATCTGGAGGCTGCCGCCAACGGAGCCGTCGCGGGCGCGCTCATCAACACCGGGCAGGACTGCACCGCCGCCACCCGCGCGTACGTGCAGCGGCCGCTCTACGACGCCTTCGTGGAACGGACGGCCGCCCTCATGGAGACCGTGCGGCTGGGGGACCCGTTCGCGCCCGGCACCGACCTCGGGCCGCTGATCTCGCACGCCCAGCGGGACCGGGTCGCCGCCTTCGTGGAGCGGGCGCGCGGCTATGCGCGCGTGGTGACCGGCGGCGAGCCGCCGCAGGACGAGCTGAAGAGCGGCGCCTACTACCGGCCCACCCTGATCGCCGACGCGCCGCAGGACAGCGAGATCGTCCAGTCCGAGATCTTCGGACCGGTGCTGGTCGTTCTGCCGTTCGACAGTGATGATGAGGGCATTCGGCTGGCCAACGACACCCCGTACGGTCTGGCAGCCTCCGCGTGGACCAGCGGCGTCTACCGGGCGAACCGCGCGACCCGCGAGATCAAGGCGGGGTGCGTGTGGGTCAACGACCACATCCCGATCATCAGCGAGATGCCGCACGGCGGCTACAAGGCGTCCGGCTTCGGCAAGGACATGTCGGCGTACTCGTTCGAGGAGTAC
The DNA here is from genome assembly GCF_040702065.1 of Streptomyces sp. NPDC086777. Lineage (NCBI taxonomy): Bacteria > Bacillati > Actinomycetota > Actinomycetes > Kitasatosporales > Streptomycetaceae > Streptomyces > Streptomyces sp. NPDC086777. The sequence goes on along the minus strand of NZ_JBFBJI010000025.1, from coordinate 47,214 downwards.
ACGCAGGTCAAGCACGTTATGTTCGATAATACGGCGGTGCCGCGGAAGGACTGGCACCGCACGATCTTCGGGGACCGATAGTCAGATCTCCGGCCGTTCGTCACGGCCCCCTTCCCGAAAGGGCATCAAGCGTATGAGGCAGTACGAGCCCGACCGCCCGACCCCGGTCGAAGTGGCCGCCATGCGGCGCAGTCTCCGCACCGGCCGGGCCGCCCTGGCCCGCCGGTCGTTCCTGGGCGGCGCGCTCGCGGTGGGCGGTGCGGGGGCACTGAGCGCCTGCGGCATCCCCGCGGCCGGCAAGTCCCAGGGCGGGGTCTCCGCCGACGACCACTCGGCCACGGAGAAGATCGTCAACTTCTCCAACTGGCCCGAGTACATCGACGTGGACGACAGCGGGAAGACGCACCCCACGCTCAACGCGTTCCGCAAGCGGACCGGCATCACGGTGAAGTACACCGAGGACATCAACGACAACGACGAGTTCTTCGGCAAGATCCAGCCGCAGCTCGCCGCCGGCCAGGACACCGGCCGGGACCTGATCGTCCTCACCGACTGGCTGGCCGCCCGCATGATCCGGCTCGGCTACGTCCAGAAGCTGGACGCGTCCAACCTGCCGCACGCCTTCGCCAACCTGTCGGACCAGTTCCGCAGCCCCGACTGGGACCCGGGCCGCGCTTACTCCTACCCCTGGCAGGGCATCTCGACGGTCGTCGCCTTCAACAAGAAGGCCCTGAACGGCGTCGAGGTGAAGTCGGTCTCCGACCTGCTCGACAACCCCGCGCTCAAGGGCCGGGTCGGCCTGCTGACGGAGATGCGCGACACCGTCGGCATGACCATGCTCGACATGGGCATCGACCCGGCGAAGTTCACCGACGACAACTACGACGCGGTGATCGCCCGGCTGCAGAAGGCCGTCGACAAGGGCCAGATCCGCCGGTTCACCGGCAACGACTACACCTCGGACCTCAGCAAGGGCGACCTGGCCGCCTGTGTCGCCTGGGGCGGCGACATCGTGCAGCTCCAGGCCGACAACCCGGACGTCGCGTACGTCATCCCGGACAGCGGGTACATGACGTCGACCGACAACCTGATGGTCCCCAACAAGGCGCGCCACAAGACGAACGCCGAGCGGCTCATCGACTACTACTACGAGCCCGAACCGGCCGCCGAACTCTCCGCCTACGTCAACTACGTCAGTCCGGTGTCGGACGTGCAGCCGTACCTTGCCAAGATCGACAAGTCGGCGGCCAGTAACCCGCTGATCGTTCCCGACAAGGCCATGCAGGCCAAGTCCCATGCCTTCCGGGCCCTGAGCTCGAAGGAAGAGACGGCCTACCAGCAGAAGTTCGCGAAGCTCACAGGGGCGTGACGACACCATGACGACAGACAGCAGCGGCGACGTCCGCCTCACCGGCATCGGCAAGACCTACGACAACGGCTTCACCGCCGTACAGCCCATGGACCTGACCGTGCCGCAGGGCTCCTTCTTCGCGCTCCTCGGTGCCTCCGGCTGCGGCAAGACCACCACCCTGCGCATGATCGCCGGCCTCGAGGAGCCGACCACCGGCACCGTGCACCTCGGCGACCAGGACGTGACCCATCTGCCGCCGTACAAGCGGCCGGTGAACACGGTCTTCCAGTCGTACGCCCTCTTCCCGCACCTGGACATCTTCGAGAACGTCGCCTTCGGCCTGCGCCGGCGTGGCATCAAGAGCGTGAAGAAGCAGGTCGAGGACATGCTGGAGCTGGTCCAGCTCGGCGAGCAGGCGCGCAAGAAGCCGCACCAGCTCTCCGGCGGCCAGCAGCAGCGGGTCGCGGTGGCCCGTGCGCTGATCAACCACCCCAAGGTGCTCCTGCTCGACGAGCCGCTCGGCGCCCTCGACCTCAAGCTGCGCCGCCAGATGCAGCTGGAGCTCAAGCGGATCCAGACCGAGGTCGGCATCACCTTCGTGCACGTCACGCACGACCAGGAGGAGGCCATGACCATGGCCGACACGGTCGCCGTGATGAACGCGGGACGCGTCGAGCAGCTCGGCTCGCCGGCCGACCTCTACGAGAACCCGAACACCACGTTCGTCGCGAACTTCCTCGGCACCTCGAACCTGATCGAGGCCGAGGTCGACTCGAAGAGCGGGGACGACATCGTCCTCAAGGCGGGCGGCGGGAAGCTGGTGCTGCCTGAGGCACGATGTTCGGCGCCGACCACGACCGGCGGGAAGGTGCTGGTCGGGGTCCGGCCCGAGAAGATCTCCCTCACCCACGCGGACGACGCGGGCTCCATCCCCGAGGGCCGCAACCGGATCACCGGCAAGGTCGCCGACGCCAGTTTCATCGGCGTCTCCACGCAGTACGTCATCGACAGCGCGGTCTGCCCCGAGTTCGCGGTGTACGTGCAGAACGTCGAGCGCGACGGCCGGCTGGTCCCGGGCGCCGACGTGGTCCTGCACTGGAGCCCGGCGCACACCTTCGGCCTCGACGCCGCCCAGGACATCGACGCCGGCACCGAGGAGGAGGCCGCCTGATGGCCACGCTCTCCGAGGCGCCGCCGCCGCTGGCGCCCGCCGAACCCGAGACGAAGAAGCCCGCGCGCAGGCGCGGCAGGTGGACCCCCTACTGGCTGCTGTTGCCCGGCATCCTCTGGCTGGTCGTCTTCTTCGCGCTGCCGATGATCTACCAGGGGTCCACGTCGATCCAGACGGGCTCCCTGGAAGAGGGCTACAAGGTCACCTGGCACTTCGTGACCTACTGGGACGCGCTGAGCGAGTACTGGCCGCAGTTCCTCAGGTCCGTCTTCTACGCGGCCGCGGCCACGGTCCTGTGCCTGCTGCTCGGCTACCCGCTGGCCTACCTGATCGCCTTCCGCGCGGGGCGCTGGCGGAACCTGATCATGATCCTGGTGATCGCGCCGTTCTTCACCAGCTTCCTGATCCGCACCCTGGCCTGGAAGACGATCCTGGCCGACAACGGCCCGGTCGTGCACGTCCTGAACTCGCTGCACGTGCTGAGCGTCACCGACTTCCTCGGCTGGACGGCCGGCGACCGTGTGCTGGCCACGCCGCTCGCCGTGGTCTGCGGTCTGACGTACAACTTCCTGCCGTTCATGATCCTGCCGCTCTACACCTCGCTGGAGCGGATCGACGGACGGCTGCACGAGGCCGCCGGCGACCTGTACGCCAAGCCGTGGACGACGTTCCGGAAGGTCACCTTCCCGCTCTCGATGCCGGGCGTGGTCTCCGGCACGCTGCTGACCTTCATCCCGGCGGCCGGTGACTACGTCAACGCCGAACTCCTCGGCTCGACCGACACCCGCATGATCGGAAACGTGATCCAGACGCAGTTCCTGCGGATTCTCGACTATCCGACGGCGGCCGCGCTCTCCTTCATCCTCATGGCCGCGATCCTCGCCATGGTCACCCTCTACATCCGCCGGTCCGGGACGGAGGATCTGGTCTAAATGCCCTTCGTCACATGGTTCAAGAAGAATCTCGTCGTCATCGCGGGACTCCTCACGCTCGGATATCTCCTCCTGCCGAACGTCATCGTCACGGTGTTCTCCTTCAACAAACCGAAGGGGCGCTTCAACTACGAATGGCAGCAGTTCTCGCTGGACGCCTGGAAACAGCCGTGCGGGGTCGCCGACATGTGCGGCTCGCTCTCCATCAGCCTCCGGATCGCCGCCCTGGCGACGATCGGTGCCACCGTGCTCGGCACGATGATCGCCTTCGCGCTGGTCCGCTACCGGTTCCGCGCCCGCGGCGCCGTCAACTCGCTGATCTTCCTGCCGATGGCGATGCCCGAGGTCGTGATGGCGGCCTCGCTGCTCACCCTGTTCCTCAACATGGGCGCCCAGCTTGGCTTCTACACCATCCTGATCGCCCACATCATGTTCTGCCTCAGCTTCGTCGTCACCGCGGTCAAGGCGCGCGTGATGTCGATGGACCCGCGCCTGGAGGAGGCCGCCCGGGACCTCTACGCCGGACCGGTGCAGACGTTCGTCAGGGTCACCCTCCCCATCGCGGCCCCCGGAATCGCGGCGGGCGCGCTGCTGTCCTTCGCGCTCTCCTTCGACGATTTCATCATCACCAATTTCAACGCGGGCTCCACCGTCACCTTCCCCATGTTCGTCTGGGGTTCGGCACAGCGCGGCACACCCGTCCAGATCAATGTCATCGGTACGGCCATGTTCCTGGTCGCCGTACTGTTCGTCCTGGCATCGATGGTCATCAACAACCGCCGCAACAGGCAAAAGGCATAACCCCGAAGTGACTCTGTAGGGAGTTGAAAATCATGGCCCCAAGCGCCATGAGCCGTCAGGCAGATTGGACCAGGTCTCTCTCCGAAGCACAGCCGGTGCCGTACTGGCTGGAAGACCCCGGCAAGCCCCACCCCGAGCCCGCGCTGACCGGCGCCGACACCTGCGACCTGCTGGTGGTCGGCGGCGGCTACGGCGGACTGTGGACCGCGCTCAACGCCAAGGAGCGCGACCCCGGGCGCGAGGTGGTCCTGCTGGAAGGCCACGAGGTGGGCTGGGCCGCCTCGGGCCGCAACGGCGGCTTCTGCGCCGCCTCCCTCACCCACGGGCTGCCCAACGGCCTCGCCCGCTGGCCCGGGGAGATCCACCGGCTGCAGGAGCTGGGCCGGCGCAACCTCGACGAGATCGAGGCCGCCGTCGCCCGGCACGGCATCGACTGCGAGTTCGAACGAACCGGTGAGATCGACGTCGCCACCGAGACCTACCAGGCGTGGGAACTGCACGACTGGCACAAGGACCTGGAGCGCCAGGGCCTCGCGGACGACATCGAGTTCCTCGACGCGGACGCGGTACGGGCGCAGGTGGACTCGCCGACCTTCGAGGCGGGCCTGTGGGACCGCCGGGGCGTGGCCATGCTGCATCCCGCCAAGCTCGCCTGGGGCCTGAAGCAGGCCTGCCTCGCACTCGGCGTCCGCGTGTACGAGCACACGCCCGCCCTCGCCCTGAAGGCCTACGGCGCCGGCATGGCCGTACGCACCCCGTACGGTGCGGTCCGCGCCCGCCAGGTCGCGCTCGCCACCAACATCTTCCCGAACCTGATCAAGCGGGTCCGCGCCTACACCGTCCCGGTCTACGACTACGCGCTGATGACCGAGCCGCTCACCGCCGAGCAACTCGGCGCGATCGGCTGGAAGAACCGGCAGGGCCTCGGGGACTCCGCCAACCAGTTCCACTACTTCCGGCTGTCCACCGACAACCGCATCCTGTGGGGCGGCTACGACGCCATCCACCACTACGGCGGCCGGGTGCGCCGCGAGTACGACGACCGTCCGGAGACCTACGCCAAGCTCGCCGGGCACTTCTTCACCTGCTTCCCGCAGCTGGAGGGCGTCCGCTTCACGCACGCGTGGGGCGGCGCGATCGACACCTGCTCCCGCTTCTCGGCGTTCTTCGGCACCGCGCACCAGGGGAAGGTGGCGTACGCGGCGGGCTACACCGGGCTCGGCGTCGGCGCCACCCGGTTCGGCGCCGACGTGATGCTGGACCTGCTGGCCGGTGCGGAGACCGAGCGCACCCGCCTGGAGATGGTCCGCAGGAAGCCGCTGCCGTTCCCGCCCGAGCCGTTCGCCTGGACCGGCATCGCCCTCACCAAGTGGTCGCTGGCCCGCGCCGACGCGCACGGCGGCCACCGCAACCTGTGGCTGCGGACGATGGACCGGCTGGGGCTGGGCTTCGACAGCTGAGCCGGTCCGGTGTGTGACCCAGCTCACTTCGATATGGTGCCGAAACCCGCGTAATGCCCCCGGAGGACCTCCCTCTCTCCCCGTGACGCGACGCCCGCGTCCACGAGCGAGACGGGGAGGTCTTCTGATGACTGGGGCGAAGACGGCGGTCGAATGGCTGGTATCGGTCGCACCGGATCCCGAGGCCTGCCGCTGGGAATGGGAGCGCAACCCGCTGGGGGTCGCGCTGCTGCCCGCCGGCAGGGCCTGGGACGTGCTGATCCTGCCGGGCGAGCTCGGCTATCCGACCCTCGACGTGCTCACCCGTGTCCTCGACCAACCGGGGCCCGTCCTGGTCGACTTCGGGGACAGCCGGGTGGGCTTCTTCGTGCCGCCCGGCACGGCGGCCCGGTGGCTCGGCACCGGGATCCGCACGGCGGGTGCCGGCACCTGGATCGTCGTGCCGTATCCCGGGCGGTCGACCCAGGGGGTGCGGTGGCTGGTGGTGCCGGACGGGTCGGGGACGCTGACGGATCCGGCCCTGCTGGAGCTGGCCATGCACGAGGCCGCCGCCGGCCTGGCCGACGGTGACTAGGCGCCGTTCGCGGGCGGGTTGCCGGCCGGGCGCGGCGCCGTTGTGGCTGGTCGCGCAGTTCCCCGCGTCCCTGAAGGGGTGCGTTGTCGAACCGTCGGCGGATCGGTGCCGCAGCTCTTGACAGGTGGATTGGTCTGGACCAAATTGAGCGCGCACCCCACCTCCAAATCCCCCACCCCCGGAGGCTCTTGTGGTTCGCGCGAGACCTGTCCTGACCATGCTCACGGCCGCCCTGCTGGCCGTGCCCGGAATCACCGCTCTCTCGTCGGCCGCCCGTGCGGCCGACGCGGATCTCGCCGTCAACGGCGGGTTCGAATCGGGTCTCTCCGGCTGGACCTGCACGGCGGGCAGCGGCACGACGGTCGGCTCGCCCGTGCACGGCGGCAGTTCCGCGCTGCAGGCGACCCCGGCCGGCAGTGACAACGCCCAGTGCGCGCAGACCGTGACCGTCAAGCCGAGTTCGCAGTACACCCTGTCCGGCTACGTCCGCGGCTCCTACGTCTACCTCGGCGCGAGCGGCACCGGCACCACCGACGTCTCCACCTGGACCCAGTCCGCCCCCGACTGGCAGAAACTCACCACCACCTTCACCACGGGCGCCTCGACGACGAAGGTCACCATCTACACCCACGGCTGGTACGGCACCGGCGCCTACTACGCCGACGACGTGTCGCTGGTCGGACCGGGTGCCTCCGCCGGTCAGCCGCCGGCCGCCCCCACCGGGCTCACCGCCGGCCCGGTCACCTCCTCCAGCGTGGCCCTGTCCTGGACCGCGGTCTCCGGCGCGACGAGCTACGCGGTCTACCGGGACGGGACCAGGGTCCAGACGGCGAGCGGGACGTCGGCCACCGTGACCGGGCTGAACCCGTCGACGGCGTACAGCTTCCAGGTGGCCGCCGTGAACGACGCCGGCGAGTCCGCGAAGTCCGCGGCGGTGACGGCCACCACGGCCACCGGTTCCTCCGGCGGCTCCACCGGCCTGCCCACGCACGCCCTGGTCGGCTACCTCCACTCCTCCTTCGCCAACGGCTCCGGCTACACCCCGCTCGCCGACGTCCCCGACAGCTGGGACGTCATCGACCTGGCGTTCGGTGAGCCGACCTCGGCCACCTCCGGCGACATCCGCTTCAACCGCTGCCCGGTCACCGAGTGCCCGAACGTGGAGAGCGACGCCGACTTCAAGGCGGCGGTCAAGGCCAAGCAGGCGGCCGGCAAGAAGGTGCTGATATCCATCGGCGGCGCCAACGGCCAGGTGCAACTCACCACGACCGCCGCCCGGGACACCTTCGTCTCCTCCGTCTCGAACATCATCGACACCTACGGCCTCGACGGCCTGGACGTCGACTTCGAGGGTCACTCGCTCTCCCTGGACGCGAGCGACACGGACTTCAGGAACCCGACGACCCCGGTGATCGTCAACCTGATCTCCGCGCTGAAGACCCTGAAGGCCAGGTACGGCTCGAAGTTCGTGCTGTCCATGGCGCCGGAGACGTTCTTCGTGCAGATGGGCTACCAGTACTACGGCACCGGCAAGTGGGGCGGCCAGGACCCGCGCTGCGGGGCGTACCTCCCGGTGATCTACGCCCTGCGCGACGACCTGACCCTGCTGCACGTCCAGGACTACAACTCGGGCCCGATCATGGGCCTCGACAACCAGTACCACTCCATGGGCGGCGCCGACTTCCACATCGCCATGACCGACATGCTGCTCACCGGCTTCCCGGTGGCGGGCGACGCCGGCAACGTCTTCCCGCCGCTGCGCCCCGACCAGATCGCGATCGGCATGCCGGCCTCGACCAACGCGGGCAACGGTTACGTGGCGCCGTCGGAGGTCACCAAGACCCTGGACTGCCTGACGAAGAGGACCAACTGCGGCTCGTACGCCACCCACGGCACCTGGCCGGCCCTGCGCGGCCTGATGACCTGGTCGATCAACTGGGACCGGTTCTCGAACTGGGAGTTCCAGAAGAACTTCGACGCGTACTTCGGCTGAGCAGCAGGCGCAGGAACGTCAGCAGGACGGTGGCCAGGCACCAGCTGGCCACCACGTCCAGCGGCCAGTGGTAGCCGCGGCGGACCAGCCCGTAGGAGACCCCGAGGACCAGGGCCGCGCAGACGGCGACGGCGGTCCGGCGGGCCGCGGCGGACGTGAGCCAGGGGAGGAGGACCTGGGCGGCGGAGCCGTACGCGATCGCCGCCGTCGCCGTGTGGCCGGAGGGGAAGTAGCCGACCGCCGGGGGCACCGCCGGGGTCCCCGGACGGGCGGTCCAGTCCTTGAGCGGCACGACGACCGCCGGGACCAGGGCCATCAGCACGGCGGCGGCCGTGGGCGGCAGCCACCACCGGTCTGTACCGGTGGCACGGCCGCGCCGGGCGGCGTAGGCCAGGACGAGTACCAGGACCGGGACCGCGACCTGCACGTTCCCGAGGTCGGAGAGGAGCTCGGAGAACCGGTCCGGGTGGACGAGTGCGCTGCTCAGGCGGCTGTCCGCACGGAGCAGCGGGCCACGGGCCACGACCTGCCAGGTGATCAGCGCGAAGAGGAGGGCCGGTAGGCCCAGAAGCCCCACGAGTCCCGCGGGGCGAAAGTGAAGGAAGGAGGTCGGCCGCCCCGGAACAGGGGGGGTGGTTCCGGGGCGGCCGTCCGGATCGGAACGCCGCGCGCCCCGGGGGGTTTGGGGCGGGCGACCGTCCGATCGGTGAGGAGATCCGGAGCCGGAGGCACCGGTTGTGTGCGCGAGGGCACGACCAGGTCGAAGCTGGGGAGGCCCCGGCCTGAAATCGCCCACAGTCCCCTGTGGGCGGGGTGTATCTCTCATCTGGGTAGAACCTACGGCAGGGTCCGGCGCTGCGACAGGCGGAATCGCGTCCCGTCATCCACCTCGCACACCTTCTTCACACGGCCTGACGGGGGCCGCCCCAGCCCCCCACATCACGCCAGGTGGGAGGGGCGGGGCGGCGGTGGCACACGGGTTCGAGACCCTGTGCGCGGGCTTGGCGAAGCCTGTGTCTCAGATCCGGGCGAAGGCCTGCTCGATGATGTCGAGGCCCTCGTTGAGGAGGTCCTCGCCGATGACCAGCGGGGGCAGGAAACGGAGCACGTTGCCGTAGGTGCCACAGGTCAGGACCAGCAGTCCCTCCTGGTGGCAGGCCTTGGCGAGGGCCGCGGTGGCCTCCGGGTTCGGCTCCTTGGTGGCACGGTCCTTGACCAGCTCGATGGCGATCATCGCGCCGCGGCCGCGGACGTCGCCGATGACGTCGAACTTCTCGGCCATGGCGGTGAGGCGGGGCTTCATGATCGACTCGATGTTCTTCGCCTTGGCGTTGAGGTCGAGCTCCTTCATGGTCTCGATGGCCCCGAGCGCACCGGCGCAGGCGACCGGGTTGCCGCCGTAGGTGCCGCCGAGCCCGCCCGCGTGCGCGGCGTCCATGATCTCGGCGCGGCCCGTCACGGCGGCCAGCGGCAGACCGCCGGCGATGCCCTTGGCCGTGGTGATCAGGTCCGGGACGATGCCCTCGTCCTCGCACGCGAACCACTGGCCGGTACGGCAGAACCCGGACTGGATCTCGTCCGCGACGAACACGATCCCGTTGTCCGCGGCGAACTGGCTGATCGCCGGCAGGAAGCCCTTCGCCGGCTCGATGAAGCCACCCTCGCCGAGCACCGGTTCGATGATGATCGCGGCGACGTTGTCGGCGCCGATCTGCTTGCTGATCTGGTCGATGGCCTGCTTGGCGGCCTCGGGACCGGCGTTCTGCGGCCCGGTCGGCCAGCGGTACGCGTAGGCGACCGGAACCCGGTACACCTCGGGCGCGAACGGGCCGAAGCCGTTCTTGTACGGCATGTTCTTCGAGGTCAGCGCCATCGTGAGGTTGGTCCGGCCGTGGTAGCCGTGGTCGAACACCACGACGGCCTGGCGCTTGGTGTACGCACGCGCGATCTTCACGGCGTTCTCGACGGCCTCGGCGCCGGAGTTGAACAGCGCCGACTTCTTCGCGTGGTCACCCGGGGTGAGCTCCGCGAGGGCCTCGGCGACCTCCACGTAGCCCTCGTACGGGGTGACCATGAAACAGGTGTGGGTGAAGTCGGCCAGCTGGGCGCTCGCGCGGCGTACGACGGCCTCGGCGGAGGCGCCGACCGAGGTCACGGCGATGCCGGAACCGAAGTCGATGAGGCGGTTGCCGTCGACGTCCTCGATGATCCCGCCGCCCGCGCGCGCGGTGAAGACGGGCAGCACCGAACCCACACCCTGCGCCACCGCGGCGAGACGGCGGGACTGCAGCTCCTGCGACTTCGGGCCGGGTATGGCGGTGACGACGCGACGCTCCTGCGGAAGTGCGGTCATGGGGGCTCCCTGATGAGTGGTGCGAACCGATGCGTGCCGGGCGCGTCCCGTCCGGTTGCTCCGGTGGTGCGTTTTCGGACGCTTTCCTTCTTTCTTCGCAGGCTAGGGCCGGGTGTGGGAGGTGGGCATGCTCCATGTGGGCGTTGTCGGAGAGTGACGTTGTCCGCGATGGACATAGTGCGGCCGGGGAACCGGGGTCCGGCCGGACGGCTCCTCGGCCGCGTAAGCGGTGAACTCCCCTTGCGAGGGCGTTAGATTGGCCGCTGACGGTGGACGGCAGAACGGCTGGTCAGGGAGCGAGAGCGATGGACAGCGACGGGACGCGGGACACGCGGCGTACGCATGCGAATCCTGTACCGCGTCCGGCGGGGCCGCACGACGTGGACGCGGTGCCGACCGAGGCGCCGACGGTACCGCCACGGCCCACGGCACCGCCGACCGCGGTGCCGCCGCTGCCGGACGGCTCGGCCTTCCTGACCTGGCTGCGCGCACCCCGGCCGGAGGCGGCGCCGGGGGTGTGGCGGTTCGGCTACCGGCCCCGGGCCGAGCAGGAACCCGAGGAACTGCCGACCCGGCAACTGCTCAGCGGCGCCCTGATCGCCTTCCTGGTGGGGTGGCTGGTCTGGTCCCTGCTGACGCACGGCTACCTGGGAGCGTGGTGGGGGCTGCCGCTCCAGCTGCTCCTCCCCGCCTCGTGGCAGGGCGCGAACGCGACGATCTCGCCGACCGCGACCCGCTTCATCTACGAGGGGTACACCTACCTGGTCGCCCTCACCATCATGCTCGTGGTCGGCAAGCTCGGCCGGTGGGGCGAGGTGTGGCGGCGGTTCGTGGCGCCCCGGTTCCGGGCCGCGGCGTCCGCGGGATCCCGTCAGGAGCCTCCGGCGCCGTCGGAGGACCCCGCCCAGTGGCCCCACCTGCGTGCCGCCGGTGCCGACGCCGCCGCCGACCGGCTCGCCGCCGAGGCACGCAGCGGGCTCATGCGGGACGTGGACCACGCCCGGATCGCCCGCGCCTGGCAGGGCGTACGCAGCGGCCGGCACACCATGGCCACCTTCACCGCGGCCGTGGTCAAGGACGGCGCCGCCGCCTGCCTGCACCCCTCCGGCGAACGTGACCTGCCCGCCCGGCAGGCCCGCCACGACCTGGTCACCGGCCAGGTCCGGCTCGGCACCACGGCCGACGACCCGCGCAACCCCTACCGGTACCGGGGCACCGGCCTCGCCCTCGGCCCCGAACTGCTCGGCACCTCGCTGCTCGCCGTCGGACCGGCCGGCTCCGGCAAGACCGGCAGCCTGGTCCGCCCGCTCGCCGAGTCGCTCTGCCTGCACGCGCTCGCCGGCCGCGCCTCCGTGGTCGTCGTCGGCGCGGCCGGCGCCGGCCTCGGACCCGCCGACGCCTACGACGTCGTCGTCCGCATCGCCCACCCCGAGTCCGTCTACGACCTCGACCTGTACGGCGGCACCACCGACCCCGACGAGGCCGCCGCCATACTCGCCGAGGCGCTCGCCGGTGACCTCGCCGACCCGCACCCCGGCAGCGACAGCCGCCGCTCCACCACCGTCCTCGCCCAGCTGCTCGGCCCGTTCCGGGCGGTCCACGGCCGCTTCCCGTCCGTCCCCGAACTCCGCCAGCTCCTCGACGGCGCACCGGGCCCGCTCGCCGCGCTCCGCACGGCACTGACGACGACCGGGCACGAGTCGCTGCTGCGCGAGCTGGACGCGCGGGAACGTCAGATGGGACACCCGGGGGACGTCGGCGCGGTCCTCGCCGACCGCATCGCCCTGCTCGACCGCCCGGCCTTCGCCGGCTTCTTCGACACCTCCGGCCAGTCCCGCCCCTTCTCCCTCAAGGCCCTCGACCACCCGGTCCGGGTCCGCATCGACCTGCCCGAGCGCGGCCACGCGGACGCCTCCCGCATCCTGGCCCGCCTGGTGCTCGCCCAGTTCACGGCGAGCGTCACGGTACGGGACGACCGCTCGCTCTTCTCCTGCCTGCTCCTGGACGACGCGACGGGCGTGGTGACACCGGAGGCGGTCCGCGCCGTCCAGCGGCTGCGCTCCGCCAACGCGGGCGTGGTGCTGACCCTGCGCACCCTGGACGACGTACCCCGCCCGCTGCGCGGCCCGCTGCTCGGCGCCACCGGCTGCAGGATGGCCTTCGCCGGGCTCACCCCCTGGGACGGGCAGGACTTCGCCGAGGTCTGGGGCAAGGAGTGGACCGAGGCCCGGGACGTCACCGACCGCCAGATCATCGCGGAGACCCCGGCGGGCAAGGCGCTGCACGTCGTACGCCGGGTGATCACCGGCAAGGCGGCCACGGCCCGGGCCGTCACCGTCCGGCAGGTGGAGCGCGAGCGCTGGTCGGCCTCGGAACTGGCCCACGGACTGCCACCGGGCCACGCGGTCCTGTCCCTCACCACGGTCAAGGGCGAGCACGCGCCCCCGCTGCTGGTGGACCTGGGAGCAGGCGGCCGGCTCTGAACACCGGGGCACACGGGACCGTACAGTGAGGCAGAATCGATAGAGGCCGTTCATACGGCATGGCCAAACACCACTGGCCTCACTCACGACCCTCACGGCGCTCACGACGCCTTCGACCCCAGAGAAGGTCTGACGGCCTGATGCCACCGACGCTCGCCTCGCTCGTCCACCACTCCGCGCTCAAACTGACCGTGCGCGCGGGCGAGGACCGCCTCGACGTGCCCGTGCGCTGGGCCCACGTCAGCGAACTCGCCGACCCGGTGCCGTACATGGAGGGCGGGGAACTGCTCCTGATCACCGCGCTGAAGCTGGACGCGGAGGATCCGGAGGCGATGCGGAAGTACGTGAAGCGGCTGGTCGGAGCCGGTGTGGTGGGCCTCGGTTTCGCCGTCGGGGTCAATTACGACGAGATCCCCAAGGCCCTGGTCGACGCGGCGGAGCGGGAGGGCCTGCCGCTGCTTGAGGTGCCGCGCCGCACCCCCTTCCTCGCGATCAGCAAGGCGGTCTCGGCGGCGATAGCGGCCGACCAGTACCGCGCGGTGACGGCGGGCTTCGCCGCCCAGCGCGAACTGACCAGGCAGGCGCTGAACGCCGGCCCGGAGGGCCTGCTCACGGCGCTCGCCGCGCAGGTGGACGGCTGGGCGGCACTGTACGACGCGTCCGGCGCGGTCGTCGCGACGGCACCGGAGTGGGCGGGGCGCCGGGCGGCGCGCCTGACGGCGGAGGTGGAGCGCCTGCGGGAACGCCCGGCACCGGCGTCCTCGGTGGTCGGCGGCCCGGACAACGAGGACCGGGTGGAACTGCACTCCCTCGGCACCGGCCGCCGCCCGCGGGCGGCCCTGGCGGTCGGCACGGCCTCGGCGCTCGGCACGGCGGAGCGCTACGCCGTGCACTCCGCGATCGCCCTCCTCACCCTCACGACGGAACGCTCCCGCTCGCTGCACGCGGCCGAGCAGCGGATCGGGGCGGCGGTGCTGCGCATGCTGCTCGCCGGGCAGCCGGACCATGCCCGGGGGGTCGCCGGGGACCTGTACGGCGGGCTGCTCGACGCCCCTTTCCGGATGATCGTCGCGGACGCGGGCGGCGGCGAGGTGCTGGCCGGTCTCACCGAGGCGGTGGAGTCGGCCGCGGCCCGCGCCGGGGAGGCGGTGCTGCTGGTGCCCGAGGGAGAGCGGCTGGTGGTGCTGGCCGCGGACGGGGGTGCGGCGGTGGCGGCGTGCGTCGAGTACGCGGCGACGCGGGAGGCGGCGCGGACGGTGCCGGCCGAGCACGGCGGCGGCGAGGCCGAGGAACTGGTCGTCGGCCTCTCCGCGCCGTCCGGCCCGATCGCGGCGGCGGCCGCCTACAAGCAGGCCGAACAGGCGCTGTCCGTGGCCCGGCGCCGGGGCCGGGTCCTGGTCGAGCACGACCAGCTGGCATCGGGTTCGGTCCTTCCGCTCCTCGCCGACGACGCGGTGAAGGCGTTCGCCGACGGGCTGCTCAGGGCGCTGCACGAGCACGACGCGACCGGCCGGGGTGACCTGGTCGCCTCCCTCCGGGCGTGGCTCTCCCGGCACGGCCAGTGGGACGCGGCGGCGGCGGACCTGGGCGTCCACCGGCACACGCTCCGCTACCGGATGCGCCGGGTCGAGGAGATCCTCGGCCGCTCCCTGGACGACCCGGACGTCCGGATGGAACTGTGGCTGGCCCTGAAGGCGACGTCGGCGGAGTAGCGGGGTGCCCTTGCCGGCCGCGGACTTTCCCACCCACCCGTCTCGCTCTGTCGAAACCTTGCCGTTCCGACACCCGTCGAGGACCCGCGGGCCGGCTGCCGTCCGCGCCCCGACGGGGGCTGGTCGCGCAGTTCCCCGCGCCCCTGGGTTTCTCAGCCCACCCGGCATCGAGAGCGGGACCCTGCCCTGCGACAACCGGCGCACCGCCGACCCTCCAGCCTGTCCGGCGTCTGAAGACAACCGGCGCACCGTCGACCCTCCAGCCCGCCCGGCGTCTGAGGACAACCGGCGCACCGCCGACCCTCCAGCCCGTCCGGCGTTTGAGGACGAGGCCGGAGGCCGATGCGGGGGTCCGGGGGCGGGAGCCCCTGGAACGGGCGGTCGAAGGGGGCCACCCCCTGGAGGATGGGACGGGTAGGGGCGGCGGGGGCGAGGAAAAGGCGGCCGGCCCCCGCACCGTGCCAATCCGGCGTACCCCCCACCCCCACCACTACACCCCGGATAAACGCACCCTCGGCCCCGCCGACCTACCGTGGAGCCGAACACCCTGCACACACCCACCCCCAACGCGGAAGGGCCGGGACTCGCAATGACCGCCACCCACGCCTTCTGGCTCGCCGGCCGCCAGGCCACCGGCGAGGACACCTTCGACGTCACCAACCCGTGGGACGCCCGTCTCGTCGGCAAGGTCAGCGTGCCCACCGACGCCCAGGTCGAGGAAGCCGTCGCCGCCGCGTACGCCGTACGGGACGAGTTCGCCGCCACCCCCGCCCACGTACGCGCCGCCGCCCTCGACCACGTCAGCCGCCGCCTGGCCGAGCGCACCGAGGAGATAGCCCGGCTGATCTCCGCCGAGAACGGCAAGCCGATCAAGTGGGCGCGCGGCGAGGTCGGCCGCGCCGTGTCCGTGTTCCGGTTCGCCGCCGAGGAATCCCGCCGCTTCAACAGCGGCGAGGCGCAGCGCCTCGACACCGACCTCGGCGGCCAGGGCCGCCTCGCGCTGACCCGCCGCTTCCCGAAGGGCGTCGTCCTCGGCATCGCGCCCTTCAACTTCCCCCTCAACCTGTGCGCCCACAAGATCGCCCCGGCGATCGCGGCCGGCGTGCCGATCATCCTGAAGCCGGCCCCGGCCACCCCTCTCTCCGGCCTGATCATCGGCGACCTGCTCGCCGAGACGACGGGTCTCCCGGCCGGTTCCTGGTCGATCCTCCCGGTCGCCAACGACAAGATGGCCGCCCTCGTCCAGGACGAGCGCCTCCCGGTCATCTCGTTCACCGGCTCCGAGAAGGTCGGCTACTCGATCATGGACTCGGTGCCCCGCAAGCACTGCACCCTCGAGCTCGGCGGCAACGGCGCGGCCGTCGTCCTCGGCGACTACGCGAGCGACGCCGACCTCGACTGGGCCGCCACCCGCATCGCGACCTTCTCCAACTACCAGGGCGGCCAGTCCTGCATCTCGGTGCAGCGGGTCATCGCCGACGCCGCCGTCTACGACCGGCTCCTGCCGCGGATCGTCGCCGCCGTCGAGGCCCAGGTCACCGGCGACCCGACCGACGACAGCACCGACGTCGGCCCGCTGGTCAGCGAGGCCGCGGCCGAGCGCGTCGAGGCATGGGTGAAGGAGGCCGTCGAGGCCGGCGCCACCCTGGTCACCGGCGGCGACCGGGACGGCGCCAGCTTCGCGCCGACCGTCCTCACCGACGTCCCGGAGGACACCACGCTCTCCTGCGAGGAGATCTTCGGCCCCGTCCTCACGGTGCAGAAGGTGCACGGCGAGGCCGAGGCGTTCGCCGCCGTCAACGCCTCCAAGTACGGCCTGCAGGCGGGCGTGTTCACCCACGACCTGCAGGGCGCCTTCCGCGCTCACCGGGCGCTGGAGGTCGGCGGTGTCGTCATCGGCGACGTCCCCTCCTACCGCGCCGACCAGATGCCGTACGGCGGCGTGAAGCAGTCCGGTGTCGGCCGCGAGGGCGTCAAGTTCGCCATGGACGACTACACCTACGAGCGCGTCCTGGTCCTCACGGGCCTCGCCCTCTGACCCACCCCGGAACACCCACCACGGCCGGAGCCCGCTGTGCGGGGGCTCCGGCCGTGGTGGGTCCGCGGCGTGCTCCAAGAACGCCGGGCAACCGGCGGCCGCCGGGGACCGGTGGCCGCCGGCGCGCCACGAGTTCTCGGTCGAACGTGCGTAGCTCTCCTCGGGCACGGGCGGCTCCTTCTCACCGCCGCGGCCGGACACACCGACGACGAGGACGGCGGAGACGGCGGCGGCGAAGCAAGGAGATTCCGTTCTCGTCCGCTGTCCCACTCGCCGTTCCGGACCCTCAACCGGAGAAGCCGACGTGCGCGAGCCGTAGGGGGCCGCGCAGTCCGAGGTGGAGGTCGTGCACGCCGTTCGCGGCGAGGGGTGCGGTGAGCGAGGTGTAGGCGTACACGTCGGCGGTCGGCTCGTCGAGGGTGAGCACGGCCAGCGGTGGGCCGCCGTCCAGGGACAGTTCCAGGGTGCCCCGGCCGGCCACCCGCGCCGTGACCTCCGTCGTGCCGGTGCCGAAGTCGCAGCTCCGGTAGACGAGTTGGCCCGTGCGGCCGTCCGCCGGGGTGACCGCGTCGCGCGCCGTCCGGGTGCGGTCCACGAGCGCGACGCCCGACTGGTCGTCGAAGTCCGCCGCTTCCAGACCCGACGCGGAGGTGACGGGCCGCGGTGCCGTGGGCTCGCCGTCGAGGACCACCGTCGTACGGAGGCGGATGTCCGCGCTGGACGCGCCGGCGAGGAGGTCGTACGGGCCCGGTTCGAGGCGCCGGCCGCCTCGTGCCACGTCCCAGAACCCGAAGGCGGAGAGCGGGACTTCGAAGGTCAGCAGGGTGCGTTCGCCGGGCGCGAGCGTGAGCCGGCGGTGGGCCAGGAGTTCGCGGCGCGGGCGGGCCGCCGACGGCTCGGCGGCCCGGGTGTAGAGCTGGGCCACCTCGTCCGCCGCCACGTCGCCGGTGTTGGCGACCGTGAACGAGACCCGGAGCGTCCCCTGTGCGACCTCGGTCGCCAGGTCCGCGTAGGAGAAGGACGCGTAGGACAGGCCGTGGCCGAAGGGGAACAGCGGGATGCCCTCGAAGTAGAGGTAGGTCTGGCGGGCGCCGAGCACGTCGTAGTCGAGCAGGTCGGGAAGGTCGGCGTCGGAGGCGTACCAGGTCTGCGGGAGGCGGCCCGCGGGGGAGACGTCGCCGGCCAGGACGCGGGCGAGCGCGGTGCCGGCCGCCTGGCCGCCGTGGGCGGTCCAGAGCACGGCGGCCAGCCGGGCCACGTCGACCGCGTACGGGTACGAGGACACCAGCACCAGCACCGTGTGCGGGTTCGCCGCGCGGGCGGCCCGCAGCAGGCGCTCCTGCTGCGGGGGCAGGGCCAGGGTCGTACGGTCCTCGGTCTCGCGGCCGTTGATGTGCGGGTCGTTGCCCGCGACCACCAGGACCGCGTCCGCCGCCGCGGCCACCCTGGCGACGGCGTCCGCACCGCGTTCGACGATGATCAACTCGAAGATCGAAGCGTTCTCGACGGCAACCTTCACCCCGTCGGCGGCGACAGAGACGTGGCGACCCGTGCCGAGGTGCCGGAGGAGGTGACCGTTCTCGTGGGGTTCCAGGCGGAACGTCTCCTGGACGACCCAGCCGCCGGGCTGGTCCGCGGCGGCGCGGACGCACCCGTCCCCGGCGACGGAGAGGTAGCGGCCGTCGGGGGCGCGGAGGGTGAGGACGCCCTCGCCCCAGTCGGCCAGGGCGAACTCGGTGCCGGTGGCGTCGGTGGTCAGCGGCGGGAGGTCGGTGCGCCCCGAGAGCAGCGCCGGGTCCAGGGCGCCGGCCGCGCCGCGCACCTCGTCGGCGGCCTCGGGGGCGGGCGGCACGTGCAGGTAGGTGCCGTCCGCGAGCCGCAGCCGGACCCGGTCCACCCCCTCCGCGAACTCCACGCGCTCCGCACCGAACCGCTCGTACAGGCCCTCCAGGGGGGTCGAGCGGTGGATCAGGGTGCCGCTGTACCAGTCGAGTTTGCACTCGTCGGCGAGCAGGCCCACCACGGCGATCCGGGCGTCGGGCGCGAGCGGCAGCAGGTCGCCGTCGTTCTTCAGCAGGACCACCGCCTGCTCGGCCGCCTCCCGGGCGAGGGCGCGGTGGGCCGGAGTGTCGAACTCGGCGGTCCCCGGGTGCGGATCGTCGTGCGGGTCGAACTCGCCGAGGCGGAAGCGGACCGAGAGGTGGCGGCGGACCGCCCTGTCGACGTCCTTCTCCGTCAGCAGCCCCTGGGCCAGGGCCCCGTCGACCCGGGCGATGATCTGCGAGCCGTCCGTGCCGTGGTCGGTGAAGCTGTCGACGCCGGCGAGCAGGGCGGCCGCGGTCGCCTCCTCGTGCGTGGCGAAGTAGTGCTCGTGGTCGACCAGGTTGCTGGGCGCGCCGGCGTCCGAGCAGACCAGCAGCTCCTCGTCCGTCCAGGTGCGCAACTGCTCGCGCAGGTACGGGGAGACGTGGTTGGGGCGGCCGTTGACCAGGTTGTACGCGGGCATCACGCCGGCCACCGCGCCGGCCTCCACGGTCTCCCTGAAGGCCCGCAGGTCGTACTCGTGCAGCACCCGCGGGCGGACCGAGGAGGACGAGGTGGCGCGGTCCGTCTCGTTGTTGTGGGCCAGCCAGTGCTTGAGGACGGGCGCGGTGCGCCAGTACACCGGGTGGTCGCCGCGCAGGCCGCGGGTGTAGGCGGTGGCGATGGCGGAGGTCAGCTTCGGGTCCTCGGAGTAGCCCTCCTCGTTGCGGCCCCAGAGCGGGTGGCGCAGCAGGTTCACCGTCGGGGCCCAGACGTTGAGGCCGACGCGGTCGTCGCGGGCGCGCATCGCCCGGACCTCCTTGGACACCGCCTCGCCGACCCGTCGTACGAGATCGCCGTTCCAGGTCGCCCCCAGGCCCACCGCCTGCGGGAACACCGTCGCCGGGCCCATCCAGGCCACCCCGTGCAGGGCCTCCTGACCGGTGCGGAAGGCGGCGATGCCGAGGCGCTCCACGGCGGGTGCGAACTGGTGCAGGAAGGAGACCTTCTCGTCCAGGGTGAGCCGGGCCAGCAGATCGTCGATGCGCTTCGCGAACGGTAGCCGAGGATCACGGAAAGGCGGCGTGGGCGACGGGTGAGCGGTCACGTGCGGTTCCCCTTGCGATGGAGCGGCGCGGAGCTTTCGAAGCGCTTCGATGCTCATTCGACACACCGTCGGGTGTCAAGACACGCTCACCGAAAATTCAAGTGGCGCATAAGGAGAGGTCATCCCTTCGACCTCCGAGGAATCTTGGGAGCGACCCTTGTGCACCCCCGAGTGTTCACTTAACCTCGCAGCAACATCGAAGCGCTTCGACTAGTCGACCGCCCCGCCCGTCGACCAGCCGACGGGCGACCACCGGCCGACGGGTGACCACCGGCCGGCCGTCCCCGTCCGCCCCAGGGACGCACGACCGTGGTCGCAGGATCGCTTCGGCTCAGCCAGTTCCACTCGAGACACCGCAGCCGACGGCCACCGCCGGGTGTCCTGGTGCGCCACGAAGGGTTGACGCAATGACGCCGAACGCCGCTTCCGCCCCCTCCGGGCCGAGCCGGAGAACTTTCCTCGCCTCCACGGCAGTCGCAACCGTTGCGGTGGCGGGCGGGATGCCGCTGCTCGCCGCCTGCGGGGCGTCGGACAGCGGGTCGGGAGGAGGCTCCTCGGCGGGCAAGGGCGCGCAGAAGCTGCTGCCGGCCTACGTCGCGGGCAGCGTGGTGACCCCGGACATCCCGTCGAAGAACGGCTCGGCGATCGGCTTCACCGGCAAGCTCGACCTCTCGGCCCTGAAGACCTCGGTCCCGAAGAAGCTCGGCAAGGGCGGCAAGGTCACCGTCATGTCGCCGTTCTGGGGCTCCCCGCCCAAGCAGGACAACCCCTACTACGACGCGATGAACGACATGATCGGCGTCGACGTCCAGTGGCAGAACCAGGACGGCAACACCTACGACCAGAAACTGGGCGCGGTCCTCGCCTCCAGCGACGTACCGGACGTCGTCGTCATCCCGAACTGGAACATGGGCGGCAAGATACCCACCGCCATCATCAGCAAGTTCGCCGACCTCGGCCCGTACCTGTCCGGCGACAAGGTCAAGGACTACCCGAACCTCGCCGCCATCCCCACCGACGCCTGGCGGCGCTGCATCTTCGGCGGCAGGCTGCGCGGACTGCCCATGCCGTCCTCGTACGTCACCAACATCGTGCCCCTCTACCGCAAGGACATCTTCGACAAGGAGGGCTACCAGGTCCCGCGCTCGGCGGACGAGTTCCTGGCCCTCGCCAAGGAGATCACCGACGCCAAGGCCAAGCGCTGGGCCTGCATGGACATGAAGTGGACCGCCTGGCAGATGTTCGGCGTCCTGTCCGGCAGCGAGAAGCCGCTCGGCTGGAACCTCGTCGACGGCAGGCTGATCAACCGCATCGAGACCGACGAGTACCTCGAAGCGCTGGAGTGGACCCGCAAGCTCTTCGCCGCCGGCGTCGTGCACCCCGACGCCATGCTCGGCAAGAACGCCCCCGACCCGGGCCCCAAGTTCGCGGCCGGCGAGTTCCTGATCTACCCCAACGACATCAGCCAGTGGTGGAGTCGCACCGCCGAACAGGCCACCCAGAACCCGGACTTCAAGATCTGGGGCATGGACGTCTACGCCCACGACGGCGGAAACCCGCACGTCTGGGCCGAGCAGCCGGCCGGCATCTTCGCCTTCGTCAACAAGAAGGCCTCCGAGTCCGTGATCCACGACGTGCTGGCCGTCGCCAACACCACCGCCGCGCCGTACGGCACCAAGGAGTACATGGCCACCAACTACGGCGTCGAGGGCACCCACTACACCGTCAGGAACGGCGTGCCCACGAAGACCACCCGGGGCAACAACGAGGTCATCAACGCCTACGTCATGATCGCGAGCCCCGCCGCCACGATCGCCCACCCCGACTTCCCCGACGTCGCCAAGGCGCAGGTGGAGTGGCAGCAGCGGATGGGCTCCTTCACCAGGAAGTCCAGCTTCTTCGGCCAGATGATCACCGAACCGTCCCGCTACACCAACCTCATGGACGACTTCGAGACGCTGGAGGACGACATCACCCGCGGCCGCAAGAAGATCAGCGACATGCAGCAGGCCGTCGCCGAATGGAAGAGCAAGGGTGGCGACAAGCTGCGCGACTGGTACCGCAAGCTGCTCGACGACAACGGTCCGTCGGCGAGCTGACCCCGCACCGAGGCAAGGAGAACCGCCGTGTCCCACAGCACGGTGCCTCGCAGCAGGGCCGAGGCAGACGACCACGGAACACAGGGGACCCCGGTGACATCCGGCGGCGCCACCGCAACCGAGGGGAAGCGAAGCACCGGGAAGCTCGGCCTGCGCGTCAGATTCAGACGCGACCGCGCCCTGATCCTGATGACCCTGCCGGCGATCCTGCTGCTCCTGGTCTTCAACTACCTGCCGATCCTGGGCAACATCGTCGCCTTCCAGGACTACGACCCGTACGTCAGCGACAACGGCGTCGTCTCCATGCTGCACAGCGCATGGGTGGGCCTGGAGAACTTCCAGCAGATCTTCGCCGACTCCGCCTTCTGGAACGCGGTGAAGAACACCCTGGTGCTGTTCTTCCTGCAGCTCGTGCTGTTCTTCCCGATCCCGATCGCCCTCGCGCTGCTCATCAACAGCGTGGTCCGGCCCCGGGTACGGGCGATCGCCCAGGCCGTGCTGTACCTCCCGCACTTCTTCTCCTGGGTGCTGGTCATCTCCGTCTTCCAGCAGATCTTCGGCGGCGCGGGCGTCCTGTCCCAGCTGCTGCGCCGGCACGGCTACGACGGTCTCGACCTCATGACCGACCCGTCGACCTTCAAGTTCCTGGTCACCGCGGAGAGCGTCTGGAAGGACGCGGGCTGGGGGATCATCGTCTTCCTGGCGGCGCTGGCGTCCGTGAGCCCGGACCTCTACGAGGCCGCCGCGATGGACGGCGCGGGCCGTTGGCGCCGCATCTGGCACGTCACGCTCCCCGCCCTGCGCCCGGTCATCGCACTCCTGCTGGTCCTGCGGGTCGGCGACGCACTGACCGTCGGTTTCGAGCAGATCCTCCTCCAGCGCGACGCCGTGGGACCGGGGGCCTCGGAGGTCCTCGACACCTTCGTCTGGTGGAACGGCGTCCGCAACCAGGACTTCGGCTACGCGGCCGCCGCGGGCCTCATCAAGGGCGTGGTCAGCCTCGGACTGGTCCTCGCCGCCAACAAGGTGGCCCATCTCATGGGCGAGCAGGGGGTGTACAAGAAATGACCGCCGTCGCCGACAGGCCTCCCGTACGGGAGCGGCCGCCGTCCCGGTGGGCCGCGCCACCCCGCCCGGTCTGGGAGGAGGAGCCGAGCACGGCAGGCAGCGCCGGCAAGGGCCTGGTCCTGACCCTGGCCTGCCTGGCCGTCCTCTTCCCGCTCTGGATCGTGGTCGTCACCAGCCTGTCCTCCCGGAGGACCATCGACGAGGCGGGCGGCCTCGTGATGATCCCCAAGGGCGTCACCTTCGTCGCCTACCGGGAACTGCTCAGCGGCGGCCAGGTCACCCGGGCCACGGTCATCTCCGTTCTGATCACCCTCGTCGGCACGCTGTTCTCCATGACGGTGTCGGTCCTGTGCGCCTACGGCCTGTCGCGCATCGGCTCGCTCGGCCACCGCTGGTTCCTGATGCTGCTGCTGGCGACGATGTTCTTCAGCGCCGGTCTGATCCCGACCTACCTGCTGGTGCAGTCCCTGGGACTCACCGACAGCTACCTCGCGCTGATCCTGCCGAGCGCGGTGAGCGTGTTCAACATCCTCGTCCTGCGCGGGTTCTTCATGGGCATCTCGCAGGAACTGACCGACAGCGCGCGCATCGACGGCGCCGGCGACTTCCGGATCCTGTGGCAGATCGTGATGCCGCTGTCCCGGGCGGTGCTGGCCGTGATCACCCTGTTCTACGCGGTCGGGTACTGGAGCGCCTGGTTCAACGCGTCCCTGTACCTCAACGACCAGGACAAGATGCCGCTGCAGAACGTCATGATCCAGCTGGTGCAGAAGCAGCAGGCCCCGGTGGGGCTGGCCCAGTCCATCAAGACGGGCGAACTGTCCGGGCTCGCCGTGCAGATGGCGGTGATGGTGATGGCGTTGCTGCCGGTGGCGGTGCTGTCGCCGTTCGTCCAGAAGCACTTCAAGAAGGGGATGCTGACGGGGGCGGTGAAGGGGTAGCCGACTTCGCCTTCCCGAGGGGGTGGCGGGGGAGCGCCGGTGACTGCGGGTGATGCGTGGCCGATCGGGCAGTTCCTCCCCCGGCCTTCGGCCGGGGGATCCCCAGCGCCTCTGACGGGCGCTGCGGTCGCGCCGGCCTCCCGGCCGCGGGCAGTCGTGCCACCGGTACCGCACGGGTGGGCGCGGCGGCACCCCGCAGGCGCGGGCGGGGCGACCCGCCCGGCCCCGGCTCCCACCCCGGACCATCCACCCGACCACGCTCACCGAAGGTTGCCCATGCCCACCCCGAGCCGCAGAACCGCCCTCCCCGCCGCCCACGCGATCGGCGTCCCGTCCGGCAAGGACCCCGTCCGATGACCGCCCGACGGAGGCCGCCGGGCCTCTCCGACGCCACCCGCGGCCGCATCCTGTTCGGCGGCGACTACAACCCCGAGCAGTGGCCGGAGGAGACCTGGCAGGAGGACGTCCGGCTGATGACGGCCGCCGGCGTCACCTCCGTGACCATGGGCGTCTTCTCCTGGGCGCGACTCGAACCGCGGCCGGGAGAGCGGGACTTCGGCTGGCTGGACCGGCTCATGGACCTGATGCACGACCACGGCATCGGCGTCGTCCTCGCCACCCCCACCGCGTCACCGCCGCCGTGGCTCGGGCGGCTGCACCCGGAGACCCTGCCCCGGGACGCCGACGGCCGCACCGAGTGGTGGGGCGGTCGCCAGCACTTCTCGCACTCCAGCGCCGCCTACCGCCGGTACGCCGCCGCCATCACCGAGGACCTCGCCGCCCGCTACGCCGGCCACCCCGCCCTCACGATGTGGCACATCAACAACGAGTACTGCACCTTCGACCACGGCGACGAGGCCGCCGCCGCCTTCCGCCGGTGGCTGCGCGAGCGCTACGGCACCCTCGACGCCCTGAACACCGCGTGGGGCACGGCGTTCTGGAGCCAGGGCTACGACACCTGGGACGGCGTCCTGCCGCCGCGCCACGCCCACTACCTGAAGAACCCCACCCAGGTGCTGGACTTCCGCCGCTTCACCTCCGACATGCTCCTGGAGTGCTACCGCGCCGAACGGGACATCGTCGCCCGGCACACCCCGCACATCCCGGTGACCACCAACTTCATGCCGCTCTGGACCGGCCAGGACGCCTGGCGCTGGGCGGACGAGGAGGACGTCGTCTCCGTCGACCTGTACCCCGACCCGCGCGACCCCCTCGGCGCGCAGCACGGTGCGCTCGTCCACGACCTCACCCGCTCCCAGGCGCGCGGCCCCTGGATGCTCATGGAGCAGGCCGCCGGACCGGTCAACTGGCGCGGGGTGAACCACCCCAAGCCCCGCGGCCTCAACCGCCAGTGGTCCCTGCAGGCCGTGGCCCGCGGCGCGGACGCCGTCTGCTACTTCCAGTGGCGGCAGTCCAGACAGGGCGCGGAGAAGTTCCACTCCGGGATGGTTGGTCACGCCGGGGAGGCAGGCCGTACGTACCAGGAGGTCAAGCAGCTCGGCGCCGAACTGGCCCGCATCGCGGGCGAGGTGAGCGGACGTCACCTGAGCGCCGACATCGCGATCCTCCACGACTGGCACTCCTGGTGGGCCGGTGCCCACGAAGGGCGGCTCTCCACCGAGGTGGACCT
This sequence comes from Streptomyces sp. NPDC086777, assembly GCF_040702065.1. Classification (NCBI taxonomy): domain Bacteria; kingdom Bacillati; phylum Actinomycetota; class Actinomycetes; order Kitasatosporales; family Streptomycetaceae; genus Streptomyces; species Streptomyces sp. NPDC086777. The sequence goes on along the minus strand of NZ_JBFBJI010000025.1, from coordinate 21,478 downwards.
CCCCGACGTCCTGCACGCCTGGCACCGGGCCCTGTGGGAGGCGAACCTCACCACCGACTTCGCCCACCCCGAACACGACCTGTCCTCCTACCGGCTGGTCGTCGTCCCGCAGCTCTACCTCCTCACCGACACCGCGATCGGCAACCTCCTCGGCTATGTCCGCGACGGCGGCACCCTGGTCAGCGGCTTCCTGACCGGCATCGCCGACGAGGACGACCGGATCCGCCCCGGCGGCATGGACGCCCGGCTGCGCGAGCTCTTCGGCATCCGCACCCTGCACGAGTGGTGGCCCCTGGACGCGGGGGAGACCGTCGCGTGCGAGGGCTTTCGGGGGACCCTGTGGTCGGAGGAGATCGAGGCCGCGCCCGGGGTCTGCGCGACCGTGCCGTACCGGGGCGGTGAACTCGACGGGCTGCCGGCCGTGCTGCGCAACGGGCGCGCCTGGTACCTCTCCACGCTCCCGGAACCGGACGCGCTGCGCGGGCTGCTCGGCCGGATCGCCGCGGACGCCGGGGTGCGGCCGGTCCTCGACGGCCTGCCCGCGGGCGTCGAGGCGGTCCGCCGCGGCGAGCTGCTGTTCCTTTTCAACCACGGGCGTGACCAGGCGAAGATCTCCCTCATGGGAACACATCGAGATCTGCTGACCGGGACGACCGTCACCGGCGAGACCGTCCTCGGCCGTCACGGAGTGGCGGTGCTCAAGCCATGACGACCACCGGCACCGGCACGGACACCACCAGCGGCCCCGTCCACGGCACCTGGGAGCCGGCCCCCGCCGCCCGCTGGGAGGACGCCTTCCTGAGCGGCAACGGCCACCACGGCACCCTCGTGTTCGGCGATCCGGACGACGACCGTGTCATCGTCACCCACCACACCCTCGTCCGCCCGAACGGCGGCGAGCACGCCCGGCCGCCCCGCCTCGCGGCCGCACTCGGCGCCGTGCAGGACAGGTTGCTGGCCGGAGAGTGGGACGCCGCCGAGCACCTCACCGACGGCCGCCCGCTCCAGTGGGTGCAGCCCTTCCACCCCGCCTTCCAGATCCGGCTGCGCCGGCCGCTCGGCCTGCCCGACGGCTACCGCCGCTCCGTCGACTTCACCACCGGCGAGGTCACCGCCACCGCCGCCGGCTGGACCAGCAGGGTCTTCGTCTCCCGCGCGGACGACGTGATCGTGCAGCAGGTCACCGGCGCCGCCGCCCTCGACATCGCCCTCGACCACCGGCTCCCCGGCGCCCCGTCCGGCCTGGGCGTCGGCCACGGCGTGCTGCGTACCCCCGAGGGCGCCCTGCTCAGCCTCCGCGCCCGCTACCCCGGCGGCGACCGCGCGTACACGGGCGTCACCCTGGTCGCCGTCACCGGCGGCGGCACGGAACTCGTCGCGCCGGGCGTCCGCGTCACCGGCGCCGCGTCCGTCCTCCTCCTCACCCGGGTCCGCCGCCACACCGGCGAACTCGACGTGACCGCCGAGGCCCGCGCACTGAGCGACCTGCTCGCCGACCAGGAGTCGTACGACGCGCTGCTCGCCCGCCACCTCGACCGGCACCGCACCGCCTACACCCGCGTCGCCCTCGACCTCGCCGCCGACCCGGCCGAACGCGCGCTGCCAGGGTCCGAGCTGCTCGCGACACCGGCCGGCGCGGCCCTCCTGGAGCGGCTCTTCGCCGCCGGCCGCTACCACCTGCTCTCCGCCTCCGGTCTCAACCCGCCCCGCCTGACCGGCCTGTGGACCGGCGACTGGGACACCGCCTGGTCGGGGGCGTTCACCAACGACGCCAACGTCAACCTCCAGACGGCCTCCGCGGCGGCGGCCGCCCTTCCCGAAGTCACCCAGGCCTGCGCCGCGCTGGTCGAGCGCCAGCTCGGCGACTGGCGGGAGAACGCCCGCGAGGTCTTCGGCGCCCGCGGCGTGGTGGCGCCCGCGCACAGCGACGGCGAGTCCGGGCTGGCCTACCACTTCAGCCGCGAATACCCCCTGCACCTGTGGACCGCGGGCGCCGACTGGCTGCTCAAGCCGCTCGTCGACCACGACGAGATCCGCGGCGAGCGCGATCCCCGCACGGCGGCCGCGCTGGCCGAGGTCGCCCGGTTCTACGAGGACTTCCTCACCCGGACCGACGCCGACGGCCACCTGGTGATCGTCCCCTCCTACTCGCCCGAGAACCGGCCGGCGAACGCGAGCTGGGGCGCGGTCAACGCGGCGATGGACCTGTCCGCCGCCCGGCACGCCCTGCGCACCGCGGCCGACTACCACCCGGGCCCGGACGCCGACCGCTGGCGTGCCCTCGCCGACCGGCTGCCCCCGCACCGGACCAACGCCGACGGCGCGCTCGCCGAATGGGCCTGGCCCGGCCTCGACGACACCTACGACCACCGCCACCTCAGCCACCTCTACGGCGTCTGGCCGCTCGACGAGATCACCCCCTACGACACCCCGGAGCTCGCGGCGGCCGCCCACCGCGCGCTCGAACTGCGCGGTGCCGAGAACGACTCGGCCCACGGCCACCTCCACCACGCGCTCGTCGCGGCCCGGCTGCGCGACGGCGAGCGGGTCGGCGCCGCCCTCGACCGGGTGCTGGCCGGTGACTTCTTCCACGCCTCCCTGATGAGCGCCCACTACCCGCACCGCGACGTCTACAACGCCGACGCCGCGCACACCCTGCCCGCCGTGCTCGTCGAGGCCCTCGTCCAGTCGGCCCCGGACCGCCTGGTCCTGCTCCCGGCACCGCCGGCCGCCCTCGCCAGGGGCCGGCTGCACGGCATCCGGACCCGCTTCGGAGCCGAACTCGACCTCGACTGGACCCCCGACGGCGCGCGGGCCGTCCTCAAGCCGCACCGGACGCTCCGCGTCGACCTGTGGACCTCCTCCGGCCGTCGGCCGCTCGACCTCGTCGCCGGAGAAGACCACGTCCTCACCCTGGGGACGTGGTAGCCACCGCACCTCCCCCCACCCATGGAAGGGACACCATGGCACCACGCACGCTCGGCAGGGCCGTCACCGCCCTGCTCGCCCCCGCGCTCGCCCTCGGCGCCACCGTCGGCCTCGCCGCGGCCCCCGCCTCGGCCGCCGTCTGGAGCTCCTGCGACCAGTGGGGCAACACCACGCTGAACGGCTACACCCTCTACAACAACATCTGGGGCTCGGGCGCCGGCGCCCAGTGCATCTGGGCCAACTCCGGCACCAACTGGGGCGTCAACGCCAACCACCCCGACACCGGCGGCATCAAGTCGTACCCCAACGCCAAGAAGGTGATCAACAAGACGATCACCTCCCTCGGGTCGCTCACCAGCAGCTACAACGTGACCGTCCCGTCGTCCGGCGCGTACAACACGTCGTACGACATCTGGGACACCGGCTACGCCGACGAGATCATGCTCTGGGTCAACAAGACCGGCGCCGTCGGCCCGCTCGGCACCTCGCAGGGCACGCTCACGCTGGGCGGCAACACCTGGACCGTCTACAAGGGCAACAACGGCTCGAACAACGTCTATTCGTTCGTCCGCAGCTCCAACTCGACCTCCGGCACGGTCGACATCCTGCCGATCCTGAAGTGGATCAAGGACACCAAGGGCTGGTTCGGCAACGTCACCATCGGCGACGTGCAGTTCGGCTTCGAGATCACGTCCTCGTCCGGCGGTCTGGACTTCACCGTCAACAGCGAGAGCGTCAGCAGCAGTTGAGTCGGCGGGGCGGCCCCGCGACCCGGCGGGGCCGCCCCGCGCGCCGTCACGCCCGGTCGACCTCGGCGCGCAGCGCGTTGTAGTCCGCGAAGGCGGTGTCGACGTCCGCGCGGGTCAGGCCGTAGCGGGCCAGGTCGTAGCTGTGCACGCGGGTCCCCCTGGGGCGGGCGGCGACGGCCGGGAGGCGGGCCGCGTCGGCCTCGGTCCAGCGGGCGCCCACGGCCGCGTAGAGCTTCGGGGCGCCCGCGGCCGGGTCGGCGCCCAGCCAGGAGTAGGGCACGTCGACGAGGGACTCGCGGGGGATGCCGGCGCGGGCGGCGAGACCGCGGCGGGCCGAGCGGGCCAGCAGCTCCAGCCAGGTGGCGCCGATCCCGTGCAGGTCGAGGGGGCGGGTGTTCACCGCCATGCCGTGCTCGACCAGGCTGCAGAACGAGGCCACGGCGGTGGCCGGATCGCGGTGCGTCCACACGATCGTGGCGTCCGGGAAGACCGCCCGCAGCGCGTCCAGGTTCTCCAGGTGCAGCGGCGACTTCAGCACCCAGCGGCGGCGTGGGCGGCCGTACTGGAGGACCTGGTAGACCTGCTTGAGGTAGCGGTAGTCGGCGCCGAAGTCATGGGTCTCGTGCCAGGGCAGGTACTCGGGGATCACCGCCTGGGAGAGCGGCATCACCGTGTGCGGCAGCGCGAAGGTGCACTCCTCCGGCCCCTCGGGGCGCAGGTTGTGGATGTGCCGGAAGCCCGGGGCGAGGAGGTTGATGGCACCGACCAGGCGACGGGCGGCCGTGACCGCCTTCTCGCGTTCCGCGCGGCCTTCGTCCAGGCCGGGGGTCAGCAGCTCCCAGAGCAGCGGGCAGCGGTGGTCCGCCGAGAGGGAGAGGATGCCGTGGGTGAGCGTGGTGGCGGTCCGGGGCAGGCCCACCACGAACACCGGGCGCTCGACGGGCTCCCGCTCGATCCCGGGGTGCGCGGCGAGCAGACGGCGGATCCGGGCGCGGTTGGCCAGGTGCCGGCCGACGTGCCCGCGTGCGGACAGCCAGCCGACCGGGGTCAGGCGCTCGGCCTGCGCCCACCATCGCAGCAGGTGGCGGAAGTCCTCGGTGAAGCGTTCGTCGTCGTCCTCCGGACCGGCCGCGTCGAGCAGCCGGCCGAAGGCCCGGTCCGGCGTGCGACGGGCCCGGAAACCGGGTGCGAGGAGCAGGTTGGCGAGCGTGAGGGGGAGCGGGTCCAAGGCCACGGCAGCGCAACCCTTCGTGGGGGGACAGTCGGCGGGGATACTGACTACCCCCTCCGACTGCCCGCCCGCACCGCCGAGTTGAGACATTAACCGGCCGGTAACGAGGGGCGTCGGGATCCGGCCGGACTACTCCGTGACCGGTAGTTCCGCCCCGTCGCGCAGGAACAGCGGGATACGGTCCAGCGGCGCGTCGACCGTCACCGCCGTGCCGCCCCCGTACGACTGGCCCGTCCACGCGTTTGTCCAGCGGGCGCCCGCGGGCAGATAGGCCGTGCGGACCGTGGCGCCCGCCGTCAGCACCGGCGCCACCAGCAGGTCCCGGCCGAAGAGGTACGCGTCGTCCACCGCCCAGGCCGCCTGGTCCTCGGGGAACTCCAGGAACAGCGGCCGCAGCACCGGCAGCCCCTCCTCGTGGGCCTCCCGCATGACCCGCAGGACGTACGGCTTCAGGCGCTCGCGCAGCCGCAGGTACTTCTCCAGGATCGCGCCCGCCTCCGGGCCGTACGACCAGACCTCGTTCGGGCCGCCCGTCATGTCCGGGCCCAGCGGCATGCCCGGGTCGCGGAAGCCGTGCAGGCGCATCAGCGGGGAGAGCGCCCCGAACTGGAACCAGCGGACCATCACCTCGCGGTACGCCGGGTCGTCCGGGTCGCCGCCGTGGAAGCCGCCGATGTCGGTGTTCCACCACGGGATGCCGGAGAGCGCGGTGTTGAGGCCGGCCGCGATCTGTTTGCGCAGGGTCGTGAAGTCGGTGCCGATGTCGCCGGACCACAGCGCGGCCCCGTAGCGCTGACTGCCCGCCCACGCCGAACGGTTGAGGGTGACGACCTCCTCGCCCTCGGCCCGCAGACCCTCGTGGAAGGTCCGGGAGTTCTCGGCGGGGTAGCTGTTGCCGACCTCCAGGCCCGGGCCCGTCCAGTAGCGCAGGTTCTCCTGGAAGCCCGGTTTCAGCTCGGGCTCGCAGGCGTCCAGCCAGAACGCCGTGATGCCGTACGGGTCCAGGTAGTTCTCCTTGACCCTCGACCACACGAACTGCCGGGCGTCCGGGTTGGTGGCGTCGTAGAAGGCCACCTGGACGGTCGACGCCACCTCCTTGTCCGGCCAGTCGGCGTGCGCCGTCGGGCCGTACTGGGTGCCGATGAAGTAGCCGCGCTGCTCCATCACCGGGTGGTTCTCCGACAGCGGGGACACCGACGGCCAGACGCTCACCACCAGCTTGATGCCGAGCCCGTCCAGTTCGCGGACCATCGCCGCCGGGTCCGGCCACTCCTCGGGGTCGAACTTCCACTCGCCGAGGTGGGTCCAGTGGAAGAAGTCGCAGACGATCGCCGCGATGGGCAGGCCACGCCGCTTGTACTCGCGGGCCACGGCGAGGAGTTCGTCCTGGGTGCGGTAGCGCAGCTTGCACTGCCAGAAGCCGGCCGCCCACTCCGGCAGCATCGGTGAACGGCCGCTCACCGCACTGTAGTTGCGCTGCCCGTCGGCCGGGGTGCCGACGGTGATCCAGTAGTCGAGCTGGCGGGCCGAGTCGGCCACCCAGCGGGTGCCGTTGCCGGCCAGCTCCACGCGGCCGATCGCCGGGTTGTTCCAGAGCAGGGTGTAGCCGCGGCTGGAGACCAGCACCGGGATCGAGACCTCGGCGTTGCGCTGGACCAGGTCCAGGACCATGCCCTTCTGGTCCAGGCGCCCATGCTGGTGCTGGCCCAGGCCGAACAGCTTCTCGCCCTCGTAGGCGGCGAACCGCTGCTCCAGCCGGTGGTAGCCGTTGCCGACCGCGGTGTACAGGCGGGAGCCGGGCCACCAGAAGTGGGCGCGCTCCTCGGCCAGCGCCTCCGAGCGGTCGTCGGTGCGCAGGAAGCGGACCAGGCCCTCGGCGGACACCTCGACGGTCAGCGCGCCGACCGTCAGCTGCCCCTGTCCGTCACCGGTCCGGACGGTCGAACCGGTGGCGGGGGGCGCGTCGAGCAGGGCGCCGGGCAGTCCGTCGAGGACCGGCCCGCCGAGCCGGGCGCGCACCCGGACCGCGTCCGGCCCCCACGGCTCGATGCGCAGCGTCTCCTGACGGCCGCTCCACTCCAGGGCGCCGTCCCGCTCCCGGAACGTGCCGGCGGTGGGGGAGGACTGCGCGAGGCTGACCTTGGGCTGGTCGTCCGCGGACTGGATTCGGGCAGACTGGTTCATGTCACGTGCTCCTGAAGGAGTGCAGACAGAGGGGTGCCCCTGGGAAGGCGCGGGGCACTGCAAAGGGGGTCAGGACCCGGTCGGCGCCGGTCCCGTGCTCGCCCGTACCGTCAACTCGGGTGCGATCAGCACGACTTCTTCGCTGCCCCGGCCGTCCAGCTTGGCGACCAGGTGCTCCACGGCGTACCGGCCCATCTCCTGGGCGGGGATGGCGACCGAGGTCAGCCGCACCGACGCCTGGACGGCGACCTGGTCCGGGCAGATCGCGACCACGGAGACGTCCTCCGGCACGGCCCGGCCCTGCTGGCGCAGCAGCGCGAGCAGCGGCTCCACCGCGGATTCGTTCTGGACGACGAAGCCCGTGGTGCCGGGGCGCTCGTCGAAGATCCGGGCCAGCGTGGCGGCCATCGCGTCGTACCCGCCCTCGCACGGCCGGTGCAGCACCCTCAGGCCCAGCTCCCGGGCCCGGGAGCGCAGTCCGTCCAGGGTGCGCTCGGCGAAGCCGGTGTGCCGCTCGTAGACGGCCGGGGCCTCGCCGATGACAGCGATGTCACGGTGACCGAGCTTCGCGAGGTGCTCCACGCACAGTGCGCCGGTCGCCCCGAAGTCGAGATCGACGCAGGTCAGCCCGGAGGTGGAGGCAGGCAGGCCGATGAGCACGGAGGGCTGGTCGGTCTGCCGCAGCAGCGGCAGCCGCTCGTCCTCCAGCTCCACGTCCATCAGGATCATGGCGTCGGCGAGCCCGCTGCCGGTGACCCGGCGCACCGCGTCCGGACCCTCCTCGCCGGTGAGCAGCAGGACGTCGTAGCCGTGCGCACGGGCCGTGGTGGCCACCGCGATCGCGATCTCCATCATCACCGGCACGTACATGTCCGTACGCAGCGGGATCATCAGCGCGATGATGTTCGACCGGCTGCTGGCCAGGGCGCGGGCGCCCGCGTTCGGGTGGTAGCCCAGCTCCCGGATGCTCTGCTCGACCCGCTGCCGGGTGATGGCGGAGATGGACCGCTTGCCGCTGAGGACATAGCTCACCGTGCTCGCCGAGACTCCGGCGTGCTGGGCGACCTCGGCGAGGGTGACCATCCAGCTCTCCCAGATGTGTGAAGCGCTTCGACAGTGCGCATTGCTGACGGGTGGCGAGTGAGGGTGGTTCGACAGTAGCTTCAGTGCGGGTGGGTGTCCATAGGTTGTCGAAGCGCTTCGACAACGAATTGCGGAGTGGTTCGGCAACGCGCCGCCCCGGCCGCGCTCACCGCGGCGCGCTGTCACCCCGGCGCGGGCCGCCGAGCCGAGCAGGAGGCGCGCCGCCTTCGGCGCCGTCGCGCCCGGCAAGTATGACCTGGGCGGCAGCGGCCGAGAAATGTGCCGGTGCGGTCGGTGCGTCAGCCGATCGGACCGCGAGGGCTGGTAGGTGCGGCCCGATTCGGGTACCAACGATCCAGTAGCACTGGTCGGTAACGAACGGTCCCAACAACCCCTTTCGTGGCGAGGTGAGCCTCAATGTCCGCCCCCACCACCAAGAAACCCACCGTCACCGAACGGGAGGCCCGCCAGGTGGCGGAGGCCGCCCGGGAACAGGACTGGCGCAAGCCCAGTTTCGCCAAGGAGCTGTTCCTCGGGCGCTTCCGGCTCGACCTCATCCACCCGCATCCGCTCCCGGCGGACGAGGACGTACAGCGCGGCGAGGAGTTCCTGGCCCGGCTGCGCGAGTTCTGCGAGACGAAGATCGACTCGGCGCTCATCGAGCGCGAGGCACGCATCCCCGACGAGGTGATCGCCGGCCTCAAGGAGCTCGGCGCCCTCGGCATGAAGATCGACACCAAGTACGGCGGCCTCGGCCTCACCCAGGTCTACTACAACCGGGCCCTCTCCCTGGTCGGCTCCGCGAACCCCGCGGTCGGCGCGCTGCTCTCCGCCCACCAGTCCATCGGCGTCCCGCAGCCGCTGAAGATCTTCGGCACCCAGGAGCAGAAGGACGCCTTCCTGCCCCGCTGCGCCCGCACCGACATCTCCGCGTTCCTGCTCACCGAGCCGGACGTCGGCTCGGACCCGGCCCGCCTGGCCACCACCGCCGTACCGGACGGGGACGACTACGTCCTCGACGGGGTGAAGCTCTGGACCACCAACGGCGTGGTCGCCGACCTCCTGGTCGTCATGGCCCGCGTCCCGAGGTCCGAGACGGGCAAGGGCGGCATCACGGCCTTCGTCGTCGAGGCCGACGCGCCGGGCATCACCGTCGAGAACCGCAACGCCTTCATGGGCCTGCGCGGCATCGAGAACGGCGTCACCCGCTTCCACCAGGTCAGGGTCCCCGCCGCCAACCGCATCGGCCCCGAGGGCGCGGGCCTCAAGATCGCCCTCACCACCCTCAACACGGGCCGCCTCTCCCTGCCCGCGATGTGCGTGGGCGCCGGCAAGTGGTGCCTGAAGATCGCCCGCGAGTGGTCGGCGGCCCGCGAGCAGTGGGGCAAGCCGGTCGCGCTGCACGAAGCCGTCGGCTCCAAGATCAGCTTCATCGCGGCGACCACCTTCGCCCTGGAGGCGGTCGTGGACCTGTCCTCCCAGATGGCCGACGAGAACCGCAACGACATCCGCATCGAGGCCGCCCTCGCCAAGCTCTACGGCTCCGAGATGGCCTGCCTGATGGCCGACGAGCTGGTCCAGATCCGCGGCGGCCGCGGCTTCGAGACGGCCGAGTCGCTGGCGGCCCGCGGCGAACGCGCCGTCCCCGCCGAGCAGCTCCTGCGCGACCTGCGCATCAACCGCATCTTCGAGGGCTCCACGGAGATCATGCACCTGCTGATCGCCCGCGAGGCCGTCGACGCCCACCTGTCGGTCGCCGGCGATCTCATCGACCCCGACAAGTCCCTCCAGGACAAGGCGAGGGCGGGCGCCAACGCTGGCGTCTTCTACGCCAAGTGGCTCCCGAAGCTGGTCGCGGGACCCGGTCAGCTCCCTACGTCGTACGGCGATTTCAAGCACGGCGTGGACCTCGCCCCGCACCTGCGCTACGTCGAACGGCACGCCCGCAAGCTGGCCCGCTCCACCTTCTACGCCATGTCCCGCTGGCAGGGCCGGATGGAGACCAAGCAGGGCTTCCTGGGCCGGGTCGTGGACATCGGCGCCGAACTGTTCGCCATGAGCGCGGCCTGCGTGCGCGCCGACCTGCTGCGCCGCCAGGGCGACCACGGCCGCGAGGCCTACCTGCTCGCCGACGCGTTCTGCCGGCAGGCCCGCATCCGCGTCGACGAGCTGTTCACCCGCCTCTGGTCGAACACCGACGACCTGGACCGCAAGGTCGTCAAGGCCGTGCTCGGCGGCTCCTTCGAATGGCTGGAGCAGGGGATCGTCGACCCGTCGGGCGAGGGTCCGTGGATCGCGGACGCGACCCCCGGACCCTCGCAGCGCGACAACGTCCGCCGCCCCTTCGAGTGAGGCCCTTTCGCCGGGGCCCCCTTCGGCGAGGTTGCTGAAGGAGCGATTCAGCAGTACTTGTCGCTCGGATCCCGCGTCGTCCAGGAGCAGGAGTCGACCTTGGCGCCACTCGCCCTGGTCAGCGTCGCCGTGTCGCTGGTGTTGTTCCACACGTAGGCGCGGCGGTTCTGGTACTTGTCCGACGCGGTGTCCGTGCCCCGGCCGGTGTGCACCTTCATCGTCTTGTGGGCGCCGATCTTGACGCTCTTGAAGACGTAGCGATGGTTCGACTTGTCCTTCAGGACCCAGCCCCCCAGTGAGACGGCCGAGCCGCCGGTGTTCTTGATCTGCACCCACTCGGCGTTGAGGCTGGCGTTGGAGCGGTTGTCGCTGCCCGGGCTGTCGAACCAGACGTGGTAAATGGTCACGCCCCCGGCCGCCTGGGCCGGGGTGCTGAACACGGTGCCGGTGAGCAGCGCGGCGCCCGCGAGTGCGGGCAGGGCGGCGCGTATGGACTTGGTGCGCATGAAGAGATCCCCCCAGGACGTCTTCCGGTCGGGCCGGTCATCCCCGCCGGCCCGACAGAAGTGTTATCACATGATCTTCACGTGAACCTCACAAAGGGAATTCCGCTCCATACGACGACAGGAACTGATAAGGCACCCGCCTGAGGGACGCGCTGTCCTCCCGGCCGCCGGATGCGGCCACAATGGGGGGATGACCGACAGTCCCGCCAGTCCGGCACCCCTCGCCGACCCGCACCTCGTGTACGACCCGCTCGTGGGCGACGGCCCGAAGGACGTGGTGATCCTCGGCTCCACCGGATCGATCGGCATCCAGGCCATCGACCTCGTCCTGCGCAACCCCGACCGCTTCCGGGTCACCGCGCTGTCCGCCCAGGGCGGCCGGATCGCCCTCCTCGCCGAGCAGGCCCACCGGCTGCGGGTGCGCACCGTCGCGGTCGCCCGCGAGGACGTCGTACCGGCGCTGCGCGAGGCGCTGACGGCGCTGTACGGCCCCGGCGAGCCGCTCCCCGAGATTCTCGCCGGACCCGACGCGGCCACCCACGTCGCCGCCTCCGACTGCCACACCGTCCTCAACGGCATCACCGGCTCCATCGGCCTCGCACCCACCCTCGCCGCCCTGGAGGCGGGCCGCACCCTCGCCCTCGCCAACAAGGAGTCGCTGATCGTCGGCGGCCCCCTGGTCAAGGCGCTCGCCAAGCCCGGCCAGATCATCCCGGTCGACTCCGAGCACGCGGCACTCTTCCAGTCGCTGGCGGCCGGGACCCGGGCCGACGTCCGCAAGCTGGTCGTCACGGCGTCCGGCGGCCCCTTCCGCGGCCGCACCAAGGCCGACCTGGCGAACGTCACCGTCGAGGACGCGCTCGCCCACCCGACCTGGGCGATGGGACCGGTCATCACGATCAACTCCGCCACCCTGGTCAACAAGGGGCTGGAAGTCATCGAGGCCCACCTCCTCTACGACATTCCCTTCGACCGCATTGAGGTGGTCGTGCACCCGCAGTCGTATGTCCACTCGATGGTCGAGTTCACGGACGGATCCACGATCGCGCAGGCGACGCCCCCCGACATGCGGGGGCCGATCGCCATCGGTCTCGGCTGGCCCGAACGGGTCCCGGACGCGGCGCCCGCCTTCGACTGGAGCAAGGCGTCCACCTGGGAGTTCTTCCCGCTGGACAACCAGGCCTTCCCGTCCGTGAACCTGGCCCGGCACGTCGGTGAGCTCGCGGGCACCGCGCCGGCGGTGTTCAATGCGGCCAACGAGGAGTGCGTCGAGGCCTTCCGGACCGGTCTGCTGCCCTTCAACGGCATCATGGAGACCGTGACCCGGGTGGTCGAGGAACACGGCACCCCCCGTACGGGAACTTCGCTCACCGTGCCGGACGTACTCGAAGCGGAGACCTGGGCGCGGATCCGGGCCCGGGAACTGACAGCGCAGAAGGCGACCGCGGAGGCGCGTGCATGACAGCCCTGATGATGATCCTCGGCATAGTCGTCTTCGTGATCGGCCTGCTGGTCTCGATCGCCTGGCACGAGCTGGGGCATCTCTCCACCGCCAAGCTCTTCGGCATCCGCGTCCCGCAGTACATGGTCGGCTTCGGCCCGACCATCTGGTCGCGGCGCAAGGGCGACACGGAGTACGGCATCAAGGCCGTACCGCTCGGCGGCTACATCCGCATGATCGGCATGTTCCCGCCGGGTGCCGACGGCCGGGTCACCGCCCGCTCCACCTCACCCTGGCGCAGCATGATCGAGGACGCCCGCTCGGCCGCCTTCGAGGAACTCCAGCCGGGCGACGACACCCGCCTCTTCTACACGCGCGCCCCCTGGAAGCGCGTGATCGTGATGTTCGCGGGCCCCTTCATGAACCTGGTCCTCGCGGTCGCGCTCTTCCTCACCGTCCTGATGGGCTTCGGCATCAGCCAGCAGACCACCACGGTCAGCTCGGTCTCCCAGTGCGTGATCGCCCAGAGCGAGAACCGCGACACCTGCAAGACGACCGACGCCGCCTCCCCGGCCGCCGCCGCGGGCCTGAAGGCCGGCGACAAGATCCTCTCCTTCAACGGCGTGCGGACGGACAGCTGGAACCAGCTCTCCGACCTGATCCGCTCCACCCCCGGCAAGGACGTCGCGATCGTCGTCGACCGCAAGGGCCAGGACGTCACCCTGCACGCGAAGATCGCCACCAACCAGGTCGCCAAGAAGGACTCCAGCGGCCAGATCGTCGAGGGTCAGTACGTCACCGCGGGCTTCCTCGGCTTCAGCGCCGCCACCGGCATCGTCCGCCAGGACTTCGGTGAATCGCTGACCTGGATGGGCGACCGGCTCGGCGAGGCCGTCGACTCCATCGCGAGCCTGCCCGGCAAGATCCCGGCCCTGTGGGACGCGGCCTTCGACGGCGCCCCCCGCCAGCCGGACTCCCCGATGGGCGTGGTCGGCGCGGCCCGCGTCGGCGGCGAGATCTTCACCCTGGACATCCCGCCCACCGAGCAACTGGCCATGGCCCTGATGCTGGTGGCCGGCTTCAACCTCTCCCTGTTCCTCTTCAACATGCTCCCGCTCCTCCCGCTGGACGGCGGCCACATCGCGGGCGCCCTGTGGGAGTCGCTGCGCCGCAGCCTGGCCAAGGTGCTGCGCCACCCCGACCCCGGTCCGTTCGACGTGGCGAAGCTGATGCCGGTGGCCTATGTGGTGGCCGGGGTGTTCGTCTGCTTCACGGTCCTCGTCCTCATCGCCGATGTGGTCAACCCCGTGCGCATCGGCTAACCAATCGATCCTCTTTCATCAGGCTTGCTGCGGTATCGCGCCTTTCACTCGTGCAGCTCACGCGAGTGAAAGGCGCGGCTTTCTCGTACGGCGGGTGCACGCACTCCGCACGCCTTCGCTGTTCACGGGTGACGTCGGCGGTGCGCCCACCCCCTGGGGCCGGCAGCGGCACCGCCTCCCCCCACGACCTGCCCCCGGCCGGCGCGGTCAAGTACCACCCGGGCAGGTGACGCGGCCGGGGGCGCGCGCAACCAGATCACTGTCCCGCTGTGGGTGCGGACGCCCTGCGGTCCGCCGAGAGGACGGGCAGACAGGGGGTTTGCCCGTCGGCAACCATGTTCTCGTTGGTCGCGTCGAATCGCGCACCGGCAATGGCGCAGCCGAGACCGGTCAGCAGGAGCCCGGAGTACGACTCGTCGACGTGTCCCATGCTCCAGGTCTCCTGGGTGGCGTCGGCCGGGCGCTGGGCCCACACGGTGGTGGAGCCGCCGGTGCTGTCTTTGAGATCCGTGTCGATCACGGGGGCGGGGTCGAAGCGGGCCCAAGCTCCCGCGCAGTGAAACGAGTAGCGCAGGGTCACCGTCCCGACCCGGGTTCCCTTGGCGAGCCTGTGGCCACCAAGGGTGAGCGGGCCCCGGAGCCGCACGGGGGCGACGGCCAGGTCCTCCGCGTCCTTTCCGCATCCGGCCAGCTGCGGATCGGTGCCGTCGGCCGGCGCCAGGGCCGTCTGCGGAGACGCACCGGTGTGGTGGAGGAACGAGATGGTTTGCGACAGGCCCATGCCGGTGGCGACCGCCGCGAGCACCAGCGCGATGACGGCTACCCGCCGGAGTCGCCCTCGCGGCGGAGCGTGCGCGAGGAGCGTGGAGTCCGTGTCGCTTCGCGTGGCGTTGAGTTCGGCGAAGTACATCGGAAGGCGGCTGCGCGGGACAACCACCAGGCCTGGATGACGACGGGCCAATTCCCTGCCCGGTGTATCGGTGCTCCGTTCGGCCTCTGCTCTCGCCAGCGCCCATCTCTTCTGCCAGTAGATCCAGTCCCCGCCGCATGCCCGCACGAACTCCCTGGTCACCGCTTCTGAAGGCAGCTTGCGGCCGGCCGCAGCCGCTGCCAGCGCGCTCTTGGCCACAGCACAGCGGCGCGCCATCTTCCAGAAAGGCAGGTCGCCGGCGAGGGACCGTAATGCGCGCAGTTCGCACGCAAAACTCTCCACCGGACCGCTTTCGGGTGATAAGGGGCGCATCCCTCGACCCATACTCAACCCCCCGCTACGAAAAAGTCTTTCGCCGACGCGGAACGTGTTTCAGTCTCTCGGTCCGCATCGAAACCGGGGGTGCAAGCGGCACCCCGACCCCGTCGTGGACAAACCTGCGAGAGCCATTGTCCACGGCACTTCCCGCTGGACAATCCCACCTCTACACCTGGCAGGGCACCCGCAGCGAGCGGGGCATGCCGCGGAGCGGCTCGGCTGCGGTGACGGGGTGCGACGAGCGGCCATGCGGTCGCTCGTCGCTCGAGTGATTCAGCGCGGCCCGCGCAAGAGAGTCGCCTTCGCGCGTCGCGGCAAGCCCGCACGCGCTGCCGCACCCGCTCCATCGGCCAACCGACATCATCCCCGGACACGGAGACACGCCATGGCCCGAAACCGCCACGCCGCCGCCCTCACAGCGGCCAGTCTCATATTCCTGACCACCGGCTTCGGCCTGTTCGCCGGCGCAAGCCAGGCCTCGGCTGCCGCTGCGAGCTGCGGTGGCAGCAGCTGCGTGGGCCACGACCCGCGTACCTACGGCTGCCCAGTGACGTCCACGACCACCGCCACGTACACCAGCGGCGCCGCGACCGTCACGCTGTACAACCGGTACTCCGGCACCTGCAACAGCAACTGGGCGGAAGCCGTCGAGAATACGGCGGCGCAGCAGGCCGGCTGGGGCGTCGACCTCTCGATCTTCGCCATGACCAGCAACCAGCCGAACGCCTCGGCGCTCCAGAAATCCTGCTTCCCCGGCCCGAGCAACACCGGCAGCAGCTGGGAAGAATGCAACGGGACCGAGTACTACGGCGCAACCGGATGGCCGGCGTGGACGGACATGGTCGACGGCCACTACTACACCTGGGCGCTGCTGAGCGTGTGGGACCGCTCGCACACCTTCCTCAAGCAGATCCAGGCCAACCAGTAGGACTCGGGCCGTCCCGCTCGCGTCAGGTTCGCCGCCAGGCTCCTGGTGCGGGTCGGTCCGGGTCCGTCACCAGCCCGGACCGGGTCCGGGACGTGATCCACGGCTTCGACGCCGATGGCCTCACCTCGCCATCCGCCCGGGACTGGACCCGGCCGCGCGGCCGACCGCGAAGGGCGGTCAGGGCACGGTTAACCCCGTGAAAATCTCGTAGCCACACAGCATTCGAAGCGGCTCGGAACACTGAGTTCCGGGCCGCTTCCATCGAGTGGGTTTACGGGTGGGGGATGTGCTCGGTCCGGTGCCGGTGCCGTAATCTCGAAGCCTGGAACCCGCTTACGACGGGACCTGGACCTAGATCCACGACTTGGGGTTGCACAGCAGATGACTGCGATTTCTCTCGGCATGCCGTCCGTTCCGACCAAGCTCGCCGAGCGCCGGAAGAGCCGGCAGATCCAGGTCGGCTCCGTGGCGGTCGGTGGGGACGCCCCGGTCTCGGTCCAGTCGATGACCACGACCCGTACGTCCGACATCGGCGCGACCCTCCAGCAGATCGCCGAGCTGACGGCGTCCGGCTGCCAGATCGTGCGGGTGGCCTGCCCCACCCAGGACGACGCCGACGCGCTCGCCACGATCGCCAGGAAGTCGCAGATCCCCGTCATCGCGGACATCCACTTCCAGCCGAAGTACGTCTTCGCGGCCATCGAGGCCGGCTGCGCCGCGGTCCGGGTGAACCCGGGCAACATCAAGCAGTTCGACGACAAGGTCAAGGAGATCGCGGCGGCCGCCAAGGACCACGGCACCCCGATCCGGATCGGCGTCAACGCGGGTTCGCTGGACCGCCGGCTGCTCCAGAAGTACGGCAAGGCGACCCCCGAGGCCCTGGTCGAGTCGGCGCTGTGGGAGGCGTCCCTCTTCGAGGAGCACGACTTCCGGGACATCAAGATCTCGGTCAAGCACAACGACCCGGTCGTGATGATCGAGGCGTACCGGCAGCTCGCCGCCCAGTGCGACTACCCGCTGCACCTCGGCGTCACCGAGGCGGGCCCGGCCTTCCAGGGCACGATCAAGTCGGCCGTCGCCTTCGGCGCCCTCCTCTCCCAGGGCATCGGCGACACGATCCGCGTCTCCCTCTCCGCGCCGCCGGTCGAGGAGGTCAAGGTCGGCAACCAGATCCTGGAGTCCCTCAACCTCAAGCAGCGCGGCCTGGAGATCGTCTCCTGCCCCTCCTGCGGGCGGGCCCAGGTCGACGTCTACAAGCTCGCCGAAGAGGTCACCGCCGGCCTCACCGGCATGGAGGTCCCGCTCCGCGTCGCCGTCATGGGCTGCGTCGTGAACGGCCCCGGCGAGGCCCGCGAGGCCGACCTCGGTGTCGCCTCCGGCAACGGCAAGGGGCAGATCTTCGTCAAGGGCGAGGTCATCAAGACGGTCCCGGAGTCGAAGATCGTGGAGACCCTCATCGAGGAGGCCATGAAGCTGGCCGAGCAGATGGAGGCGGACGGCACGGAGTCGGGCGAGCCGTCGGTGTCGGTGGCGGGCTGAGGCCGTCTGCGGGTGGCGGCCGGGTTTCTTCGCCCCCGCCGCCCCTACCCGTCCCGTCCTCAAGAGGCGCAGCCCCTGACACCCCCGCCCAGGGGCTCCGCCCCTGGACCCCGCTCCTCAAACGCCGGAGGGGCTGACTTCGCGGGCCGTTCTCGAACGCCGCGGCGGCGGTGGGGGCTGACGTCGCGGGCTTCCTTCTCGAACGCCGGGAAGGCGGCAGGGGCTGACGTCGTGGGCTTCGTTCTCGAAGGCCGCGGAGGTGGTGGGGGCTGGCGTCGTGGGCTTCATTCTCGAACGCTGCGGAGGTGGTGGGGGCTGACGTCGTGGGCTTCGTTCTCGAACGCCGGGAAGGCGGCAGGGGCTGACGTTGTGGGCTTCGTTCTCGAAGGCCGCGGAGGTGGTGGGGGCTGGCGTCGTGGGCTTTGTCCTTGGAGGCGGGAGGGGCTGGAAATCCAGCCCGTCCGGCGTTTGAGGACGAGGCCGGAGGCCGGAGCGGGGGGCTGGGGGCGGCGCCCCCAGGGACGGAACTCCAGGTGGCGGCCACTTCATGGGACGCGGGGCGGCACGGCCCAGCTTCCGCAGGTACAGTGCGGAGATCAGCAGAACCCATCAGCGTGAGGCCCCGCACGTGTTGACGCAGACCACCTCACGGGTGCTCGAACCGAGTGACCTGGACGCCGCGCTCGCCGTACTGGACCGCGAGCCGGTCGCGAACGCCTTCGTGACCTCGCGTGTCCAGGTGGCCGGCCTCGACCCCTGGCGCCTCGGCGGCGAGATGTGGGGCTGGTACGAGGACGGCATGCTCACGTCCCTCTGCTACGCCGGCGCCAACCTGGTCCCGATCTGTGCCACCCCCCGCGCCGTCCGCGCCTTCGCCGACCGGGCCCGCCGGGCCGGCCGCCGCTGCTCCTCGATCGTCGGCCCCGCCGAGGCCACCGCCCAGCTGTGGCGCCTCCTGGAACCGCACTGGGGCCCCGCCCGCGAGGTGCGCGGCCACCAGCCCCTGATGGTCACCGACCGCATGCCGGCCGACATCGCCCCGGATCCGTACGTCCGTCGCATCCGCAAGGACGAGATGGAGATGATCATGCCGGCCTGCGTGGCGATGTTCACGGAGGAGGTGGGCGTTTCCCCGCTGGCCGGCGACGGCGGCCTCCTCTACCAGGCGAGGGTCGCCGAACTCGTCGGCTCCGGACGTTCGTTCGCCCGGATCGACGACGAGGGCAAGGTCGTCTTCAAGGCGGAGATCGGCGCGGCCACGGCCGAGGCCTGCCAGATCCAGGGCGTGTGGGTCGCCCCGGAGTACCGGGGCATGGGCCTGGCGGCCCCCGGCATGGCGGCGGTCCTGCGCTACGCCCTGGCCGATGTCGCCCCCGTGGTGAGCCTCTACGTCAACGACTTCAACACGGCGGCCAGACGGACCTATCTGCGGGTGGGTTTCCAAGAGGTCGGCGCGTTCATGAGCGTTCTTTTTTAGGCCTACGTCCGGGTGGGGAACCGCGCGACCAGCCACACACAACCCGCACCCGGACGGCAGACCGGAACCCCCTGTACCCTCCCCACATGACCCTCGTGATCGGCCCCCTGGACCTCCCCTCCCACGTGGACGAGGCCCTGGCAGTCCAAGCGATCGCCTTCGGCCTGGGTCCCGACGAGGTAGCGGTCCGCCGCCAGATCGTCCTCCGCCACATGCAGTACCCGGGGGCAAGGGCCCTCGGGGCCACGGCCGAAGGCCGTCTCGTGGGGTTCGTCTACGGCATGCCGAACAGCCGGACCCACTGGTGGTCCACCGTCGTGGAGCCCTACCTCCGCGCCGAGGGCAACGCCGACTGGCTCGACGACTCCTTCGTGATCACCGAGCTGCACGTGCACCCCCGCCACCAGAACCACGGCGTCGGCCGCCGCCTGATCACGCTCATCACCGACGGCGCCGCCGAGCCCCGCTCGATCCTCTCCGCGATCGACACCGACAGCCCGGCCCGGGGCCTCTACCACTCCCTCGGCTACGTCGACCTCGCCCGCCAGGTGCATTTCCCCAGCGCCCCGAAGCCGTACGCCGTGATGGGCGCGCCCCTGCCGCTCCGCCGCAAGTAGCCCGTTGCAGCCTGTCGTCGCGAATCGATTTCCACCGGCACAGCGTGCCCGGCTAACCTCCTAGCCATCACCCTTTTCCGGCAGGAGTACGAGAACCATGGCGAACGCACCGGTCCAACGCATGTCCCAGTTGATGGCGAAGACGCTGCGTGACGACCCGGCGGACGCCGAGGTCCTCAGCCACAAGCTTCTCGTCCGCGCAGGCTACGTCCGCCGCACCGCCGCCGGGATCTGGTCCTGGCTGCCGCTCGGCCTGAAGGTGCTGTCGAACATCGAGCGGATCGTCCGCGAGGAGATGGACGCGATCGGCGCCCAGGAGGTGCTGCTGCCGGCCCTCCTGCCCCGGGAGCCGTACGAGGCGACCGGCCGCTGGGACGAGTACGGCCAGGAGCTGTTCCGTCTCCAGGACCGCAAGGGCGGCGACTACCTCCTCGGCCCCACCCACGAGGAGATCTTCACCCTGCTGGTGAAGGACCAGGCGTCCTCCTACAAGGACCTGCCGGTCATCCTCTACCAGATCCAGAACAAGTACCGGGACGAGGCCCGTCCGCGCGCGGGCATCCTGCGCGGCCGCGAGTTCCTGATGAAGGACTCCTACTCCTTCGACCTGGACGAGGACGGCCTCGCCAGGTCGTACGCCCTGCACCGCGAGGCCTACCGGCGGATCTTCGAGCGCCTCGGCCTGGACTACCGCATCGTCGCCGCCACGGCCGGCGCGATGGGCGGTTCGAAGTCGGAGGAGTTCCTGGCCCCGGCCGAGGCCGGCGAGGACACCTTCGCCGACTGCCCGAACTGCGACTTCGCGGCGAACACCGAGGCGATCTCGTACACGCTGAAGCCGGTCGACGCCTCCGGCGTGCCCGCGCTGGAGGAGATCCCGACCCCGGACACCCCGACCATCGAGACCCTCGCCGCCCACCTCGGTGTCCCGGCCTCCGCCACCCTGAAGAACCTGCTGGTGAAGGTCGACGGCGAGATCGTGGCGGTGGGCGTGCCGGGCGACCGCGAGGTCGACCTGGGCAAGGTCGAGGAGCACTTCGCCCCGGCCGCCGTCGAGCTGGTCACCGAGTCCGACTTCGCCGGCCGGCCCGACCTGGTCCGCGGCTATGTCGGCCCGCAGGGCCTCGGCGAGAAGGTCAGGTACATCGCCGACCCCCGGGTGGCCCCCGGCACCGCCTGGATCACCGGCGCCAACAAGGTGGGCACGCACGCCAGGAACGTCGTGGCGGACCGTGACTTCACCGTCGACGCGTACGTGGACGTCGTCGTCGTGCTGGAGGGCGACCCCTGCCCGAAGTGCGGCACCGGCCTCAAGCTGGACCGTGCCATCGAGATCGGCCACATCTTCCAGCTGGGCCAGAAGTACACCAACGCCCTGAAGCTCGACGTCCTCGGCCAGAACGGCAAGCCGGTCCGCGTGACCATGGGCTCCTACGGCATCGGCGTCTCCCGCGCCGTCGCGGCCCTCGCCGAGCAGACCGCCGACGAGCACGGCCTGGTCTGGTCGCGTGAGGTCGCCCCCGCCGACGTGCACGTCGTCGCGGCCGGCAAGGCCCTGCAGACCGAACTCGCCCTGGAGGTCTCGGAGAAGCTGCGGGCGGCCGGGCTGCGGGTCCTGGTCGACGACCGGGCCGGGGTCTCCCCGGGCGTGAAGTTCACCGACGCCGAACTCATCGGCGTACCGCAGATCCTGGTCGCCGGCCGCCGTTCCGGCGAGGGCGTCCTGGAGCTGAAGGACCGCAGGACGGGTGAGCGCGAGGAGCTCACGGTGGACGAGGCGATCACCCGCCTGACCGCCGGCTGATCCCCAACTCCCGCCGCGGGGGGGGGGGGGGGGGGGCGGCGGGGGGGCCGCGCCGGGGGGGTGGGTGA
>NZ_JBFBJI010000024.1:131773-143798 GCF_040702065.1 Streptomyces sp. NPDC086777 | reverse complement strand
GTCAGGTGCGTGCTCTCGGCGTGCCGGGCGCAGGCCCTCGTACGGGACGTACTCGGGTCTGCGCCCGGTGCGGCGAGTGGGGGTACCCCCTCTGGTGGAGCGTGCACGGCGTCGCGAGGCAGACGGGAATGGTCGGACAGGCCCTAGGACAGGGCGCCCTGGTCGCAGACCCGGCGGGCGACGTCGCGGAGCTTGACGTTGTTCTCCTGCGAGTAGCGGCGCAGTACGTCGAAGGCCTGCTCCTCGGTGAGGCGGTGGCTGCCCATGAGGATGCCCATGGCCTCGCCGATCAGGTGGCGGGTGGCGACGGCCTGCTCCAGCTGGGCCTGGGTGCGGGCGCTGGAGAAGGCGACCGCCGCGTGCGAGGCCAGCAGCCAGCCGGCCAGCTCGCCGGCCTCGGTGAAGGCGCCGGGCCGGCGGGAGTAGATGTTCAGCGCACCGAGTTCCTCGTCCTCGGTGTACAGCAGGAAGCCCATCATGCTGCCGACGCCGAGCCGGTGGATCTCGGGCGCGAAGGCGGGCCAGCACGGCTGCTCCCGGGTGAGGTCGCGGATCCGGAACACCCGCTCCCCCTCCCGGGTGCGGGCGGCGTCGAAGCAGGGCCCCTCGCCCAGCCGCTCCTGCAACAGGTCGCTGTCGACGACCAGTTGCTCGGTGGGCGCGAGCGTGCGCACCTTGCCCGCGTGCAGCACCAGGATGCCGGCCGCGTCGCAGCCCTCCACCAGCTCCACGGCCGATTCGGTGATCCGGCGCAGGGTGGCGTCGACCGACTCCTGCGCCAGCAGGTCCCGTGCCATCGCCGCCAGTTGCTGCGCGAACCGGGCCCAGTCCGCCACGCCCACCACCTCCCGGTCGGTTGCGCCGAAGCCGCGCCCTCAGCATGCCACGCCCACCGGACGCGGCCCACGAGGCGCCCGTGGCGCGGGAGCATGGGGTTCAGGCCCCGGCGGGATCCTCCGGCACGGCCGCGGCGGCGACCTCCGCGGCGACCTCGGCGACCACCGTGCGGGCCTGCCGCTCCGGGACGCCGGCGGCGATGAGCGTGGCGACGGCCGTGCGGGCGCCGTCGTCCTCGAACGTTCCGCCGTTGACCTCTTCCAGCAGGGCGATCACCATGCCCTCCAGGGCGGCGGCGAGCACCGCGGGCGGGAGGTGGGGGTGGAAGACGCCGTCCCGCTGGCCGCGCTCCACGACGGCCGCGGCCCGCAGCCGGGCCGGCCGGAGGATCCCGGTGACGCGTTCCGCGCCCAGGTCGCGATGGGCGAGGGCCAGCAGCATCCGGTAGCGGTCGCCCACCGGCCACATCGACAGGGAGAAGCGCGCCAGGGCCCGGTCGGCCGGCTCCTCGGGCTCCGCTCCCCGCGCCACGGCGGCCTGGAGCGTCTCCCCGGCCTCCTCGGCCAGCGCCTCCAGGAGCGCGGCCCGCCCCGGGAAGTGCCCGAAGAGCGTGCGCCGTACGACACCGGAGGCGCGGGCCAGCTCCTCCAGGGTGATGTCGGGGTTGCGGCCGAGTTCCCGGCGGGCGGTGGCCAGGATCCGCGCCCGGTTGGACCGTGCGTTGCGACGCTGCGGCACGCGGCCGACGGGCTGGGACACGGACTACCTCGATGAAGACCGGACGGACGGCGGGCGTCCTCATTCTGGCACGGGTGCCCCGGCACGGTGGACAACGTTGTCAGTAGGCGGGTGCGCCTGATGTCACCGGTGGCCGTGCCGTCGTCCCACCGGTGGCATCAGGCGCACCCGGAAGGCTCAGGTGCGGTCGACCAGCTCGCTCAGGGTCGCGGCCAGTTCGCCCACCGACTGCTCGCGCAGCAGGTGGTGGGCCGGTACCGGGATGTTCAGGGCCGACTCCAGGGTGCGCTGGAGGGTCAGCGCGGTGAGGGAGTCGATGCCCTGGGTGTAGAGGGGGCGGTTGCGGGCGATGCGGTGGGCCGGGGGGATGTCGAGGTGCTGGGCGAGGTTGCGGCAGAGGAACGTCTCGAACGCCTGCCTGCGGTCGTCGCCGGAGGTCTCGCGCAGGGCGCCCAGGTTCAGCGCGGTCGTCGGTGTGCCTGACACGGTCTCATCGTCCTTCCGGGTGGCGTGGTCGTGGCTGGGAACTGCGCAGTTCGCGGGGGTCGGGGCCGGGACGCGGGCCCGCGCCGTCGGACCACACCAGCCGGAACCGCCAGCGGTGCAGCCGCCAGCCGTCCGGGGTGCGGACCGCCTCTCCCTCGCTGTAGCCGCCGATGTCGAAGCGGCCGTCCGGGTCCGGGCCGTCCTCGTGGTGGACGTGGGACGCGACGAGGTGGACGCGGATCCGGGCGGTGTCGCCCGCCACCCGGATGCCGTAGTTGGCGGCCAGATGGTGGGTGCGGGCGAACCGGGACTTGCGGTCGTGGTGGAAGGCGGCGGCCCGGTCGCGGCCCTCGACGGTGCCGACCGGGAACTCCAGGCGGCAGTCCGGGGTGAAGACCGTGGCCGGCCAGGTGGGGTCGAAGCCGTGGTCGTCCTGGGTGTCGAGCAGGGTGATGTAGCGGTCGACCAGTTCGGCGACCGCCGCGCGGTCGGCGAGGGCGCCGAACTCCGCGCGCAGGGCGTCGAGTTCGGAGCGGAGTTCGGTGACCGTGTCGGGGCGGTCGAGGGGCGGGGAGGTCATGGGTCCGGGACTCCTATTCTGTCGGGGATGCGGGGGCCGCGGGGCCGCGGGCCGCGGGGCGGCCGGAAGTGCCGCGAAGTGCCGCCGGTCGGCCGCCGCGCCGTCGTGGCCGGGCGCACAGTTCCCCGCGCCCCCTCGGGGGCACCACCGAACCGCACGACAACCCAACGACCAAAAACGCCGCGACACGCCGCCGAGCAGCCACCGCGACGACGTCGCCGGGCGCACAGTTCCCCGCGCCCCCTCGGGGACGCCACCGAACCGCACGACGACCCAACGACCAAAAACGCCGCGACACGCCGCCGAGCAGCCACCGCGACGACGTCGCCGGGCGCACAGTTCCCCGCGCCCCCTCGGGGGCACCACCGAACCGCACGACGACCCGACGACCGGAAACGAAGTGGCGCCGGGCGGCTGCCGCGCCGTCGTCGCCGGGCGTGCGGTTTCGCGCGCCCCCTCGGGGGCGTCGGGCGGGCGTGCTCCTTCGGGGGTGCTCACGCTGCGTGGGTGCCGGTGAGGTGCCAGCCGCGGGGGTCGCGGTGGGGGGTGCGGCGTTCCGGGCGGCGCCAGCCGGCCACCGGGCGGGGCTCCAGCGGGCAGGGGTCCACCGCGGCCAGGGCGGCGGCGCGGGCGAGCAGGACGGTGGTGAGGGCGGCGAGCTCGGCGGGGCTCGCCTGCCCCTTCACGACCCGGATGACCAGCGCGCCCTCCGCGCCCTCCGGGTTCCGCGGCGCGCTCACTGCGGCGGGTTGCCGTGCTTGCGGCACGGCAGGTCGGCCTGCTTGCTGCGCAGCATGGCGAGGGCGCGGATGAGGGTGGAGCGGGTCTCCCGCGGGTCGATGACGTCGTCGATCAGACCACGCTCGGCCGCGTAGTAGGGGTGCATCAGCTCCGCCTGGTACTCCTTGATCTTCTGCGCGCGGGTGGACTCGGGGTCGTCCGCGGCCGCGATCTCCCGGCGGAAGATGACGTTCGCGGCGCCCTCGGCGCCCATCACGGCGATCTCGTTGGACGGCCAGGCGAGGGCGAGGTCGGTGCCGATGGACCGGGAGTCCATGACGATGTACGCGCCGCCGTACGCCTTGCGCAGCACCAGGGAGATCCGCGGCACGGTGGCGTTGCAGTACGCGTAGAGCAGCTTGGCGCCGCGCCGGATGATGCCGTTGTGCTCCTGGTCCACGCCGGGCAGGAAGCCGGGGACGTCGATCAGGGTGACCAGCGGGATGTTGAAGGCGTCGCAGAACTGCACGAACCGTGCGGCCTTTTCGCTGGCGTCGATGTCGAGGACCCCGGCGAACGAGGCCGGCTGGCTGGCGACGAGGCCGACGACCTCGCCGTCCAGCCGGGACAGCGCGCAGACCACGTTGGTGGCCCAGCCGGGCTGGATCTCGAAGTAGTCGCCGTCGTCGACGATCTCCTCGATGACGGTCCGGATGTCGTAGACCCTCCCGGGGTCGTCCGGGACCAGCTCCACCACCCGGTCGGTACGGCGGTCGGCCGGGTCGGTGGTCACCGAACGGGGCGGCAGGTCGCGGTTGTTGGACGGCAGCAGCGACAGCAGGTGCCGTACGTCCTCCATGCAGCCGCGTACGTCGTCGTAGGCGAAGTGGGCCACGCCGGAGGCGCCCGCGTGGACGTCGGCGCCGCCGAGGTCGTTCTGGGTGATCTCCTCGCCGGTCACCGCCTTCACCACGTCCGGTCCGGTGATGAACATCTGCGAGATGTCCCGCACCATGAAGACGAAGTCGGTCAGGGCGGGCGAGTAGGCGGCCCCGCCCGCGCACGGCCCGAGCATCACGCTGATCTGCGGGATCACCCCGGAGGCGCGGGTGTTGCGCTGGAAGATGCCGCCGTAGCCGGCCAGTGCCGAGACGCCCTCCTGGATCCGGGCGCCGGCGCCGTCGTTCAGCGAGACCAGCGGGGCCCCCGCCGCCATGGCCATGTCCATGATCTTGTGGATCTTCTGGGCGTGGGCCTCGCCGAGGGCGCCGCCGAAGATGCGGAAGTCGTGCGCATAGACGAAGACGGTGCGGCCGTGGACGGTGCCCCAGCCGGTGATCACCCCGTCCGTGTACGGACGTTTCTTCTCCAGGCCGAAGCCGGTGGCACGGTGCCGGCGGAGCATCTCGACCTCGTTGAACGACCCCTCGTCGAGCAGGAGTTCGATACGTTCGTACGCGGTGAGCTTGCCCTTGGCGTGCTGGCGCTCGGTCGCCAGGGGGTCGCCGTGCCGGGCGGCCTCCTTCATCAGGCCGAGCTCCTCGATGCGTTCGGCGGCGGTCCACTGGCCGCGGTGCTCACGGTCGTGCAGGCTCGGGCGGCCTACCTCACGATCGGCTTTCTGTTCGAGTGACATTGGCGGGTCACGCTCCCCAGTCGGATACTCGGGTGGTCACGCCCACGGGCACGCCCACCGTCCCGTCGGCGTCCAGGTCGACCGTCTCGCCCGCGTACAGCGCGGCCGGCGGCACCCAGCGCACGGTGACCTGGCCGGGTGCCGCGCCGCGCACCGCGACGGCCGCGTTGTGCCGGGGCCCGGACGGCAGGTCGAGCAGCGTCCAGCCGGCCGGCCTGCGGTAGGGGTCGGCGCCCAGGTAGTCGTGGCCGGGGTCGCGGGAGAGCCCGGTGCCGAGCGCCTTGAGATAGGCCTCCTTGCGGGTCCACAGCCGCCCGAAGGCGGCGCGGCGCTCCCCGGCGTCGCCGAGCGCGGCCAGCTCGGCCTGCTCCCCCGGGTGCAGGGCCGGGGTGCAGACCTCGACGGTCTCGGCCCGCGGCAGCCGCTCCACGTCGGCGCCGACGACCGTACGGGAGACGGCGACCACGGCCATCCCGTGGCTGTGCGCGAGGGAGAAGTGCAGCGGCGGGTCGGGGTGCACGACCGCCGGCCGGCCGTGCGGCTCGGCGCAGCCCGGGCAGGGTTCCCGCACGAACGGCACGTCCTGCGGCGGCAGCCCCAGGTAGCCGCCGAGCAGCCGGCGCAGGGCGACGTGCGCCGAGGCGTACGTCACCCCGTCCGCGGGCCGGACGAAGGACGCGGTCCGCCGGCGCTCCGGCTCGCTCAGCTCGGACAGGTCGAGCAGTTCGGCCGCGGTCTCCAGGGCGGCCCGGCGGACCAGCCAGACGTCCAGCTGCCCCGCGGCGGGCAGTCTCGGCGCGGCGGTGAGGGTGGCCGTGCCGAACTCCAGGACCGGCATCTGCCCGATCACCTCGGGCTCGGCACGTGGTGCGCGACCAGGTGGTGCTGGCTGCGGCCGGCGTGCTTGTGCGGGCTGTCCTCCGGACCGAGCTGGCCGGCCAGGCAGTCGACCAGCTCGGCCGCGCTGTTCGCACGCAGCAGCCGGTTGAGGTTGACGTCGACACGCAGCGCGGCCTCCATGCGGCGCTGCAGTTCCAGGCCGTTGATGGAGCCGATGCCGAGGCTGTTCATCGGACGGCCCACGGTGTCGATGCTCTCCGGTGCCACCCGCAGCACCCGGGCGAGTTCGCCGCGCACGTACGCGTCGATGAGCCGGGTGCGCTCGGCGAGGCCGACGGAGGCGAGGTGCGCGAGGCTGGGCGGCACCACCTCGACGATCTGGTCGCGCTCGAACTCGTAGTCCAGATCGTCGAGTTCGTCGTCCAGGTCGTCGAAGACCCAGCTCTGCGTTGTCTGGTCCATGGTCATTCCCCGTGGTGTGGTGAGGAGGGTGGGGGTGGGGTGCGAAGCAGGCCGGTGAGGCCGACGAGCAGGCCGAGGAAGCCGAGGGCGGCGACCAGGGTCAGCGCCGGCCGGCAGGCCGCCGCCGCGGCGGCCGGACCCGCGCCGGGGGCCGGCGCGTGGGCGGCGAGCAGGGCGGCGGCGAGCGCGACCGCGAGGACCGCGGCGAGCTGGACGGCCGTCTGGTACAGGCCGCTGCCGGTGAGCCGGTCGGCGGGGGCCAGGCGGGACATCGCCTGGATGTTGAGTGCGGCGAAGGAGAGCACGAAGGCGGCGCCGACCAGCAGGAGCGTGGGCAGCATCCGGCCGGGGTAGTCCAACGGCCACGGGTGCGGCCGCAGCTGGAGCAGCGCACCCGCGAACGCGCAGGCCGCGCCGGCCACGATGAGACGCGGGGCGCCGAACCTGGCGACCAGCCGGCCGGAGGCCGACGCGGTGAGCGCCGGGGGCGCGGCGGCCGGGAGCAGGGCGCACGCCGTACGGAGGGGGGACCAGCCGGCGAGGGTCTGGGTCTGATACGTCAGGACGAACAGGAGGCCCAGGTAGGAGCCGTTGAGGCAGGCGGCGCCGAGGGCGGAGCGGATGAGGGCGGGGCTGCGGCGCAGCGAGGAGGCGACGGTCAGGAGGGGGGCGGTGGCGCGTCGCTCGATCTGCCGGAACAGCAGCAGGAGGAGGGCGGCCGCGGTGAGGGGGGTGGTGGCGTGGGGGTCGGTCCAGCCGTGGGCGGGGAGTTGGGTGATGCCTTCGACCAGGGCCAGGAGGGCTCCTAGGAAGGTGAGGGCGCCAGGGATGTCGTAACGCTGTGCCGTCGTGGTCATGGTGCGGCGCCGTGGGGGCTGGTCGCGCAGTTCCCCGCGCCCCTTCGGGGCGCTCGGGCCGGTTTCCTTCGGGGCGCTCTGCGCGCCCCCTGTCGGAACGCTCGGACCCTTTGGGGCATCCGGTGCCTCCCCCGGTATCAGGCGCAGGCCGCACGCGAACAGCAGCAGCACCACCGGGGCCGGGAAGGCGAAGGCCCAGCGCCAGGAGGTCTCCGTCAGCCAGCCGGAGAGGAGGAGGCCCGCCGTGAAGCCGCCCGCGCCGAACAGGGTGTAGACGGAGACCGCCCTGCTGCGGGGCCTGCCCTCGGGGAAGGTGCTGGTGATGATGGCGAGGCCGGTGGGAGCCGTCAGGGCGGCGCAGAAGCCCTTGGTCAGGCGGGTGGCCAGGAGCAGCCAGGGGTCGTGGGCGAGGGCGCTGAGGGCTGAGGCGGCGGCGAAGGCCAGGAGGGCCGCGAGGTAGACGCGGCGGCGGCCGAGCAGGGTCACCACGCGGGCGCCGAAGAGGAGCAGGCCGCCGAAGCCGGCGGCGAAGCCGGTCATCACCCACTGGGTGACGGTCGGCGGCTGTCCCAGGTCCGTGCCGATGGCGGGCAGCGCCACCACCGCGACGGACACCTCCAGCGCGTCGATGAGCATGTTGCCGGCGAGGACGAGCAGCAGCCCCCACAGCCGGGGGCCGAACCGCTCGTCCGTGCCTGCGGCGACCGGCGCCGGAAAGGTCCTGGTCACCGCGTCACCCGAGGAGCGTGCCGCCGCTCGCGTCGACGAAGGAGCCGGTGACCCAGCGGGCGTCGTCGGAGACGAGGAAGGCGATGACGTCGGCGACGTCCTGCGGCTCGCCGACACGGTTGAAGGCGGACAGCGCGGACATGGCCTCGACGGCCTCGGGGATGTCGAACAGCGGGTTGCCGTTGCGGGTGATGCCCGGCGCCACGCTGTTCACGGTGATCCCGCGCGGGCCCAGCAGCTTGGCGTAGTGCAGTGCCAGTTGCTCCACGGCGCCCTTGCTCATGGCGTAGGCGATCTCGTCCGGGTTGGCGAACCGGGTGAGCCCGGACGAGATGTTCACGATCCGGCCGCCGTCGGGCATGTTGGCGAGCGCCCGCTGGATGACGAAGAACGGTGCCCGGGCGTTGACGGCGAAGATCCGGTCGAACTCCTCCGGGGTGGTGTCCTCGGCCTTGACCCCGCCCATCACGCCCGCGTTGTTGACGAGGATGTTCAGCTCGGTCTCGCCGGTGCGCTCCTTGAGCCCCGCCTCCAGGGCGAGGAACAACTCGTGGACGTCGCCCGGCGTGCCCAGTTCGGCGCCGACGGCGAAGGCCCGCCCGCCGTCCTTCTCGATCCCGGCGACCACCTCGGCGGCGGCCTCCGCGCCGGTCCCGTAGTGCACGGCGACCAGGGCACCGTCGGCGGCCAGCCGTTCGGCGGTGGCCCGGCCCATGCCCCGGCTGGCGCCGGTGACGAGGGCGGTCTTTCCGGCCAGGTTGCCCATCTTCCTTCTCCTGACGGTTGGTTGTGGTGTGAGGGGGGCGCGTGGGTCGGGTGCGAACCAGCGGCCGAGGGCCTCGTGCAGGCCGTCGGCCGTGGGGCCGGCCCAGGCGACGTAGCCGTCCGGGCGGACGAGCACGGCGGCGAGGCCGTCGAGGGGTCCTGCGGGTCGGGTGCGGACCGTGTCGACGGACGCCGACCAGTCCGCCGCCGCCCCGGCGAGCACCGGGTCCGTCACGAGCAGCAACCCCCGCGCCGGTCGCAGCAGTTCGGCCGTGGTCGCCCCGGAGTCGAGCCGCGTCTCCGGCAGCCGCGAGCCGGTCACCGACTGCCCGTCGTCGTCCCCGTACCGCACGTCGAGGCCGCTGATCGTGCCGGCGAGGTGCGTCCGGACCTTGTCGTAGGACGTGAGTTCGCCGACGACCGAACGCAGCGACTCGACCTCGGGCCCGCCGAGCAGCAGCCGGGCCTGGGCGCGGATGGTGGACAGGACGCGGCGCCCGACGGCGTGCCGTTCGTCGTGGTAGCTGTCGAGGAGTCCCGCCGGGGCCCGGCCGAGGACGGTGGCGGCGAGCTTCCAGCCGAGGTTCACGGCGTCCTGGAGGCCGAGGTTCAGGGCCTGGCCGCCGATCGGCATCTGCTGGTGGGCCGCGTCGCCGGCCAGCAGCACCCGGCCCGCACGGTAGCGCTCGGCCTGCCGGGAGGCGTCGCCGAAGGAGTTCACCCACAGCGGGATGCCGTGGCCGATGTCCTCGCCGGTGACGTCCCGCCAGGCGGCGACGATGTCGGCGAAGCGGGTCTGCGCGGTGCGCGGCGGGGTGCCGAACCGGTGGACCATCACCCGGGTGACCCCGTCGCCGCGCCGGGCGGCGACGGCGAGTCCGTTCGGCAGCCGCTCGAAGCGCCGGTTCGGGATGTCGATGCCGTCGACGTCGGCGCGGATCAGCTCCCGCCCGGCGGCGTCGCCGGGGAAGGCGATGCCCGCGAGACTCCGTACGGCCGACTGCTCGCCGTCGCAGCCGACGACGTACCGCGCGGTGAACTCCCGCCGGTGGCCCTGCTCCTCGGCCACCACGGTGACGTGGTCCGGGTGCTGCGTGAGGGCGAAGACCTGGTGTCCGCGCAGCACCCGCGCCCCGAGCCGCCGGGCCCAGGCGCCGAGGAGTTCCTCGGTGCGGGTCTGCGGGACCTTCCACTGCCCGGGGTGGCTGCTGGGCAGGGTGAGGTCGAGGGGCAGGCCGCCGAAGTGGCCGCGGGGCTCGTTCGGCGGCGGTTCGGGGTCGGCGAAGCCGCCGGGGCCGTCCAGCAGCCCGCGCTGCCGCAGCAGCTCCATGGTGCGTGCGTGCAGGGTGGACGCCCGGGACTCCGTCGTCGGGGCGGCCAGCCGTTCCAGGACGGTCACGTCGGCACCGCCGAGGCGCAGCTCCCCGGCGAGCATGAGCCCGACGGGTCCGGCGCCGACCACCAGGACGTGCGTGTCGACCGCGTCGGCACCGGCCATCGGTCAGCGCCTCGCTTCGGCGTACGCCTTGGCGTGGTTCAGGGTGGCGCGGCTGTTGGTGCTGAGCGCGCCCCGCACGTACTCCCGGGCCTCGGCGACGCCCGCCTCGGGACCGAGGATCTGCGCGATGTTCTCGGGGCGCAGGACGACGGTGTGCTGCGAGGAGGCGAAGGTGCCCTCGTCGGTCTCGCGGAAGGTCCAGTAGCCGGTGTGCAGGTTCATCAGGGCGGGCAGGGTGGTCTGCTTGTAGGCGATCTTCCGGCCGTCCAGGCAGACCCGGTACGACTTGGTGGTGTGCGTCGAGCCGTCCTTGGCTCGGGTGTCCATCTCCAGGGTCTGCAGGCCCGGGGTGTCCTCGGTGAGCCGGACGGTCGCCACGTGCGGCAGCCGCTCCGACCAGCGGTCGGCCTCGTTGACGAAGTCGTAGAGGTCCTTGGCGGCCCCGTCGACCCGCACGGTGTCCTCGAAGGAGAACGTCAGCTCCTGCGACGCGGTGGCGAGCTCGACGTTGGTCTTCAGCGCGGCCAGCTCGGAGCGGGAGTTGCGGTCGACGGCCTCGTCGATCCAGGCCAGGCCCGCCGGGTCGTCGCCGACGGCGGTGTAGTCGTGCAGCAGCCGCACCCGCGAGGCGTCCTCGCCGGCGGGCTCGATGATCCAGGTGCCGCCCATGCTCGCGACGGGCGGGGTGGAGACGGTCTGCCGGAAGGTGATCCGCAGGCCCTCGGGGTCCAGGACGCGGTGTGAGGTCCAGTTCTTGGCCTCGCCGTTGGCGGTGGCCCAGATCCCGATCAGCTCCTCGTTCCCGGAGCGCTCCAGGTGGTCGACGTAGATGGTCGGCGGGAAGATCCGCGGCCAGTTGGCCACGTCGGCGATCAGCCGGTAGACCTCGGCGGCCGGCGCCGAGACCGTGATCTCGTGCTCGACTTCCTTCGGCTCGGACATGGGTGAACTCCTAGAGGGTGCCGGGGGTTTCAGAAGTTGCCGAGGCCGCCGCAGACGTTGAGGGCCTGCGCGGTGATGGAGGCGGCGGTGTCGGAGGCGAGGTAGCCGACGAGGCCTGCGACCTCGTCCGGGGTCGAATAGCGGCCGAGCGGGATCTTCGCCGTGAACTTGTCGAGGATGGCGTCCTCGCTGGTGTCGTAGGCGGCGGCGTAACCGGCGCGCACCCGCTGGGCCATGGGCGTCTCGACGTACCCCGGGCAGACGGCGTTGACGGTGATGCCGGTGGGGGCCAGCTCGTTGCCGAGGGCCTTGGTGAAGCCGACCACGCCGTGCTTGGAGGCGGAGTACGGCGCTCCGAGCACGACGCCCTGCTTCCCGGCCGTGGACGCGATGTTGATGATCCGCCCCCGGCTCTTCTCCCGCATGCCGCCGGTGGTGAGGGCGGCGCGGGTGAGGCGGAAGACGCTGTTGAGGTTGGTCTCGACGACGTCGTACCAGAGCTCGTCGTCGATGTCGGCGGTCACGCCGCCGCCGGACCGGCCGGCGTTGTTGACCAGCACGTCGACGGTGCCGTACCGCTCCACGGCGGCCCGCACGAAGTTCTCGATGGACAGCGCGGACCGCACGTCGAGGACCGTCCCGTCGACGTCGAGCCCTTCCTCGCGCAGCTCCTTCACGGTCCGCTCGACGTTCCCGGCGTCGCGGGAGCCGATGAAGACGCGGTGGCCCTGCCGGGCCAGCAGCCGCGCCGAGGCGAGACCGATTCCGCTGGTGGCCCCGGAGACCAGGGCGACCCTCTGCTGCTGTTCGGACATGTCTGCAGCTCCCTTTCAGGGCATGGGGGAGCCGCCGGCCCAGCTGCGGCGTGAACGCGAACGGCCTGTTCAACTCGGACAACGTCATCGTCGCCCCCGGCGTCTCCAACGGCGCTCACC
>NZ_JBFBJI010000024.1:84529-131763 GCF_040702065.1 Streptomyces sp. NPDC086777 | reverse complement strand
GGGGCGGGGGGGGGGGGGGGGCGGGGGCCGGGTGGGGGGGGGGGGGGGGGCGGGGGGGCCGGGCGGGCGGGCGGCGGCCCCCGCGCCGGAGGGGGGTCAGGCAGCGGCGGTGACGTCACCGAGCTGCGTGTTGACGACGGCGAGCAGCTCGCGGGGCGTCTTGGCCTCGGTCACCACGGTGTCGTCCAGCGTGATGTCGTACTCCCGCTCGATGCGCCCGCAGGTCTCCAGGATGGCGAGGGACTCGTAGCTGAGCTCCTCGAAGTCGGTGTCGAGGATGTCGCCGTCGAGATCGACGCCCTCGTCGGCGCCGGCGGCCTCCAGCAGGATCCGCTTGAGGTCGTCGAGGGTGAAGGACTGGGTGGCCACGGTGATCTTCCTTTCACGACTACGGATGAAAACGCCCGCCCTCCCGACCCCGGACGTGGGAGAGAAGGAGGGGGCCGGGAGGACGGGCGGGTCTCTTTGTTTGCGGGGGGAAGCTGGGGCCGGGGGGTGGGGACGCTCACCGGCGCTTGCCGGGCGCCGCCCGCGCCCACCCGTGCCGCCCCAGCGGCACGACTGCCCGCGGCCAAAAAGCCCCGTGAGGGGCGCTGGGGGTACCCCCGCCCGGAGGCCGGAGAAGGAACTGCGCGACCAGCCCCCACCGGGCCGCAGCCGCGACACGGCGCCGGACCCTGCGGGCACGGGCGGCACGACTGGAAGCCCCGGCTGCAGCGCTCCGCCAGGGGCGCTGGGGGTACCCCCGCCCGGAGGCTGGAGAAGGAACTGCGCGACCAGCCCCCACCGGGCCGCAGCCGCGACACGGCGTCGGCCCCTGCGGAGCTACGCGCGCACGACCATCGCCGAGTTGAAGCCGGCGTACCCGCGGGCCAGCACGAGCGCCGTCCGGATCTCGGTCCGGCGCGGCTCCCCCACCACCAGGTCGAGGTCGTAGCCGGCCTCCGGCGAGACGTTCACCGTCGCCGGTACCACCCCGTCCCGGACGGCGAGCAGCGCCGTCGCGACGTCCAGCGGCGCAGCCCCCGAGTACAGCCGCCCGGTCATCGTCTTCGGCGCCGTCACCGGCACCCCGTGCGGCCCGAACACGTCAGCGATCGCATCGGCCTCCACCCGGTCCAGCTCCGGCACGGCCGCCGCGTCGGCGAACACCACGTCCACGTCGGCGGCGTCGGCGCCCGCGTCGGCGAGGGCCAGCTCGATCGCCTTGCGCAGCCCCGGCGGCCGCCCGCTCCCCGGCGCCGGGTCGAACGTCGCGCCGTACCCCGCGATCTCCCCGTACACCCGGGCACCGCGCCGTACGGCCGTTTCCTCGGCCTCCAGGATCAGGATCGCGCCGCCCTCGCCGGCCACGTGCCCGGCCGCCGCGGAGTCGAACGGCAGGTACGACCGGTCCGGCTCCTCCGACGTGGACAGCCGGTCGCTGGCGAGCTGCGCCACCCACCCCCACGGGCAGATGGACGCGTCGATCGCCCCGGAGACGATGAGCCGCGTCCCCTTGCGGATCTGCCGGCGCGCGTGCGCGAGGGCCTCGAGGCCGCCCGCCTGGTCGGAGACGACGACCCCGCTCGGGCCCTTCATGCCGTTGCGGATGGAGATCTGGCCGCTGTTGACGGCGTAGAACCAGGCGAACGACTGGTATGCCGAGACGAACTGACTGCCCTGGCTCCACAGCTTCTGCAGCTCCCCCTGTCCGAACTCGAAGCCGCCGGAGGAGCTGGCGGTCACGACGCCCATGTCGTAGGCGGGCAGGTCGGCCGGAGTGACCTCCGCGTCGGCCAGCGCCCAGTCCGTCGCGACGAGCGCGAGCCGGGTCATGTGGTCGGTCTGGGCGAGCAGCCGGTTCGGCAGATGCTCCGCGGCGCGGAACCCGGGCACCTCGCCCGCCAGCTTCGCCGGATACCCGGACGGGTCGAACCGCGTGATGCGGCCGATCCCGCTCTTCCCGGCGCGCGCGGCCGCCCAGTAGTCGGTCGTGCCAAGGCCGTTGGGCGCGGCGATGCCGAGCCCGGTCACCACGGTCCGCGTGCTCATGCGGCCGCGCTCCTCTCCGGTCGGGCGAGCACCATCGCGCTCTGGAAGCCGCCGAACCCGCTGCCCACGGTGAGCACCGCGTCGGTGCGGTGCTCACGGGCGGTGAGCGGGACGTAGTCCAGGTCGCACTCGGGGTCGGGGGTGTGCAGGTTGGCCGTCGGGGGCACGACGTTGTGCTCCATGGCGAGGACGGACGCGGCGATCTCGATGGAGCCGATCGCGCCGAGCGAGTGCCCGACCATCGACTTGATCGAGGAGACCGGGGTCCGGTAGGCGTGGTCGCCGAGGCTCTTCTTGAACGCGGCGGTCTCGTGCCGGTCGTTCTGCTTGGTGCCGGAGCCGTGCGCGTTGATGTAGTCGATCGCCTCGGGGGCGAGGCGCGCCTCGTCGAGGGCGACCGTGATGGCCTCGGCCATCTCCGCGCCGTCGGGCCGCAGCCCGGTCATGTGGAAGGCGTTGCAGCGGGAGGCGTACCCGGCGATCTCGGCGTAGATGTGGGCCCCGCGCGCCCGCGCCCCCTCCAGTTCCTCCAGGACGAACACGGCCGACCCCTCCCCCAGCACGAACCCGTTGCGGGTGCCGTCGAAGGGGCGGGAGGCGTGCTCGGGGTCGTCGTTGCGCGGGGTGGTGGCCTTGATGGCGTCGAAGCAGGCCAGGGTGATCGGGGAGATCGGGGCGTCGGTGGCGCCGGCGATCATCGCGCAGGCCGAGCCCTCCCGGATCAGCTCCACCGCGTGCCCGACGGAGTCGAGCCCGGAGGTGCAGCCGGTGGAGACCACCGTGGCGGCGCCTTCCGCACCCACCGCCCAGGCGACCTCCGCCGCGAACGAGCTGGGCACCAGGTAGTTGTAGAGGTGCGGGACGGCGTAGGTGTGGTCGACGAGGTCGAGCCGGCCGCCGTCGCTGACCACCCGGTACTCCTGGTCGAGCCCCATGGTCGCGCCGACCGCGCTGCCGATGGTGACCCCGACCCGGTAGGGGTCGGCACCGGACAGGTCGAGCCCGCTGTCGGCGAGCGCCTCGCGGGCGCTGACGACGGCCAGCTGGGCCGCCCGGTCCATCCGCCGTATCTCCCGCGGGCTCAGCCCGTGCTCCTCGGGGTCGAAGTCGACCTCGGCGGCGACCCGGGACCGGAAGGATGACGGGTCGAAGAAGGTGATGCCGCGGGTCGCGGTGCGGCCCTCGCTGAGCAGGTTCCAGAAGTTCTTGGTGCCGACACCGCCGGGGGCGATGACACCGACCCCGGTGATGACCACTCGCCTGGCGTTCACGCCCGGCCCTCCCAGTCGTAGAAGCGCGTGGCGACCGCGTCGGCGGGAGACCGCCAGGTGGCGGGGTCGTACGCCTGGATGAACGGCTTCAGGTCCTCGCTGATCCGCACGAAGCGCGCGTCGCTCTTGGCCTCCTCGATCAGCTCACCGCCGTTGTCGGTGTCGAAGTGCTGGAGGTGGAAGTACAGCCCGCGGTAGGCGAAGAGCTCCCGGCGCCGGGTGCCCATCAGGTGCGGCATCTCGGTCCGGTCGAACTCCCCGAAGAGCCGTGCGACGTCCGCGCTGCTCCCCGGTTCCATCCGGGCCACGATCAAAGTGCTGTGCATGAGAACTCCTCAAGGAAAAGCGCCCCTTCAGGGGGCGCGAACGTATCGATGGGCGCACGCGACAGCGCCCCTTCAGGGGCGCTGGGGGTACCCCCGGCCGGAGGCTGGGGGAGGAACTGCGCGACCGGCCACGACGGCGCTGCAGCCGATGGACTACGGATCGCGGCGCTGCCTCAGCGCGCGGGCCCGAACCATCGCTCCAGGGCCATCGGCAGATCCGCGTGACTGCCCGGCGCCGCCCACGCCACGTACCCGTCCGGCCGCACCAGCACCGCCGTGGTACCCGCGAGCGAGCCGTCGGCCGCGCCCGCCGTCACCACGTCCACCCGGTCCCGCCAGGCCCACGCCCGCTCCCGCAGCCGCTCGTTGTCGGCGAGGTCGAGCAGCACACCCCGCCCGGCGCGCAGCGCCTCGGTGCTGGAGGCCACCATCCGGTGCCCGGCGAGCGGCACGTTCGGCAACCGCCGGCCCAGCAGCGCGTGAGCGCCCCCGTCGACGTCGTAGTGGATCTCCAGGCCGGACACCATCGCCGCCAGGTGCCTGCCGACCTCCGGGTACCGGATCAGCTCGTTCAGCACATCGCGCAGCGGCTGCACCTCGGGCCCGGACAGGAACAGCAGCCCCTGCGCCCGGGTGTTCATCATCAGCCGCTCACCGACCGGGTGCCGTTCGTCGTGGTACGTGTCGAGCAGCGTCTCCGGCGCCCGTCCCCGCACCACCGCGCCCAGCTTCCAGCCGAGGTTCACGGCGTCCTGGATGCTGGTGTTCATGCCCTGGCCGCCGGCCGGCAGGTGGATGTGCGCGGAGTCGCCGGCGAGCAGGATCCGGCCGCGCCGGTACTCGGTGACGAGCCGCGTGCCGTCGCCGAACGACGACACCCACACCGCCTCGGCGTGCGAGATGTCGTCGCCGGTCAGCCGCTGCCAGGCGGCCGCGGCCTCCGCCCAGGTCGGCGGCTTCTCACGGCGCTGCGGCGGGGTGCCGCGCTCGCAGATGATCAGCCGGGTGATGCCGCCGGGCAGCGGCCCGACCATGACCATCCCGCCGGGCAGGGTCTCCCCGATCATCCGGGGCTCCAGCTCGATGCCGCGCACGTCGGCCAGGTACATCTCCAGCGTCGACGGCGTCCCCGGGAAGTCGAACCCGGCGGCCTTGCGGATGGTCGAGCGGCCGCCGTCGCAGCCCACCAGGTACTCGGCGCGCAGCCGGTGCACGCCCTCGGGGCCGCGTACCTCGACCTCGACGCTGTCCTCCTTCTCCTTGACGGACAGCACCTCGTGCCGGCGCCGGATGTCGGCGCCGAGCCGGCCGGCCCACTCCTCCAGGACGGTCTCGGTGACCGACTGCGGGATCGTTTTGGCAGCCTGGTGGGCGCCGTCCAGGACGCCGAAGTCGACGGGCAGGCCGCCGAAGTGGCCCACGTTGCTGACCTCGATGTCGCCGAAGCGGGGCAGCAGTCCGCGCTGGTCGAAGACCTCCATGGTGCGGGCGGTGAAGCCGAGGCCGCGCGACTCTCCGGTGCGCGCGGGCAGCTTCTCCAGGACGATGACGTCGGCGCCCGCGAGCCGTAGCTCGCCCGCGAGCATCATGCCGGCAGGACCGGCGCCCACGACGATGACTTGTGCGTCCATGACACTCCTCGGGAACGGTTCCGTACGGCCCCGTCGGGGAGACCGTCGGCGAAGACGAACTGTCAGCGGTACAGGCGGCCGATCGCCCGGTTGGCCACGTACGCGGCGGCCGCGTGCCGCGGGTCGGGCGCCAGCGCCTCGTGCCGTACGGCGACTTCGGCGAGCTTGATGGCGTGCTCGTCGCCGATCCGGACGGCCTCGGCGAACAGGGCGGCCGGGTCGGGGACCTCCGGCAGCTGGGCCGCGGGGCGGGGCACGGCGTGGAACCAGTCGAGCATCGTTCGGCTGACGGCCCGCGCCACCCGGTACGAGGGCCACCGCTGCTCCTCCGGCAGGTGCTCCACCACCAGCCGTACGGCGGCGGGCCCGGTGACCGAGTGGATCAGCGGGATCGGGTGCGGGAGGGAGAGCGTGGCGTAGATCCCGGAGAACTCGGCGACGAGCTCGTCCAGTGCCCGTACGACGTCCCCGCCGCCGTCCCCGCCGCCGTCGCCGTCGCCCGGATGGTCCGGGACCACGACCCCGCCCTCGGAGTACCGGGCCGCCCAGTACCCCAGCCCCTGGGCCAGTTCGGCCAGTTGCAGGCGGTTGCCGGGGCCGGCGGTCACCACCGTCCGGACCGCGTGCGCGGCGCGGATCACCCCGTGCGTGAGCACCCCGGACATGCCGGGCAGCAGCCGGGGCCACCAGCGGGCCAGCACATCGGTCCACTCGCCCTCGGCGAGTTCGCGCTCGAACAGGGCGGTCCAGTCGGCGACCCGGCCGAACTCGCCGAGCGCCTGCCGCCAGTCGGCCTCGTCGGCCGGGTCGAGGGTGAACCGCCGCTCGGGCACGTCGTGGAAGGTGTGGCTGCGCAGATGGCCCTCCACCCAGCCGGGCACCTCGTCGGCGTACCCCATGTGGGCCAGGGCCTCGGCGGCCATCGGTGCGTGGTTGACGAAGCTGCGCCCGTGCTCGTACCCCACGGAACGCAGCCGCTCCAGGGCACCGTTCACGGCGTCGGAATAGGTGAGTGCTGCCAAAGCGATCAGTCCTCGGTGGGTCCTGGATCAGTCCTTGATGTCGCAGACCGCGGCGCCGGCGGCGAGAGCCCGGCCCACCTCGGCGGCGATCCCGGTCACGGTGCCGGAGCGGTGTGCGGTGAGCGGCTGCTCCATCTTCATGGCCTCGATCACGACGACCAGGTCGCCCTTCTCGACCGCCTGTCCCTCGGCCACGGCGACCTTGACGACGGTGCCCTGCATGGGAGAGGTGAGCGTGTCCCCGGAGGCGGCGGGCGCGGCGCCGCCGGAGTTGCGGCGGCGGGACCGGGGCGCGGCGGCCGCCCCCACGAGCGTGCGGTCCGGCACCCTTCCCAGCACCGCGGGCAGCGAGACCTCCAGCCGGTGTCCGCCGACCTCGACGACCACCGTCTCGCGACCGGTCTCCTCGGATGCGGAACCGGCCGCCGGTGTCGCGTCGAAGGCCTCGATCTCGTTGACGAACTCGGTCTCGATCCACCGGGTGTGGATCCGGAAGGGGTCCCCGGTGAAGGCCGGGTCCCTGACGACCGCGCGGTGGAAGGGGATCGCCGTGGCCATCCCCTCGACACGGAACTCGTCGAGCGCCCGCGCGGCCCGTTCCAGCGCCTCGGCGCGGGTGCGGCCGGTGACGACCAGCTTGGCGAGGAGCGAGTCCCAGGCCGGCCCGATCACGCTGCCCGGCTCCACACCGGCGTCCAGCCGTACGCCCGGACCCGACGGCGGCTCGAAGACCGTCACCGTGCCCGGGGCGGGCAGGAAACCCCGGCCCGGGTCCTCGCCGTTGATCCGGAACTCGAAGGAATGGCCGCGCAGCTCCGGGTCGTCGTAGCCGAGTTCCTCGCCGTCGGCGATCCGGAACATCTCGCGGACCAGGTCGATGCCGGCGACCTCCTCGGTCACCGGGTGCTCGACCTGGAGGCGGGTGTTGACCTCCAGGAAGGAGATCGTGCCGTCCTGGCCGACCAGGAACTCGCAGGTGCCGGCGCCCTCGTAGGCGGCCTCCTTGAGGATGGCCTTGGACGCCCGGTACAGCTCGGCGGTCTGCTCCGGGGTCAGGAACGGTGCCGGAGCCTCCTCCACCAGCTTCTGGTGGCGGCGCTGCAGCGAGCAGTCACGGGTCGATACGACCACGACGTTGCCGTACCGGTCCGCGAGGCACTGCGTCTCCACGTGCCGCGGCCGGTCCAGGTAGCGCTCCACGAAGCACTCCCCACGCCCGAAGGCGGCCACCGCCTCCCGCACCGCCGACTCATAGAGCTCCGGCACCTCCTCCAGGGTGCGGGCGACCTTCAGGCCGCGTCCGCCGCCGCCGAAGGCCGCCTTGATGGCGATCGGCAGGCCGTGCTCCTCCGCGAAGGCCACGACCTCGTCGGCACCCGAGACCGGGTCCGGGGTGCCGGCCACCAGCGGGGCACCGGCCCGCTGGGCGATGTGCCGGGCCGCCACCTTGTCGCCCAGGTCGCGGATCGCCTGCGGCGGCGGGCCGATCCAGGTCAGGCCCGCGTCCAGGACCGCCTGCGCGAACTCCGCGTTCTCCGAGAGGAACCCGTAGCCCGGATGGACGGCGTCCGCGCCGGTCTCCCGGGCGGCCCGCAGCACCTTCCCGATGTCCAGGTAGCTGGTGGCCGGGGTGTCACCGCCCAGGGCGAAGGCGGCGTCGGCGACCCGGACGTGCAGGGCGTCGCGGTCCGGCTCCGCGTAGACGGCGACGCTCGCGATCCCGGCGTCCCGGCAGGCTCTGGCGACGCGTACGGCTATCTCGCCACGGTTGGCGATGAGCACCCTGCGCATGTCAGGACGCCTGCCGGGCGTGCTGGAAGCGGTCCGTGCCGGTCTCCAGCGGGCCCAGGGAGCCGTCGAAGAAGATCAGCGGCTCCAGGCCGTGCTCGGGGACACCCAGTTCCACCACCTCGCCGATGACGATGTCGTGGTCGCCCGCGGTGTGCACGTCGACCGTGGTACAGGTCAGGTGGGCGAGGGCCTCGCTGAGCACGGGCAGCCCGTCCCCGGTGAAGTGGTGCGGGACGCCCTCGAAGACACCGGCGGCGGCGGTGGCCCGGCGGCCGGCGAAGTGCCGGGCCAGCGGCTGCTGCCGTCCGGACAGGAAGTTGACCGTGAACCCGCCGCTCCGCTCCAGGAGCGTGTGCAGCCGGGACTGGTGGTGCAGACAGAACAGCACCAGCGGGGGGTCCAGCGAGACCGAGGTGAACGAGTTGACGGTGGTGCCGTCCGCGTCGCCGTCGGGGCCGGTGGTGATGACCGTGACGCCGGTCGTGAACAGGCCGCACACGCGGCGCAGATCCAGCGGTTCGACGGGCCGGGTCTCTTCGGCGCGGGTCAGCGACCGCGCTGCTGCGGACATGCGCATCCCTTTCTGGCTGGGCTGGAGTGGTCAGAGGAGCTTGCGGACCTTCGCACCGGCCTTGAGGATGCCGAGCAGGAACTCGCGGCCGACGCTGTTCATCTCGGCGGGGGCCTCGACGGAGGCCCAGTACAGGAAGCGGGCCATGGTCAGCGTGGAGGGGTAGATGAACCGCCGCTCCTCGTCCTTCCAGCCGAAGACCGGGTTGACGACCGGGGACTCCTTGAGCAGCCCGAAGACGATGTCGGCGGCCTCGTCGCC
The DNA here is from genome assembly GCF_040702065.1 of Streptomyces sp. NPDC086777. NCBI lineage: Bacteria > Bacillati > Actinomycetota > Actinomycetes > Kitasatosporales > Streptomycetaceae > Streptomyces > Streptomyces sp. NPDC086777. The sequence goes on along the minus strand of NZ_JBFBJI010000024.1, from coordinate 122,856 downwards.
GGTGAGCGCACCGGCCTCGTACTTCTCGCAGGTCTCGGCGGTGGTCTCCAGGATCCGCTTGAAGGAGTCGCTCTGCGGCCACCACAGCCCCGGGTGGGCCACCTTCTCCAGCTCGTCGAAGTGGCGTGTGTCGTGGTCCTTGAAGTGCTTGAGGCGGGCCCGGGTCAGCCGCATGGTGCCGGGGGTGATGAAGGAGCCCCAGACCCGGAAGACCGCGTTCCAGAGCCGGAAGTGGGAGAAGGCGATGAAGGAGCTGTTGACCAGGTCGTCGTTGTACTGGAGCAGGCCCTGCTCGACGCGCTCGACGTACGCGAAGCGCTCGGCGGAGAAGTCGCCGTCCTTGAGGGCGGGGATCAGCCGGGAGGTGAGCGCGTCGACGACCTCCATGGTGTTGGACAGACCGCGGGAGAACAGCGGGTCGAGGAAGCCGGCCGCGTGGGACATCAGGCACCAGCGGTCGCCGATGGTCTGCTTGGAGGAGTACTGCAGCCGGTCGGTGGAGATCCACTCGCGGACCCGGGTGGCGCCGTCGAACTGGCGCTTCACCGCCGGGTACTTGTCGAGGAAGGACTGGAACTCCTGCTCCGGGGTGAGGTCCTTGGGCTTGGGGTAGGTGCGCTCGTCCATCGTCAGGCCGACGCTGCACAGCGGGTTGCGGGACTTGGGGTGGTTGTCGAAGGGGATGATCCAGAACCAGCCGCGCTCGATGAGGTGGTGCATGGTGCCGGTGTGCCAGTCGGCCGGCGGGCGCAGGTCCTGGGGGTGGCCGCTGACGTCGTCGAACCGCTTGATGCCGACGTAGTGCGTGAACATCGAGCGGGAGTGGTGCTTGAAGCGGGCGGTGGGCTTGTCCCGCAGGTCGAACTTGTCGGCGAGCGGGGAGCGGAACCCGGAGGCGTCCACCAGGTACTTCGCCCGGTACCGCTCGGGCTCGGCGCCGGGGGCGGCGCTGCGGCCGAGGACGGTGACACCGTCGTCGTCGAAGTCGACCTCGTTCGCACGCCAGTTCTGACGGGGGGTGCAGCCGTACTTGACGGCCACGTGGAACATGAAGGAGTCGCTGTCCTGCCGGAACATGTGGCTGTTCTGGTGGAATATCTTCGGCAGCGCGAGCTGAGTGGCCTCGCGCGGATTCGGCTCCTTTCCGACCTCGTGCTTCATGAAGCCGAAGTGGGCCTTCGTGCCGAAGGTCGGGCCGATGTCACGGGTGGAGGCCTCGACACTCGCCAGGCTTTTCAGCTCGGGAATGTCGTGGCGTTCGGCGAGGATGTGGATCCATTCCACGAGCTGCGGGGTCATGGACTCGCCGATGGCGAAGCGCGGGTGCGCGGCGGCGTCGACCAGCAGCACCTTGGCGCCGTGCCTGGCCAGGACGGCACCGGTGACGGAGCCGGCGAGGCCGGAGCCGAGGATGATGACGTCGAAAGTCATGTCCTCGGGTATGCGCGCCGGTTCCGGCGCGCCGTCGGTCTTCTGGGCGACCATGACTGTCTCCTTCGTCGAGGGGCGGTGCGCAACGGGAAATCAGCATGAAAAAAGGCCCCTCGCGGCCCTTCCGGAGGAAATTCGGAAGGGCGGTACGAAGAGCCTGGAAAAAGATCTGGAAAAGGATCTGGAAAACGGCACGGAGTATCCGCTGAATTAAGCGTGACATCCTTTGGCCAGAGGGTCAACCCCTGGCGGGGACGGATGACTTGGCGGTGTCGGAGAATGCCGGACCGGAATGCGTCGGAGCCAGGAGTTTCAGCAGGAGTTCCCGCAGTTCGTCCTCGCCGCCGGGGCCGAGCATGGCGGAGACGTCCGCGGCGAGCCCCGCGACGGCCCGGGCCACGACACCGAGCTGCTCGCGGCCGAGGTCGGTGACTTCGAGGGCGTAGCGGCGCCGGTCGTGCGGGTCGCGGCCGCGGCGCACCAGGCCCAGCCTGACGAGTTCGTCGACGAGCTGGGAGGCGGCGGGCCCGGTGATGGCGAGCAGTTCGGCGAGCCGCTGCTGGGCGATGGGGCCGAGCACGTCGAGGGCGGACAGCGGGCCGTAGTGCCGCACCCGCAGGCCGGTGCCGGCCAGCTTGTCGTCGCCGTGCTTGCGCAGCCGGTGGTGGGCCTGTCCGACCAGGTACTCGGTGCCCTGCACGAGGGGCTGCGCGGACTCGGGCAGCAGCCGGGCCAGCAGCTCGTCGAGCCGGGCGGTCTCCTCGTCCGTCAGCACGGCGGTGAGCCGGGCGTCCCGCTCGGCGACCGCCCGCCGGCTGGCCTCGACGGCCTCGCGGCCCCGGTCGGTCAGGGAGAGCACGTACTGGCGCCGGTTGTCGGGGTTGCGGGTGCGCCGGACCTCGTCGCGGGCCTCCAGGCGGTCGATGACGCCGACCATGATGGTGCGGTTGATACCGAGCCGTTCCGCGAGGTCGAGCTGGGACTCCCAGTCGCGGCCGGTGAGCGCGTCGAGGACCAGGAAGTCGCGGGGGTCGCTGTCACCGCCGTCGTCGGTGGCGGCGAACTGCGCGTAGACGCGGCGCAGGAGGTATCCGATGAAGTCGGTGAGCGCGTCCGGGAGGACGCCGGGGACCTCCGCGGTCTGCTCGGTCCGGGTCACCGGACCGCGATCGTCGTCGCTCTCGTACCGCAAGACAGCACCTCCTGCCCGAGTATATCGACGGCCCCCGACCGGCACCGGTACCGGCGCGGCGCCGGTACCGGGGAACCGGCGGCCCCGCCCGCAGTGGTCAGGGCGGGGCCGCCGGGGTCGGTCACAGGGCGACGGGCGGGTGCTCGGCGTCCTGCTGCTGGGGGCGGGTGCCCGGGAGGGTGGCCAGGGCCACGATCAGGGCCAGCAGGTAGAGGCCGCCGCCGAGCAGGAACCCGTAGGAGTAGCCGGTGGTGAGGGCGTGCGGGAGGCTGCCCGGCAGCTCGTGGTCGGTGATGGCGGTGGCCGCCGCGGCGAGGGCGGCGAGGCCGATGGCGCCGCCGATCTGCTGGGCGGTGTTGACCAGGCCGGAGGCCGCGCCGGTGGCCTGCGGGGCGACGCCGCGGACGCTGACGATGGTGACGGCCACGAAGACCATGCCGAGGCCGAGACCGGCGACCAGCTGGGCCGGCAGCAGCGCGGCCCACGGCGTCTGGCCGGGCTCGATGAAGCTGAACCAGACCATGCCGGCGGTGCCGATCAGCAGACCGAGGGCGATCACGTTGCGCTCGGGCAGCTTGGCGAGCAGCTGCGGGCCGACGCCGCCGGCCGCGATGCCCATGCCGAGGGCGAAGGGCAGGTAGGCGACGCCGGTGACCATCGGGGCGTAGCCCTTGACGAGCTGCATGTAGAGGGTCAGGAAGTAGAAGGTGGCGAGCATGCCCGCGCCGACCAGGAACATGATCACGTTGGCGCCGACGCGGCTCCGGTCGGCGAGCACCCCGCGCGGGATCATCGGCGCCCTGCTCGCGCGCTGGATCAGGACGAAGGCGAGGATCAGGACGAGCGCGGCGCCCAGGCCGGTCAGGGTGACGCTGTCGCCGAAGCCCTTGTCGCCGGCGCGGTTGATGGCGTAGACGAGCGAGCCGAAGCCCAGGGTGGCGGTGAGCGCGCCGGGCACGTCGACCTTGCCGCGCTCGCGCTCGCCCTCGACGAGGACGCCGGTGCCGAACAGGACGGCCAGGGCGATCGGGATGTTCACGAACATCACCCAGCGCCAGCTCAGGTACTCGGTGAGCGCGCCGCCGAGCAGCAGGCCGACGACCGAGCCGAGGCCGCCCATCGCGCCGTAGACGCCGAGCGCCTTGTTGCGGGCGGGGCCGGCCGGGAAGGTGGTGGCCAGCAGGGACAGGGCGGTGGGGGCGGCGATGGCGGCGCCCGCGCCCTGGATCACGCGGGCGGCGATGAGCAGTTCGCCGCTCTGGGCGAGGCCGCCGAGCAGCGAGGCGGCGGTGAACAGGACCAGTCCGGTGCGGAAGACCCGGCGGCGGCCGAAGAGGTCACCGGCGCGGCCGCCGGCCAGCAGCAGACCACCGAAGGCCAGGGCGTAGGCGGTGACGATCCAGCCGAGGCCGGACTCGCTGAGCCCGAGGGCGCTCTGCATGCTGGGCAGGGCGACGGCGACGATCGTGTTGTCGAGGACGAGCATGAGCTGGGCCGCGGCGATCACGAGTAACGCGAGTCCGAGCCTGCCGTCCTGCTGCGGCGGGGCCGCGGCCTTGGGGACGGCCTGAGTGCGGTCTTGCAGCGACATGAGATGTCTCCGTGTCTGTCTCAGGGTTGGGGGGTGTCGCGCGGAGCGGAACCCGCGGGATCCGGTCAGCGGCTGGTGGTGGCGGTCCTGGGGGTCCAGATGGCGAGGTCCTCGTAGGCCTTGCGCCAGTCGTTCTCGTAGGCGTTGCGCAGCGGCTCGGGCATCTTGCCGAGGATGTTCGCGACCTTCGCGGCGTCGATGTCGTCGAGCATCCAGGGCAGGTAGCGGGCGGAGTCGTCGCCGATCCGGGTGCGCTGTTCGGCGGAGAAGTCCTGCCACTGCTGCTGGGAGAGCGTGATGTCCATCAGCTGCAGGGCGTCCCGCTCCTCGTGGTCGAGGTGGGCGCCGAGCTTGGTGTAGAGGGTGTCGGTCAGGCCGGTCAGGCGCTCCAGGCCCGAGTCGCGGTCGGCGAGGGCGGCGTCGATGTCGGCGAGCAGCGGGTCGATGACGCCGTGCTCGGCCTCCATGTCGGCGAGCAGGGCCAGTTCGGAGCCCTGGCCGGCCAGCGCGGTCTCCATGACCGGCCAGATCTTCACGTCCTCGGAGATGTGGTGGACGGTCAGGAACTTCTTGAAGAGCTCCCAGCCGACCGCCGTGCTCAGTACGTGCCGGGGGTCCTCGTCGACCCGCGCGGTGATCCGGGCGATCCGCTCCAGCTCGCGGCGGAGCGCGTCGTGGATGGCGAACATCATCGTCATGTCGAGGTTCTTGAAGTCCTGGCTCATCGCTCTCTCCCTCACTGCCTCACTGCTTCGTCGTACTGCGAGAGTATCGTCAACCTGCTTATCCATCAAGCTTCCAACTAGCAATCTTCCAACCATCAGGGCCGGAACTGTTCGCCGGTCGGCGGCTGACGCCGCTGCCCCGCCCGCAGGCGCAGGTCAGCGGGTTCTCGCGATCTCCAGGGCGGGCTCGTCCTGGCCGGTTCCGGCCGCCTCCCGCCCGGTCTCCTCGTCGATCCCCTTGCGGATCCAGGTCAGCGCGGGCGTGGTCATGGCCGTGGTGAGCAGCGCCATCAGCACCAGGACGGTGAACAGCTCCGGCCCGATGACACCCAGCCCCAGCCCGATGTTGAGCACGATCAGCTCGGTCAGGCCACGGCAGTTCATCAGCGCGCCCAGCGACATGGAGTCCCGCCAGTCCCGGCCGGAGAGCCGGGCTGCGAGCGTGCCACCGCCCCACTTGCCGGCCACGGCGACCGCGAGCACGGCCCCCGCCCACAGCCACTGCGTACCGCTGCCGCCGAGCAGCCCCACGTCGGTCTTCAGACCGGTGCTGACGAAGAACAGCGGCAGCAGCACCGGCACCGCGAAGGCCCGCATCCGAGCCGCGGTGGCCTCGATCCGCCGGCTGCCGCGCGGGGTGACCACGCCGAACAGGAACGCGCCGAACAGCGCGTGCACCCCGATCCGGTCGGTGGCGAACGCGGCCAGGCTCAGCCCGCTGAACAGCACCACCAGCACGACCGCGTCGGCGTACCGGCGCTCCGCCCGCGCGGCCCACCTGGCCAGCAGCGGCCGTACGACGAGGAACATCACGGCGGCGAAGACGAGCGCGTACCCGGCGGTGGTCAGGGCCTCCAGGGGCGAGTGGCTCTTCGTCACCGCCACCACCGCGGCCAGCAGGCACCAGGCGCTGACGTCGTCCACGGCCGCGCTGGCCATGGCGAGCGCGCCGACGCGGGTCCGGTACAGGCCCCGGTCGGTCAGGATCCGGGCCAGCACCGGGAACGCGGTGATGCTCATCGACACCGCGATGAACAGCACGAACGGCAGCCTCGCGGTGCCGGACGGCGCGAAGTCGCCGTACATGCCGAGGGCGAGCAGCGTGCCCAGCAGCAGCGGCAGCGCGATCCCGGCCTGGGAGACGGCGACGGCCGTTCTGCTGTGGCCGCGCAGGGACTTCAGGTCGAGTTCGAGTCCGACGAGGAACATGAACACGAGCAGGCCGATGTTCCCGAGCACGCCGATGTACGGCAGTGCCGACTGCGGGAACAGCCACGCCTGGGCGCCGGGCCAGAGCCAGCCCAGCAGGGACGGGCCGAACAAGATGCCGACGACTATCTCGCCGACGACCGGGGGTTGCCCGAGCCGTCCGAGCACCTGGGCCCCGGCCCTGCAGGCGAGGATCACCACGGGCACGGCGACGAGAAGCGGGGTGAGCGGATCGGGGGCGGCGGCAGCCATGGCGTTCTCCTGTAAAGAGGGGCCAGGTTTCATTTCTTGGGGGCGCGGGGAACTGCGCGATCAGCCACGACGGCGCCGAGGGCGCGGCCCGACAACCAGGCGGGGCACTGCGATGCGCAGGAAGTGCCGCGAGCCGTGATGGACCGGCCACAGGTCCGATGTGGCTGATCGCGCAGTTCCCCGCGCCCCTGACGGGGCGCGCTGTCGGCGCCGGAACTTTCACGTCCCGTACGGACGGGCCGCCTTGGCCTCGCGCAACGCGTGGGCCCACCAGTTCAGCTGGTCCAGCATCAGCTTGGCCGCGGCTTCGGCCCCGTCGGCATCGGCCGCGAAGCGGCCCTCCGCGTCGTAGTGCTCCAGCACCCGCGGGAACGTCACGACGTCCTTCATCCCCACGCAGTGGAACTCGGCGAAGATCTGCCGCAGATGCTCGATCGCCCGCACCCCGCCGGCCATGCCGAGGCCGTAGCCGACGAAGCCGACCGGCTTGGCCTGCCACTCGGCCTGGAAGCTGTCGATGAGGGTCTTCAGCGGGCCCGGAACGCTCCGGTTGTACTCCGGTACGACGACCACGTACGCCTCCGCCCCGCCCAGCCGCGGCCGCAGCGCGGCCGCCCGCGGGTCGCTCTCGTCGAGGCTCGCCGGCAGCAGGTGCTCGGCCACGTCGACGACGTCCAGGACCAGGTCGTCGCGGCGGGCGGCGACCCGCGCGAACCAGCCCGCGACGTCCGGGGCGAGCCGCCCGTCGCGGGCGGAGCCGACCAGCACCGCCACCCGGACCGGCCGGGTGACCAGACCGGCGGCGGTCACGGCCGGGCCGCCCGCGGCCGCGCCGGTTCCCCGACCGGCGTCAGGGCGAGGAACTCGGTGGCCTCGACCCGGGAGAGGATCCGCCGGGTCAGGGCGGGCATCTTCGTCGTACCGTCGTCGGTGAAGACCACCGGCGCGGTGACCCGGATCCGGCGGCCACGTGTGGTGATCTCGCAACCGCCCGCCGCCAGCACGTTCTTGACCCAGTCGGAGCCGGGCCCGTACGGCAGCGTGATGACGATGTCCGCGCCGCGCCGGAACAGCTTGACGGGGGTGGCGAACTCACGCCCCGACCTGCGGCCGCGGTGGTGCACCTTCCCGAAGCCGGGCAGCCGACTGAACAGCGGCCCGACGAAGTGGTTGGCGAACCGCCGGTTGAAGCGGGCGACTTTCCTGTCGATCGGCATGTCTCAGATCCCTCCGTGGGGCACGTCGATTCCATGGCCGCGTGGCCCGGCCCCCGCCGCCGTCGACGGGGGCCGGGCCACGCGGGCCGGGCGCGGCTCAGGCCGCGGGCTTGCCCGCCGGAGTCAGCGGGCCGACCGGCTTGCCGCCGGACTGGAGGAACTTCTGCAGGGCGAAGTTGTCGACGATGCCCCAGCGCTCGGCGATCCGGTCGCCCTCGAAGCGGAACCAGATGATCGCCTGGTGCTGCACCTGCAGCCCGGTCGGCTGGATGCCGATGAACGGGCCGGTGTGGCGGCCGTGCATGACCCAGCGGATGGCGGCCTTGTCGCCCATCGATATGAAGTCGAGGATCTCGTACTTGATGTCGCTGAACGCGGACTGCTGGATCCGGATGGTGTGCTTGAACGCCTCCGGGCCGCGCATGGAGTCGTCGTGGCTGCCGTGGTTGCGGAAGTCGGCGGTGAGGTAGCGGTCGGCGGCCGACAGGTCGCCGAGGTCCAGGCCCTCGTGGAAGACCTTCTCGATCAGTTCCTTCTGCTGGTCCGCGGTGAGCGTGGTCGGCATGTGTGCGTTCTCCTCTGCTGATGTGGCCGCCGGAGCGGCCGCCGAAGTGGGCGGGTTTCCCCGGGTGTCGAGGGTCTTCCGGTCGACCTGGGTCACGCCCCTGGGCACGGCGCCGGTCGTCCACACGATCCGCAGCCGCAGCCGGTCGAACCGCCAGCCGCCGGGGGTGCGCCGGGCCGTGCCGGTGAAGCGGCCGCCGAGCTGGAAGTACCGGGTGGGATCCGGCGGCAGCGGCGAACCGTGGTGCACGTGGGAGGCGATCAGGCTCCAGCTCAGTTCGGCCCGGTCGCCGTCGACGTCGACCTGGGTCTCCGAGCCGTGGTGGTGGGTACGGCCCCAGCGCGCCATGATCTCGGTGGTGAAGCCGGCCACCCCGGCGAGGCCCTGGTGGCTGCCCACCGGGAACGTCATCTCGATGTCCTCGGTGAACAGGGACCTCGCCCAGGTCTCGTCGAAGCCGCCCTCGTCGAGGCCGGCCAGATAGCGCCCGGCCAGGTCCCGGAGGTTCAGCACGTCGGTGAGCCGGGCGACCTCGGCCGTCATGACACCCGGCGCGCTTCGGTCCGGGCGTCCGTCGCGTAGATCACGACGTCGTCGGGGCCGTGCACGACGGCCTTGCCCTCGCCGGTGAGCGCGTCACCGTCGTGCCGCGCGGTGATGTCGATCTGGATGTACGCGGCCCGGTGGCCGTTGGGGCTGATCTGGGTGACGTCGAGGTTGAAGTCCTCGCGCAGGGAGAACTCCAGCGAGTCGTCGCCGGTGACGGTCCAGGCGCCGGTTCCGCTGCTCTTGCGCGTGGTGACCGAGAGCGAGCCGTCCGGGGCGAAGGCGACGGTGTACTCGTCCACCTCGCCGTCGTGCGTGACCGTACCCGTCCATTGACCGACGGGTGTCCAGGTGGAAACAGGCATCGACCACACTTCCTCAAGTCGGGGCGGAGGGAAAACAAAAAATCCGCGCCCCGGGTCGGGGCACGGATTTCGGTATGGCTGCCACGGGCTCGCATACAGAAGCCCGGGAGAAGCGCCGCCGCCGTCAGGGCATGGGGGCGCCGAAAAGAGTGTGACACCTCTGTTCGGATGCGTCAACTTTCCTTTAAATGAAGCGAGTTGATAATCAGCGCGGGTAACCGAAGAAGCCCCCGCGGCAGGGGGGACGGGCCGCGGGGGCTGCTTCGCACCGGATCCCCGCACGGATCCGGCATTCTTTCGGGTGGTGGTCGGTGAATTCCTTGCGGCAGCGCGGAGTTACCCGAATTCACTGCCGCCGCAGGGTCTCGCGCCGGCTATTCGGTCTCGTTCCTGCGCGCCAGCGCGAACAGTTCGTCGAGGTCGTACTCGGCCCGCCGGGGGCCGCCGTGACGGGTGAGTTTGCCGCGGCTGGCCCATTTGCGGATGGTCGCCTGGGTGACGCCCATCGCGAGGGCCGCCAGTTCCGTCGGGACCGTGCGCGGCTTCGCCGGCCCGGTCGTCCCGTCACCGCCTCCCGTGCCCGTCATGTCGCCACCGCCTCCTGCGCCCGGTTCGCGACCAGCAGCCACTGGCGCGGCGGCAGTGCGTGCCCGGCGTCGCAGGTGACCTGGTCCGGCACCCGGCCGCCGCCGTCCGCCGGCAGCACGCCGTAGAGCGTCCCGGCGCACTCCGGCCGGGTGCAGGCGCCGAGGGCGAACCGGCGTACCGGGCCGGGGCCGAGCAGGTGGCGGAAGTCCGTGAGGAGTTCGGCGAGTTCCTCGTCGAGGTCGGCGCCCGCCGGGTGCCCGGCGAACCAGGGCAGCTGCCCGCGCAGGAACCCGACCAGCGCGGGCACCCCGCGGCCGGCGGGCCGGGCGCCGGTGCGCTCGTCCACGACGAGCCGCGCCCACAGCGCCATGACCTCGGCCGCCCGGGTCCGTACGGCGAGCGCCCGCTCGTCGAGCACGATGCCGACGGTGGCACGGCTGCCGCTCACCCGCTCGCGCAGCACCGGCGCCCCGGGCACCAGTGCCTGGTCGCTCTCCCGGTACAGGTCGAGCAGGCTGCGCAGGCCGCCGTCGATCCGGTCCAGGCAGCGGACGCAGATCCGGCCGCAGCGCCTGCCGCAGTCGCGGCTGACGTGGTCGTCCGTGAGTCGCTCCGGCTCTTCCATTCGGATCCCCCGAATCCTCGGTCCGTGTGGAACTGCGTCCAGTCTCACGGGGGCGGGGGCCCGCTTCAACGCACGGCGGTTCAGGCTTCCCACAATCCTCCGCAGCTCTGTCAGCGGAGTGTCAAACCTGTGTCAACTGGCCAGATTTGAGCCCTTTTACAAACAGACCTGTCTGATTGAGGACTCTTCCGCGATCGCGCTCACCGCACACATTTTAGGACAGCAACCCCTGTTGCCTGGGAAGTTGGGATCCTGTGGAGATCATGAGGAGGTGGACCACCACCGGGGTCCTACCTTGAAACAGGCATGGTTGTATGATTCTTACCACCATTGGCACCGGTGCCCGCAGGCAGTGCATGTACCGGGCACACTGCTGGCAGGGAAGGCGGGTACGAGCTGATGCAGGCGCGATCCGAGCACACGCGTCAGGCTCTCGTCCATGCCACCGCCGAGCTCATCGCGGACGGTCGGCTCTCCGACGCGGGACTGGTCAACATCTGCCGCCGGGCCGGGGTCAGCCGGGGGGCGCTCTACCACCACTTCGCCTCCACCACCGCGCTGACCGCGGCGGTGTACGAGGAGGCGAGAGCCCGGGTGGAGGCGCTGACCGAGGAGGCCTTCGCGGGGCCGGCGGCGGACGCGCCCAAGCGCTTCCTGTTCGCGCTCGGCGAGGCCATGCGCACCGAGAAGGTCGTCCGGGCGGGCATGCAGCTGGCCGCGGACGGCTCGGCCGGGCCGCCCCGGCTCCGCGACGACCTGCTCGCCGCGGTCCACGAGCGGGTGACGGAGACCCAGAAGGAGTCCGCGGACCAGGCCGGGGACCTCGCCGACCTGGCGGTGGTGATGGCCGCCGGCATCGAGACCCTCGGGCACACCGACCCGGGCTGGTGGGACGGCGAGATCACCCAGCGCCTGTGGCGGCTGCTGCGCCCGCTGTTCGACCGGGACCGGCCGCCGGGCCGGGGCGGCGAGCGCAGGATCTGAGACAGGATCCGGGAGCGGGCCGGTCAGTCCTCGGGCGGCGTCGTGCGCAGCCGCCCGACCAGGCCCGGCGTGGCGAGGCCGGGCAGCAGGAACTTCCACAGGACGCTGGTGCGGTCGGGCAGGTCGGCCCGGCCGGTGTAGGCCTGGGACATGATCTGCAGACCGGTGAAGGAGCCGACGATCAGCGAGGTCACCTCGCGCACGTCCACCCCCGGCAGGATCTCGTCCCGCTTCTCGGCCTCCTGGAGCAGCGTCAGGATGGTGTCCATGGACTGTTCGTAGGTGGTCTGCGGCGGGCAGTCGAACGACGTCTGCTCCGTCGTCAGCCGCACGCTCGCGCGCAGCACCGCGTCGTGCTGCAGGCGCCGGGCGAACTCCAGGGTCAGGTCGATCACCGACTGCAGCCTGATCGGCCGTTCGGGCACTTCCAGGGCCTCGGCGTGGGCCTGCACCAGGGCCAGCGCGATGGCTTCCTTGGAGGGGAAGTGGTGGTAGAGGGACCCCCGGGTGAGTCCGGTGCGGGCCAGGATCTCGTTGGTGCTGGCGGCGTCGTAGCCGCGCTCGTCGAAGACCTGGGCCGCCGCCTCCAGGATCGACCGCCGTGACCGCTTGCCGCGTTCCTGCTGAGCCATGCCAGATCCTTACGCTCTCCCACCGAATTCAACAGACTGGTCTGTATCGTAAGCCGTGCGGGCGGCCCACGGTCAGTACCGCGGCGGGAGTTGTCAGAAAGCGGTTCACCGGCCGCGCGCCGGGACCGGGCGTGACCTGGGAGAACGCAGGAGAGGGCTAGGGACTGCCGATCCGGAAACCGACCCCCCGGACGGTGACGATCCAGGCACTGGAGCCCAGTTTGCCGCGCAGGGTGCCCACGTGGGTGTCGACCGTACGGCCGCGCGGCGACCACGCGTCGTCCCACACCTGGGCCATGATCTGACGGCGCGGGATCACCGTGCCGGGCTGTGCGGCCAGCAGGTGGAGGAGGTCGAACTCCTTGCGGGTCAGGTCGAGGGGCCGGCCGTCGAGGACGGCCGTGCGGGCGCCCGGGTCGATGCGCAGCGGCCCGTGGCTGACGACCCGGCCGGCCGCCGGCTCGTCCGCCGGCCGGACCCGCACCCGGCGCAGCACCGCCTCCATCCGGGCCAGCAGCTCCCGGAAGCCGTACGGCTTGACGAGGTAGTCGTCCGAACCCGCCTGCAGGCAGAGCACGCAGTCGAGTTCCGAGCCGCGCGCGGTCACCGCGATGATGGGCAGGTCGCTGACCGCCCGGATGCCGCGGCACACCTCGAGCCCGTCGAGGTCGGGCAGGTCGAGGTCGAGCAGGACCAGGTCGGCCTCACGGTGGCCGCGCAGCGCCTGGGCGCCGGTGGTCGCGCCGTGGGTGGCGTAGCCGTGCCGGGCCAGCCCCTGCAGGAGGGGGTCGGCGGCCCGTGGGTCGTTCTCGACGACCAGGACGTGCAGCGCTCCCGCGCCGGGCGCGCCGTACGCGGGGGCCGGTTGGGCCGGGTGCGCTGCCGAGTGGCCGGCCGGGTGACCGGCCGGGACGAGCGGGCCGTGCGAGCGGTGGCGCCGCGGCGACGGCGCCACGAGGTCCGCGTACTGGCGGTTCATCTGCTCCCCCTGAGGCACATCCACGTCATCTCGGACTGCGGGTTCACGACCAGACCGTACCAAACAGACTTGTCTGATTGTCAACTGCCCAGGCAGAGGGGCGCGGCGCTCAGTCCAGCCCCTAACACCCCTATCTTGAGCTGCGATTTCATCGGAATACCGGACAAGTGGGAGGTCGTACTCCGTTAAGTCGCCCCACGGAAAGAGTTGACCAAGACCGGCACCCCTCCGGCAAACCATACAACCTTGTACGTTTCACAGTTGCAATACCGGCATAACGGACGGCTGACATCGATGGCAAGCCCCCAAGTGCTTCCGACTCGCCCAAGAAATCGCCTCGCCTCTTGCAGAACCGGACCGACCTGTCTGTATCTTGTGGGGCAGAACGTCGGCCACGGGGGGTGACAGCCGGCGTACGGCTTGTTGCCCCCTCCTTCCCGTCACACCGACACAGGAGCGCTGCACATGCCGCACCTCACCGACCGGGCCATCGCCCCGAAGCACCTGCTTCCCGGACTGACCACCACTGTGCCGCGTGAGTACGTCCACCGCGCGGCGGTCTCCGAAGTCCTGCTCACCGGCTGGGAGCGCGACGAGTCCCCGGCCGCCGGCGGCTTCGACGGCTTCGTCGTCCGGGCCCAGTGGCCGCGCAGCCACGCGCTGTTCGCCCCCGACGGCGGCTACCAGGACCCGATGCTGCTGATCGAGTCGATCCGCCAGATCGGGTCCCTGCTCGCGCACGCCGAGTTCGACGTGCCGTTCGGCTACCAGTTCCTCATGTCTGACATGTCCGTGACCGCCGAGCCCGACCTGCTCGTCGCGGACGCGGTCCCCACCGACGTCGAGATGCACGCGGTCTGCCGGGACGTCGTCCGCCGCGCGGGCCGGCTGCGGGAGATGCGCTACGACGTCACCGTGGTCCGGGAGAACGGGGCCCGCGCCACCGCCTCGGCCGCGTTCCGCTGCATGAGCCCGGACGTGTACCGGCGCATGCGCGGGGAACGCCCCACCAGCACCGACCGCATCCCGCCGGCGGCCCTCGACCCGGCCGCCGTGGGCCACGCCACCGCCCGGCACGTCGCCCTGTGCGAACCCGCGCCCGGCACCCGGGGCAGATGGGAACTGCGGGTCGACACCGCGCACCCGACCTACTTCGACCACCCGGTCGACCACATACCCGGCATGTTCCTCCTGGAGGCCGCCCGGCAGGCCGCGCACGCCCGCACCGGGGCACCCTGCGCCCTGCTGCTCGGCGCGCGCAGCGAGTTCACCCGGTACGCCGAACTCGACGCGCCCTGCTGGATCACGGCCGACCCCGAACCGTACGGCGACCGCGGCGACCTGCTGGTACGGGTGCGCGGCAGCCAGCGGGAGGAGACGGTCTTCACCGCCGAACTCGTCCTGCGGCCCCGTGTCCGCTGACCCCGACCGCCCCCGGGAGGATCCCCTTGCCCATCCTTCTCGTCACCGGCGCGTCCGGGTTCGTCGGGACCCACGTGACCCGTGAGGCACAGCGCCGCCGGGCCGACCTCAGGCTCATGAGCCACCGCCGGTCCCTGCCGCGGTCCTGTTCCGGGGCCCGGACCGTGCACGCCGATCTCACCGACCCGCGCTCGCTGCGCGGGGTGTGCGACGGGGTCGACGTGCTCCTGCACTGCGCGGCGCAGATCGGCGGCAGCGCCGCGGCCAACGAGGCGGTCAACGCGCGTGGCACGGCTGCGCTGGTCGCCGAGGCACGGCGGGCCGGGGTGCGCCGGATCGTCCAGCTCAGCACGGCCTCGGTGTACGGCCGCGGCACCTTCCGCGGTCACCGGCCCGAGGAGCTCGCCCGCAATCCGGGCTCCGTCACCTCGCGCACCCGCGCGGCGGCCGAGGACGCGGTCCTCGCGGCCGGCGGCGTGGTGCTCCGGCCCCATCTGGTCTTCGGAGTGGGGGACTTGTGGGTCGGTCCGACCCTGGCACGGCTGCTGCGGGCCCTGCCGGGAGTGGTGGCCGGCTGGCCGGCACGGGCGTCCGTCATCGGCGCGCCGGACCTGGCCCGGCTGCTGGTCGCCACCGCGCTGGCGCCGGACGGGGTGCTGACCTCGCGGGTGTACCACGCCGCGGATCCGGCGCCGGTCACCGTGGGCAGTGCGCTGCGGGCGGTGGCCGGCTGTGCGGGGATCGACTGGCCGCGTGACAACCTCACCGTCGAGGGGGCCAGGGCGATCCTCGCGGCGAAGGGCGTCGCGCCGGGCACGCTCGACATCCTCACGACGGACCACTTCTTCGCGGCCGACGCGCTCTGGGCGGATCTCGGTCAGCGCCCGGGGGGTGGCTTCGACACGTGGTTCGGCCGTGCCGAACCGTGGTACCGCTCCGTCCTCGCGACGACCTGACGTTCCGCCCGGCACCCGCTGCGCCCGGTACCGGGTCCGGTGGCCCCACCCACCGGACCCCTTTGCGCCGCCCTGGTCTTCGGGCGGCCTTTTCCGTGCGGGGAACCGCTGTGCGCCGAAGGGGGTGCCAGGACGGGTTGCCGGACGGCTGCGGGTGGGTGGGGGCCGGTCGCGCCGTTCCCCCCGGCCGCCGACCGGGGTACCCCCAGCGCCCCTGAAGGGGCGCGTTCAGGTGGCCGGTACGGTGAGGCAATGCGTCTTCGTTGTGCTGTGATCGACGACTTCCAAGGGGTGGGCGGGGAGTTCGGGGACTGGGCCTCGCTCGCCGACCGGGTCGAGGTGGTGTCGCTGCGGGAGCATGTCGCCGACGAGGACGAACTCGCCGCGGTCCTGGCCGACTTCGACATCGTCGTCACCCTGCGCGAGCGCGTCGCCTTTCCCGGTTCGCTGCTCGGGCGGCTGCCCCGGCTGCGGCTCCTGATCGCCTCCGGGATGCGCAACAGCGTCATCGACTACGCGGCCGCCGAGACGCACGGGATCACGGTGTGCGGGACCGAGAGTTCCTCGGCACCGCCGGTCGAACTGACCTGGGCGCTGCTGCTGGGGCTGGCCCGGGGGCTGGTCCAGGAGAGCACGGCGTTGCGTGACGGAGGGCCCTGGCAGTCCACCGTCGGCGCGGATCTGCACGGACGCCGGCTCGGGCTGCTCGGCCTGGGGAAGATCGGCGGCAAGGTCGCGCAGGTCGGGCTCGCCTTCGGCATGCACGTCAGCGCCTGGAGCCAGAACCTCACCGAGGAGCGGGCCGAAGAGGTCGGCGCCGCGCTCGCGCCGAGCAAGGAGGAGCTGCTCGCCACCAGCGACTTCGTCTCCGTCCACCTGGCGCTCGGCGACCGCACCCGGGGGCTGCTCGGCGCCGCCGAACTCGCCCTCCTGAAGCCCACCGCCTACCTCGTCAACACCTCCCGCGCGGCGATCGTGGACCAGGACGCGCTGCTCGCCGCGCTGCACGAGGGCCGGATCGCGGGCGCCGGTGTCGACGTCTTCGACATCGAGCCGCTGCCCGCCGGCCACCCGATGCGCACCGCGCCCCGGCTGCTGGCCACCCCGCACCTCGGTTACGTCTCCTACGCCAACTACACGACGTACTACGGCCAGGCCGTGGAGAACATCCGGGGCTTCCTGGCGGGGGCCCCGGTACGGCGGCTGCCCCAGGGGGCGTCCCGGCTCCGGCCCTTGGAGTGATCGTCCGGTGATCGGCGTGACCAGCCGCAGGTCGCGGCGTTGAACGGGGAGTGCGGCGGCTGGTCCTGCCGCCGCACTCCCCGAGCAACAAGAAGGAGAACGTGATGTCTCGCATCGCGAAGGCCACCGTCGTAGCCCTCGGCACCGGCGCTGTGGTGATGGGCGGGGCCGGTCTGGCCCTGGCCGACGCGGGTGCCAACGGCGAGGCCGTCAGCTCGCCCGGTGTGGTGTCCGGCAACACCATCCAGGTCCCGGTCAACATCCCGGTGAACGTGTGCGGCGACACCATCGACGTGATCGGTCTGCTGAACCCGGCGTTCGGCAGCACCTGCGGCAACGAAGGCCACCTCAAGGCCGGTGACGGCAAGAACGGCGGCTACGGCTCCTGAGCCACCGCCCGCGAAGGAGCCCCGGCGCCAGGGCGCCGGGGCTCTTCCCGTGTCCGGGCCGGCGGCTCAGGCGTACCGGTAGGTCCGGCTCACGTCCTCCAGCGACTCGGGGGTGACGTCCCACGGCGGCAGCTTCCCGCCGCGGGCGACGACCCGGTCGCGCTGCGGGTCGCCGGGGCCCGGCGGCTTCGCCGGCAGGTAGCGCTGCCCGCGGTGCCGGGACCTCCAGCGCTCCCACTGGAGGTCGAGGAAGGCGTGGTGGAACCAGAAGACGGGGTCGTTGACGGAGGCGCCGCCGAGCATGGCCCCGCCGACCCAGCGGTGCACCCGGTTGTGGTTGTGCCAGGACGCCTTGCCGCTGCCGGTCCCCCAGCCCTCCAGCAGGTTGCGGAACCCCCGGGTGACCGTCGAGTCCCACGGCGGGACGTCGTAGGCGGGGTCGGCCAGCGCCCGGTCGAGTTCGGCCCCGGTGGGCAGGTCGATCGGATCGCGGGCCCGGCCCAGGTCCCGGGCGAGGAACTCGCCGTCGGTGACCCCTTCGGTGATGGTCCAGTGCCCTGCCGCATAGGCGAACGGGCCGGTCATCACCTGCTGGTCGCGGGCCCGGCCGTTGCCGCCGAGCAGATCCTTCGTCCACGGCACACCGGACGCCGAACGGTCCCTCGTCCAGTCCCAGTACGGCACCGTCACCGACCCGTCGACCCGGCGCAGGGCCTGCTCCAGGTCGAGCAGGAAGCGACGGTGCCAGGGCAGGAAGGAGGGCGCCATGTGGGCGGCGCGCAGTCCGTCCTCCCCGTCGGGGGTGTAGTACTCGATGTGCGTCCGCACGAACTCGTCGTACTCGCCGCGCCGTTTGACCTCCAGGAACGCCTTGACGAGCCGCCCCCGCTCGGCGGCCGTCAGCCTGCTGACGTCCTTACGCACGTACGCCATGGTCTCCCCCCATGTGCATGCGTTCCGGCGCCGGATCGCGCAGCCGCTGCCCGGGTCCCATCTCGTCGACGGCCCCGCGGGTCGCCGCCAGCGGGGTCGGGTACGAGCTGTAGTGGTCGACCATGCTGAGCCAGCTGCCGTCGGCCCGCCGCATCAGGTGCAGCGGCCGGCCGTCCACGGTGACCTGCCACTCCCCTTCGTCGACGGCCCGCCCCGCCGCCGGCAGCAGGGCGCCCCTGATGCGGCGGCCCCGGTAGGTCTCGTCGAAGGAGGTGCCCGCGGGCCCGTCGGCCGCGGGCGAGGGGCGGGAGGCGGCGACGACCGGGGCGAACACCAGGGCGACCACGGAGGCGAACAGCCCCCGGGTCAGCTCGCGCCGCGTCGGTCTGCCCGCCCCTGCTCTGCCCGGCTGCCCGGCTCCCGGCTCCGCGCCCACCGCCGCACCACCGATTCCGACGACCATGCTCACTCCTCGTGCGGTTCACCGACCACTGTCGGTACCGGTAACCGTCCGAAGGGGCGCCCGGTCACCGCCACGCTGCCGTCCGGCGCGCGGCCGGGCCGAAAGGGCCGTGCCCGAGGAGGGTTACCGGCCGGTGCCGGAGCCGGCGCCCAGGTTGCCGCCGACGACCGTCTGCAGCACCGGGCCGAGCACCCCGACCTCGGGCATCTTCAGGTGCGGCACGCCGTAGTGCTGCGGGTCGGGCGCGCTGAGGGGCGCGTCCAGTGCCACACCGGGGGTGAGGGTGCGCAGGTCGGAGGCGGGGAGGTCGACGCCGACGTGGTCGAAGCCGGCGCCGAGGACGCGCGGGAGCGGCACGCTCAGGCTGACGCCCGGCAGCCGGCCGTTCATCGGGACCTGCGGCAGCGCGCCCTCCGGGATGAGCCGGCCCTCGACATAGCGGGGCCCCTCGGGGACACCGGGGATCAGCAGCGGCAGTTCCATGCCGAGCTTGGGCATCTCGATGCCGAGGGACTTCTCGGCCCCGTCCAGGGGCACGGGGACGGGGACCCCGCCGGTCGCGGCGGCGGGCGCGGCGGCGGCGCCCATGGCGACGGCGACGCCCGCGACGACGACGGCAAGGGTTCCTCGGGTGGTCGGCTTCATGTCAGGTACGGGCCTTTCGGGATACGAGAGGAGCGACGTCCGTACCGGGTAACGAGCCGGAATCGGCATCAGTTCACAATTCGCCCGGGTGCAGCATTAGTCGGCTGTACGCCATCCGCACCCACCCGCCCCTCCGGAATTCCGCTCCCCCGAGATCATGGATTTCGGAAGTTCGGAAGTTCGGAAGTTCGGAAATGCAGGAGTTCAGGAATTCACGAGTTCAGGAGTTCCGTTGTTCAGCTCGTCCAGAAGTCCCACCATCGGGTCAGGATCAGCATGCCGACGACGCCGGTGTGCAGCACCGGCAGCACCCAGGTGAACTCGCCGAGGAACTCCCGCAGCGGGCGCGGCGCCGGCAGGAACCGGTGGCCCACGGCGAAGGAGGTGACGTACCAGAACAGGACGATGGTGGCGACCCAGGCCAGGCAGCACCACAGGCACAGCGCGCCGATCCGGTACAGCGACTGGAACTGCAGCCAGGACACGAAGCCGATACCGAAGGCGCAGCCGGCGTCGAAGGCCAGCCAGTACCAGGCGGGGAAGCGGGCGCCGGTCAGCAGCCCGGTGCCCGCGCAGATCACCACGGCGTAGGCCACCAGGCCCAGCATCGGGTTGGGGAACCCGAACGCCGAGGCCTGGGCGCTCTTCATCACGCTGCCGCAGGACACCACCGGGTTGAGGCTGCAGCCGGGCACGAAGCGCGGGTTCTCCAGCAGCTTGAACTTGTCGAGGGTGATGACCCAGGAGGCCAGCAGTCCGGCCGCCCCCGCGATCACCGTCAGCAGCGCGAACCCCCGCCCGGCCCCCGCGGTCCGGGCCATCAGCCGCGCAGGCTGCGGGCCGGCAGGACGACGTGCGCGGCGGCGGTCAGGGTCTCCTCGGCCCCGGCGAAGTCCCGCAGCACCTCGGGGTCGACGGGCTTGCCGGGTTCGCCCTCGGGCCACGGGCGGGTGGTGAACACCAGGTAGGCGTAGCCGCGTTCGCCGACCGCGGCGAGCCACTCCGCGGGCGCGGGGCACTGGGCGTTGAGCGGGGCCAGGCTGAGGACGGCCTGGCCGGCCTCGACGAGCAGGGTGGCGGGCAGCCCGGGCCGGGCGGTGCCGTCGACGAGGTCGCCGCCGACCGGCAGCCCGTTGTTCGCCAGCAGCGCCTCGATCGCGGCCGCGGTGGCCCCGGGACCGCCCTCGGCGTCACCGAGGGAGTAGGCCAGCAGATAGGGCATGTCGCCGCCGTCGGGGGCCTCGCCGCTCCAGGCCAGCACGACGAGCGTGCCGAGGTCGGCGAGGCGGAACGGGCGGGTTTCGCTTGGGGTTGAGGTCACCGCGCGACCCTACCGACGGGCCTCGCGGCGGCCGGGTGCCCGCTCACCCGGTCGGCGGACGCCCACCGGCCGGGCCACACGAACGAGGGACACCCCTCGGTGTCCCTCGAACACTCCCGGCCCGGCCCGTCCCGGCGGCCTCAGCCCTGCAGCGGCAGGCCGCCCAGCAGCGGGTTGTGCTGGTTGAGGGCGCCGGCCGCGGTCTTGACCGTGTTGAGCGGGGAGCGCTTGTTCTCGGTGTCGAGGGCGTTCGACTGGTGCCGCAGCGGCATCGCCTGGTTCAGGTCCAGGCCGTCCTTGGTGATCGTGTTCACGGCGCCGTTGAGACTGGTGGGCGTGAGGTCGGCGGTGTTGTGGGCGAACGCGGGTGCGGCGACGCCGACCAGGGCCACGGAACCGGCGGCGACGGCGACGGCCTTCAGCGACTTCATCATGTTCCTTTCTTCGGCGACTTTCGGCAAGGCAAGCCGCACGGGGGGAATTCGGACGTCATGTCCAACGACGTCCCGGCGGGCCGGAAACCCCGTTTCCGGAATACATATGAGATCCCGGAGGCACCGGGCCGACCGGGCACGGACCGGCGAACAGCCGGGGAAAAACACGGACCGGCCGTCCGCCCGCGGGGTGCGTGGGCGGACGGCCGGCCGTGGAGAACAGCCGCTGCGTCAGTCGTTGACGCAGGTGCTGCCGAAGCCGGGGTTCAGCAGGCCGATGACGTCGACGGTGTCGCCGCAGAGGTTGACCGGCACGTGGATCGGAACCTCGATGACGTTGCCCGACAGCACGCCCGGCGAGTGGGCGGCGGCGGCGCTCGCGCCGCTGTCGGCGGCAGCCGCAGCGGCACCGCCGGCGACGGCCGCGACGGCGGCGGTGGACAGGACCAGGCCCTTCGCGATACGCGACATGGAGAGGTCTCCTTGGGGTCGAAACAAACATACGGGCGGATGCCCAGCGCTGTGTCAACGCGTGGCACCGCCCCGGGTTGTGCGGCCATCGGGGTGATCTCCGGGGAGCCGCCTTCACGACTCCGACACACATGCCCGGTTTTGACGGATTAATACGGATAGCGACTAGAGTTGCGATCCTCCCGACTTACCCGTATTGGCATCACATCGGACTCTTCCCGCCGCCCTCCCCGCACCCTCCCCCCTCCCTGAAAGAACGAAGCCGGTCATGCGCAATCTCCTGGGCCCGCTGCCGTGCCGTGCGTCGGCGAGCGCGCTCGTCCTCGCCTCGGCCCGGGCGCCGGGCATCACCCGGGCGACGGCGCCGCCCGCCCCCGAGGCTCCGCGCATCCCCTTCGCCGAGCGCCACCACGGGCTGCCGCGCGGCGGTTTCGCCCGCGTGACCAACACGTCCGTCAGCTGTCGCACGACGCCCGGCGAGCCGTCCGAGCCGCCCTGCCAGGCCGCCCGGGAGGGCGAAGTCCCCGCGGTGAACGGGGACTTCGACAGGTTCTACATCGTCGTCGTCGACGTCGTCGTCGACGACCCCGGCACGTACAACTCCTCCCGCGCCGAGCTCCGGCTGCCGGCGGGCTCCCGGGTGAGGTACGCGCGGCTGTACCGGGGCGGCAACCTGCCGGCCGGCGAGCAGAAGCCGGCCGCGGACGACGGCCGGGTGCTGATCGCCGAACCCGGCTGCTCCTACCAGGAGTTGCTCGCCGACACGATCGTGGGCCACCGCGTGGGCCGTGGCGCCGACGCCTTCCAGGCCTCGGAGGACGTGACCGGACCGGTCCGCGCCGGCGGCCCAGGACCGCGGACGGTCGGCCAGGTGAACGCGGCCGCGGGACGGTCCGGGGCGGGTGCCTGGGGCGGCTGGACACTGGTCGTGGCGTACGAGGACCCGGCGCAGCCACTGCGTACGCTCTCCCTCCGGGACGGCTTCGACTCCCTCGGCACGCCGGCCGAGGTACGGCTGAACGGGCTACCCGTCCCGCGTGGCGCCGAGGGCCGGGTGGGGCAGGTGGCGTACAACGGCGACCGGGGCACCACCGGCGACTCGCTCATCCACACCACCGCCGGCCACGCGCCCGTCCCGCTCCAGGGCCCCGCCGACCCGGCCGACGACGTAGTCAACTCCACGATCAACGAACCCGGCCCGGTACGCGCCCGGCGTGAGCCCGCGTACGCCAACACGCTCGGCCACGACTCGGATGTGTTCGATCTGGGCACCGGTCTCGCCCACGGTGGTGACCGGCTGACCTTCCGGCTCGTTTCCCAGCGCGACGCGGCGTGGGCGGGCGCGCTCTTCGCCGCCGTGGACGCGCGGTAGTACGCCCCGTCCACGCCCGCAGTCCCGAGCGCGCCCCCCGTGAGCGAGGAATCCGCGTATGCACCGATCAGCCACCGACCCTCGGCCACGGGTCCTCCACCTGGCACAGCCCGTCGAGGGCGGAGTGGCCCGGGTCGTCCTGGATCTGGCGAAGGCCCAGCTCACGGCCGGACTGCGGGTCATGGTGGCCTGCCCCGGTGGCGAACTGGCCGAGCGTGCGCGGGAACTGGGCGCCGAGGTGCGCGGATGGCACGCCGACCGTTCCCCGGGCGCCGGTCTCCCGGACGAGGTATGCCGCCTGGGCCGGCTGCTCGACGACGTACGGCCCGCACTGGTGCACGCGCACAGCGCGAAGGCGGGCCTCGCCGGCCGGCTCGCCGTGCGCGGGCGCGTCCCTACCCTGTTCCAGCCGCACGCCTGGTCCTTCGAGGCGGTCGGCGGCGCCACCGCCGCGCTGGCGCTGCGGTGGGAGCGGTGGGGCGCGCGCTGGGCACACCGGGTGGTGTGCGTCAGCGAGGCCGAGCGCACGACCGGCATGCGCGCCGGGATCCGCGCCCGGTACACGGTCGTCCCGAACGGCATCGACACCGGGCACTTCACCCCGGCAGGCCCGGAACACCCGGCCGGCCCGGTCGGCCCGGCCGGCGCGGGTGAGCGGACCGCGGGGGCTCCCCTGGTCGTCTGTGTCGGGCGGCTGTGCCGGCAGAAGGGCCAGGACGTGCTGCTGCGGGCCTGGCCCGAGGTGCTGCGCCGGGTGCCGGACGCGCGGCTCGCCCTGGTCGGCGACGGACCCGACCGGGACGCGCTGCGCCGGCTCGCGCCGGGCTCCGTCGAGTTCGTGGGCCCGGTCGCGGACGTCCGCCCCTGGTACCGGGCCGCCGACCTGGTGGTGTTGCCCTCGCGCTGGGAGGGCATGGCGCTCGCCCCGCTGGAGGCGCTGGCCTGCGGGCGGCCGGTGCTGGTCACCGATGTCGACGGCGCCCGGGAGAGCCTGCCGCCCGGCCACGCGGCGCGCTGCCTGGTCCCGCCCGGCCGGCCCGGCGCGCTGGCCGGTGCCGTCGCCGCGCTGCTCCTCGCCCCGGAGCTGCGCGCCTCGCTGGGCGGCCGGGGGCGCCGCCACGTCCTGTCCACGCACGATGTGCGGCGCACGGCGGAGGCGGTCGCGGAGCTGTACCGCGAACTCCTCGGCGGGCGGCCGCTGGTGTCCTTCGAGCGCAGGGAGTCCATCCACTCGTGACCGCGGAAAGCACCGTCCCCTCCCCCGGCGCAAAGCCCCGGGACCACGGACTCTCGCCCGTCTCCGTGCTGCCGCCGCGCATCGCCGGCGGCTTCCGGTTCCCGCTGCGGCGGCCGCCCGCGCGGCCCGCCTCCCCGATGCCGCTGCTCGCCGCCGACCTGGGTGCGGCGCTGCTCGGCGCGGCCGCGCTCGACGAGGCCGCCCGCCGGCCCGTCCTGGTCGCAGTGCTGGTGGCCGGGGCGATACTGCTGCGCCCGCAGACCGTCCGGCGGATGACCGGGATCCTCGACGAACTCCCGGCCGTCTGCGGCCGGATCGCCGTCGTCTGGCTGGGGCTGGCAGCGGCCGTCGCCGCCTGGGCCCCGGACCGCGCGCTGTCCGTCCGCGTCCTGCTGTTCGGCTTCGCCCTGCACGCGGCGGCCGCCGGCGCGGGCCGCGGCCTGGTGCACTGGCGCCGCCGCCTCGCCCTGCTGCGCCGGCCGCGCGCCGCCCTCGTCGTCGGCCCGGCCGCCACCGCCCAGCGGGTCGCCGCCGCCGTGCTGCGCCACCCGTCCTGCGGAGTGCGCCCGGTGGGCGTCGTCGCCGAACACCCCGAGGGCGCCGAGGGCCTGCCGGTGCTGACCACCGGCGAGGAGGTCGAACGGGCCCTCATCCAGAACGGGGTGCGGGCCGTGCTCACCGTCCACCCCGCCGTCCGCACCGAACAGGGCCCGCTGCTGCGGGCGCTGGCCGAGTCCGGCTGCGTGGTGTGGGAGGTCGACGCGGACTCCCCGGCGTACGAGACGCGCGACCAGCTCGCCGGGTTCTCCTGCCGCCGCCTGGAGATGGGCTCGCGGCGGCGCGGCAGCGTCGGCAAGCGGGTCCTGGACATCGCCGTCTCCGGGGCGGCGCTGGTGCTGGCCGGGCCGCTGCTGCTGGTCTGCGCGACGGTGCTGCGGCTCACCGACGGACCCGGGGTCGTCTTCCGGCAGGAGCGGATCGGCAAGGACGGCCGCCCCTTCACCCTGCTGAAGCTGCGCACCCACCGCCCGGTCGACGCGCACGAGGCCGCCACCCGCTGGAGCGTGGCCGGCGAGATCCAGATGAGCCGCTTCTGCCGCTTCCTGCGCCAGACGTCCCTGGACGAGCTGCTCCAGCTCTGGAACGTGCTCTGGGGCGACATGAGCCTGGTCGGCCCGCGCCCCGAACGGCCTTACTTCGTCGGCCAGTTCAGCCAGACCTACCCGGGCTACGCGGCCCGCCACCGGATGCAGACCGGCATCACCGGACTCGCCCAGATCAACGGACTGCGCGGCGACACCTCCATCGAGGACCGGGCCCGCTTCGACAACGCCTACATCGACAACTGGTCGCTGTGGCAGGACGTCTGCATCCTGCTGCGCACCGCGGCCGCGCTCGTGCGCTCGACGGGGAGCTGAGGATGAGCTTCGCACTGTCACCGGCCAGGCCGCTGCGGCTGCCGCCGGTGCTGGCCGCGGTCGCCGTGCTCGCGGTCCTCGCGCTGCCGCTCGCGCCGGGCGGTGAGGAGGGCGGTGCGGGACCCGCCGACGCGGTGTCCGCCCTCGTGGTGCTGTACGCCGCGCTGCGCACGCTGCGGGAGCGGCGGCGCCCGCTGTCCGCCACGGCCGTGGCGGTGCTCGGCACGCCGGTGGTGGGCCTGGCCGTCGCGGCGATGGGCGCGGCCTCGCCGGGCGCCGGGCTGACCGGCCTCGGCCGCTACCTCCAGGTGTTCGTCCTGGTCCCCGCCGCCGTCGTGCTGCTGGTCCGGGACCGCGCCGACTTCCGGCTCCTCGCCTGGTCGTTCGTGGGGCTCGCGGTCTGGCAGGGCGCGGTCGGGGTGCACCAGTACGTCACCGGCACCGGGGCGTCGTACCAGGGCGAGGAGATCCGCGCGGTCGGCACCTTCGGGCCGCAGGACGTGATGGGCATGGCGACCGTGGTGTCGTTCGGTC
Source organism: Streptomyces sp. NPDC086777 (assembly GCF_040702065.1). Classification (NCBI taxonomy): domain Bacteria; kingdom Bacillati; phylum Actinomycetota; class Actinomycetes; order Kitasatosporales; family Streptomycetaceae; genus Streptomyces; species Streptomyces sp. NPDC086777. The sequence goes on along the minus strand of NZ_JBFBJI010000024.1, from coordinate 97,118 downwards.
TGGTCTGCGCGCTGGGGCTCGCGCTCGGGCGTTCCCCGGTACGGCAGCGGGTGGCGGCGGGCGCGTGCGCGCTCGGACTGCTGCTGCCGCTGGCCGTCTCCTTCAGCCGGGGCGCCTGGATCGCCACGGTCCTGACCTGCGGTGTGCAGCTCGCCCTTGCCGGGCTGCGGCGGGCGCTGAAGGTGGCGGCGGTCGCGGTCGCGGCCGGCGTGGTGCTGGTGGGCGGCTTCGGAGTGGGTACGGCGATGCTCCAGGAGCGGCTCAGCAGCATCGGGCAGGTCACGGACGCGCCGGACCAGTCGGTGGTCGACCGGTACACGCTCTGGTCGGCGGCGACGGGGATGTGGCGGGAGCACCCGGTGACCGGGGTCGGCCTGAAGAACTTCCCCGCGTACCGGGACTCGCACGCCTCGCTGGCGCTGTCGTCCGGGAGCGACACGGAGGGGGCGGGGGCGGCGTACCGCAAGCAGCCGCTGCTGTCGCCGCACAACATGTACCTGCTGGTCCTCAGCGAGCAGGGGCTGCTCGGGCTGCTCGCCCTGGCGGGCAGCTGGCTGGCGCTGCTGGCCTGCGGGCTGCGGGGGCTGTGGCTGGTGCGGGCCGGTGACGGGCTGGACTGCGCGCTGGTGGGGTGCGGGCTGCTGATCTGGCAGCTCGTCGACTTCGCGTACGCCGACATCGGGGGGCCGTCGACGGTTCTCACGGCGGTGGTGTTCGGGGCGGTGGGCTGGTGGGCGTTGGTGGGGGCGGAGCGGGACGCGAAGGCTGCGGAGCGGTGACGGTGACGCCTTCCCGGGCTTCGGGGGTGGAGGCTCCGGATGTCGACGGCGGGGCCGAGGCGGCTGGTCGCGCCCCTGCGGCGGAGCCGCAGGTGTCGGAGCCCAACCCCGCTGACGGGGCGCCTCCCTCACGGAGTTTCCTCGCCAGGGCCGCTCTCGGCACCGCCGCGTTCTCGGTGCTCGGGTCGCTGCTCGGGCTGATCCGGGACCAGTCGCTGGCGCGGCTGTTCGGGGCCGGGCGGGACACCGACGCGTTTCTGGTCGCGTGGACCGTGCCCGAGTTCGCGGCGACGCTGCTCATCGAGGACGGGCTGGCGTTCGCCCTCGTGCCCGCGTTCAGCGTGGCCCTCGCCCGGCGGACGCAGGGGGCGCCCGGCGATCCCGTCCGGGCCCTGGTCGCCGGGACTCTGCCCAAGCTGGCGCTGGCCTTCGCCGGCGTCGGCGCCCTGCTGATCGGCGGGGCCCCGCAGCTCGTCGAGGTGCTCGCGCCGGGGCTGCGGGACCCCGGGCTTGCCGTCGGCTGCACCCGGCTCACCGCCACCTGCGTGCTGACCTTCGGGCTGGCCGGGTACTGCAGCGCCGCCCTGCGCGCGCACCGGCGGTTCCTCGCCCCGGCCGCGATCTACGTCGCCTACAACGCCGGGATCATCGCGGCGATGTTCGCGCTCGGCGGCCACTGGGGGGTGCGGTCGGCGGCGTTCGGGGTGGCGGCCGGGGGCGCCCTGATGGTCGGCCTGCAGGTGCCGTCGCTGCTGCGGCAGCTGCGGCACCGGCCCAAGGCGCGGGAGGAGGGCGTGGCCGGCACCGAGGAGCGGCCGCTGAACGTGGCGCTGATGGCGACGGTGCTGCTGTTCGCGCTGTGCCGGCAGTCGCAGGTGCTGATCGAGCGGTTCCTCGCCTCGCACCTGCACTCCGGGGCCATCTCGCACCTCAACTACGCGCAGAAGGTCGCGCAGATCCCGATGACGATGTCGATGATGCTGTGCACGGTCACCTTCCCGGTGGTGGCCCGGGCGCTGGCCGAGGGCGACACCGAGCGGGCCCGGAGCCGGGTCGAGCGGGACCTGTCGGTGGCCGCGAGCGTGGTGCTGCTCGGCACCGCCATGGTCGTGGCCTGCGCGCCGCAACTCATCCGGCTGCTGTTCCAGCGCGGCGCGTTCACCGCCGTGGACACCGCCGCCACGGCCGAGGTGATGCGGGTGTACGCGCTCGGGCTGCTCGGGCAGACCCTGGTCGGGGTGCTGGTCCGCTCCTACTTCTCGGCGGGCCGCGCCTCCTGGTACCCGGTGGGCGCCATGGCCGCCGGGATCGTGGTGACCTCCTGGATCGGCGCCCTGACGGTCGGCCCGTACGGCGTCACCGGCATCGCGGCCGCCAACGCCGTCGGCATCACCGCAACCGCCGTGCTGCTGCTGGCCGGGACGGGCCCGCGCAGCGTCCCGATCCGTACCCGGCGGGTGCTCGTCGAGCTGAGCCGGCCGGTGCGGGCGGCGGTCGCCGCGACCGCCGTCGGGCTCTTCGCCGCCGCGCGGCCGGCGGACCCGTTCACCGGTCTGGCCGCCGGCGCCACGGCCGTCACCGTCGTCTTCGTCCTGCTCGGCTGGGCCCTGGGCGCCCAGGGCGTCGCACCCGCACTCCGTTCCGTAGCCACCGTCACCCGAAGGCTCGCGCATGCCGTCTTCCATTGAGTCCGCCGCGAGGACCGGACGCCTCACCGGTCCGGTCCCCTGGGTCGCCATGTACCACTCCGTCGGCGACTGTTCCGACGATCCGTACCGCGTCACCGTCTCCCCCGGACGGCTGGAGAAGCAGCTCGGCTGGCTGCGCCGGCGGGGGCTGCGCGGGGTGTCGGTGGCCGGGCTGCTCTCCGCCCGGGCCCGCGGCGAGGGGCGCCGGCTGGTGGCGCTGACCTTCGACGACGGGTACGCCGACTTCCTCGACCACGCCCTGCCTCTGCTGGACCGCTGGGGCTGCGGCGCCACCCTCTTCGTGCTGCCCGGACGGTTCGGCGGCGACAACGCCTGGGACCCGCTGGGCCCGCGCAAACCGCTGCTCACCGCGGACGGCGTCCGGCGGGCCGCCGGCAGCGGGGTGGAGATCGGCTCCCACGGGCTCACCCACGTCGACCTGACGAAGGCCGACGCGCAGACCCTGCGGGCCGAGACCGCCGACAGCCGGGCGCGGCTGGAGGAGCTGGTCCAGTCCCCCGTCGAGGGCTTCTGCTACCCCTACGGCAGCGTCGACCAGCGGGCCGTCGACGCCGTCCGGGACGCCGGGTACGGCTACGGCTGCGCCATCGACCCGGGCCCGCTGGGCGGTCCGCACGCCCTGCCCCGGGTGCACATCGGGGAGAACGACCACGCCGGGCGCCTCTTCCTGAAGTACCGGCTGCACCGGCTGCGCCGCCGTCCCGTCCAGGGGCTGTGACATGAAGGCCCTCCACGTCATCACGGGCCTCGGGACCGGCGGCGCGGAGCAGCAACTGCGGCTGCTGCTGCGGCACCTGCCGGTCGCCTGCGACGTCGTCACGCTCACCAACCCGGGACCGGTCGCGGACGGGCTGGCCGCGGACGGGGTACGGGTGGTCCACCTGGGGATGGCCGGGAACCGGGACCTGGGCGCGCTGCCCCGCCTGGTGCGGCTGATCCGCCGGGGCCGCTACGACCTCGTCCACACGCATCTCTACCGGGCCTGCCTGTACGGCCGGATCGCGGCGCGCCTCGCGGGGGTGCGGGCCGTGGTCGCCACCGAGCACTCGCTCGGCGACTCGCAGCTGGAGGGGCGCGAACTGACCCCGGGGGTGCGGGCGCTGTACCTGGCGGGTGAGCGGCTAGGACGGGCCACGGTGGCCGTCTCGCCGACCGTCGCCGAGCGGCTGCGCCGGTGGGGGGTGCCGGGGCCGCGGATCGAGGTCGTCCCGAACGGCATCGACCTGGACCGGTTCCGCTTCGACCCGGCCCGGCGCCGGCGCGTCCGCGACCGCCTGGGCATCCCGCAGGACGCCTGGGTCGTCGGTGCCGTCGGGCGGCTCGCGCCCGGCAAGCGGTTCGGCGTCCTGGTCGAGGCCCTCGCCGGTCTCCCCGCCGACTGCAGGCTGCTGCTGGTGGGCGGCGGCCCGGAGGAGGACGCCCTGCGCCGCACCGCGCGGGCGGCCGGGGTCGCCGGCCGGGTGCTGTTCGCCGGCGAGCGGCCCTACGCCTCCGACGACGACCAGGACCCCGACCTGCCCGCCCTCGCCGCCGCCATGGACGTGTTCGCCTCGCCCTCCGCCGAGGAGGCCTTCGGGCTCGCGGTCGTCGAGGCGCTGGCCGCGGGGCTGCCCGTGCTCTACAGCGCCTGCCCGGCCGTCGAGGACCTGCCGCCCGCCGCCGCCCCCGGCGCGCGCCGCGTCACGGGCGGTGCCGCCGCCTACACCGAGGCGCTGGCCGCCGCCCGCGCCGCCGGCCCCGGCCCGCGCGGCGCGCCGGACGCCGCCCGTCACTACAGCATCACCCGCAGCGCCGCCCAGCTCATGGACGTCTACGCGGCCGCACTCGCCACCACACCACAGGGAGCCAGTACGCCATGACCGACAACACCGTCCGAGCACCCCGTCCGTTCCCGCGCGCCATCCCTCCCTGGTCGCTGCTGGCGGCCGGGGTCCTGGCCGGCGGGCTGCTGGGCGGCGCCTACGGCGTGCTGACGCCGCCGAGCTACACGGCGACCGCCTACGTCATCGCCGTCACCGCCGACAAGTCCGACACCGCGTCCGCGCAGGGCTTCGCACAGGCCTACGGCCGGGTCGCCACCCAGCTCGCGGTGCTCGGGGACGCGCAGATGTGGGCCGGGGTGCCGCTGAAGACGCTGCAGAGCAGTGTGCAGGCGGAGACCTCGCCGGACGCGCCGATGGTCGCCGTCTCGGCCAGCTCGCCGCACGCCCTCCAGGCCACCGACATGGCGAACGCGGTGGCCCGCTCGCTCATCCAGCACGCCAACGACACCAAGAGCGACACGAACGTCGAGCTCCTGCAGTTCTCCCGGGCGCCGAAGCCGACCACGCCGACCTCCGCGTCCTCGAAAGTGACCGGCCTGGTCGGCGCGAGCGCGGGCGGGCTGCTGGGCGGTCTGGTGCTCCTGGTCCGGCCCCGGCGCCGGGTGGCGGAGACCGCCCTGCAGGCCTCGGTGCCCGGTCCGGCCGTCGCCGCCGACGTACACGGACAGCTGTGACCACGACGGCCCCCCCGACGCTCGCCGCGTACACCACCGAACTCGTCACCGGCGACGGCGCCTTCGCCGCGCTGGCCCCGGCCTGGGGCCGCCTCTACCGGCGGTGCGGCACGGCCACCCCGTTCCAGAGCCACGCCTGGCTGCACTCCTGGTGGCGTTCCTACGGAACCCCCGGCCGGCTCCGTCTGGTCCTGGTCCGCTACGGCGGTGAGCTGGTCGGCGCGGCCCCGCTGACGCTGGTGCACCGGCCGCTGCCCACGCTGGTGCCGCTCGGCGGGGCGATCTCGGACTACGCGGACGTGCTGCTCGCCGACGCCGACGACGGCCGGGCGGCGGGCGCCCTCACCCGGGAACTGGCCGAGGCGGCCCGGACGGCGCTGATCGACTTCCGCGAGGTGCGGCCGGGCGGTGCGGCGGAGCGGGTCTTCGACCGCTGGCGCGGGCCGTGCCGGAAGGTGCCGGACTCGGTCTGCCTGGAGCTGCCGGCCGTGTCGATGGACGAGTTGGTCGGCAGGCTGCCGTCGAGCAAGGCCCAGCGGGTCCGCGCCAAGCTGCGCAAGCTGGGCTCGCTGGGGGTGCGCCGGGACGTCGTGCCGCCCGACGGGGTGGACGCGGCGCTGCGCCGCCTCCTCGACCTGCACCGGCTCCAGTGGCAGGGGCGGAAGGTGACCACCGAGCACCTCCAGCCCCGGTTCCAGGAGCATCTGGTGCGCTCGGTGGGGCCGATGGTGCGGTCCGGGGACGCGGTGGTCACCGAGTTCCGGCTCGACGACGAGGTGGTCGCCGTCGACCTGACCCTGCTGGCGCCGAGTCTCGCCGGCGGCTACCTGTACGGGGCGCATCCCCGGCTGCGGGAGCGCAAGGCGGACGTGGCGGTGATGCTGCTGGACGCCTGCACCGAGCACACCCGCACCGGTGAGCGGGGCACGCTGAGCCTGCTGCGCGGTGACGAGCCGTACAAGCACCACTGGCGGCCCGAGCCGGTCGTCAACCAGCGGCTGCTGCTGGCCCGGCGGCGCACCGCCCCGCTGCTGACGGCGGCACTCGGCGACGCCGCCGCCCGGCAGCGGATCAGGGAGGTGCGGCAGCGGTGGAAGGAACGCAGGCAGGAGTAGGCGGCACCGGGCGCACGGGTCCGTCAGTCGAGGCTGAAGCAGAGCTCCCCGCCGAGCCAGTACTCGATCCAGGCGCCCAGGTCCATCGACGTGCAGGAGGACGTGGGCGTGGCACTCGGCGTGACGGCCGGGGTCGGGGACGGGGTCGGGCCGGGTGCCGTCGGGGTCGGGGCGGGCGTCGGGGTCGCGGTGTCGGTGCGGCCGAAGAGCGCCTCGCGGTAGACGTGCGCGGAGCGCGGGTTGACCGAGCACTGCCAGACGCCGTGCGGGCAGTAGTCGGTCAGCGTGTTGTACAGCGGCTTGTGCTCGTCCATCCAGGCCAGCATCCGCCGCATGTACTCGGCGTTGTCGCCGTTGCGGAAAAGGCCCCATTCCGGATAGGAGATGGGCTTTCCGTGGGCCTTCGCGAAATCGACGTGCTGCTGAAGTCCATAGGGTTCCCGCACCTGTTGGTCGAAGGAGAGTCCGGTCGGCTGGTCGTACGAATCCATACCGATGATGTCGACCGTGTCGTCCCCGGGATAGCACTGCGTCCACGGAACGGCGTCGCGGCCCCGGCTCGACGTGAAGTCGAACCGGAATTTCTGGCCCGGCACCGCGCGCATGGTGGTGACGATCCGTCTCCAGTACGTCTTCCAGGCCTCCGGGTCGGGCCCGCAACGATGGGTGTAGGTAGTGCCGTTCATCTCCCAGCCGAGCACGATGACCGTGTCCGGGACCCGCAGGTCCACCAGCCGCTCGGCCAGGGCCCGGAAGTGGTGATCGAACGCCCCGGCGGCGCCCTGCCGCAGCAGCGCGCGGACCGCGTCGTCCCCGATGCCCTCCTCGTTGCGCTCCTGCATGGGCACGTTCAGGACGAGCGTCCGGTCGGCCTTCTCCCGTCGCCAGTGCGCCCAGACGTCCAGGAAGCCGGGGGCGCCCTCGATGTCGGCCCAGCGGTTGCCGGGCAGATACGTGTGCGCGACCTTCAGTTCGGTGCCGCCGAGCCAGCTGCTCAGCTGGGCCATGCGGGCGACGCCGAGCGGGCCGGAGTCGAGGAACGCACCGAAGGCGGGGGGCGTCGCCCTGGCCGGCGCGCCGACCGCGGGCGCGTCGGCGGCCAGGGTCGGGGTGGGCAGGGGTGCCGCCGATGCCGGGACGGACGTCGTGGGCGTCGGGGCGGCCGTCGTGGGTGCCGGGACGGCTGTCGCGGGTGCCGGAGCCGGTGGGCCGGTGACCCGCGCCGCCCCCGCACCCGCGGCGAATCCCGGGCCGGTCGCCAGGGTCGCCGAGGCGACGGCGACGGCCGCCGCGGCCACGGCCGGCCGGTACCACCGGAACCGCGATCGCTCTCGCCGCTGTGGGGTCATGCCCGCTCCTTTCTCCGCCTGTGCTCGTCCGTTCGCAGCACTCCTGAGAAAGTGCCAATTACTGACACTCAGTCATATCAATATGAATTTCGCCAGTGCGGCTGCGGCTTTCGGGTGCCCCGGACGACCGCACGGGTGAACCGACGCAAAGGAAAAGGTCCGTGTCGCTGCTAGACATCCGGGTTCCCGCGGTTCTGCTGCGGATCGACCGGAATCCCTTTCACCACGGCACCCTGGGAGCCGTGCGCTCGCTCGGCAGGGCCGGGGTGGAGGTCCACGTGGTCGCCGACTCCGCGGGCAGCCCGGTCCGCAGGTCCCGGTACGTACGGCGGCTGCACCCGCCGCCGGCGCCGGACGCGTCGCCCGCCGAGATCGTCGGCGTGCTGCGCCGGGTGGCGGCGCGGATCGCCCGCCCCGCGGTGCTGATCCCGATGGACGACGCGAGCGCCGTCGCGGCCGGCCGGTTCCGCGCGGACCTCGTGCCCGCCTACCTGCTCCCGCAGCAGCCCGGCACCCTGCCCGAACGCGTCGCCGACAAGGCCGAGCTGGCCGGGGTGTGCGCGGCGGCCGGGATCCCGCACCCGACGACGCTGGTCCCGGACGGCACCGAGGAGGCCGCTGCCGCGGTCCGGCGGCTCGGGCTGCCGGTGATCGCCAAGTGGAGCCGGCCCTGGCTGCTGCCGGCCGGGTCCGGGCTGCGCAGCACGGTCGTGGTGCGCTCGGCGCGGGAGGCGGTGGAGCTGTACCTGCACAGCGAGGAGGCGGGCAGCAGGCTGCTGCTGCAGGAGTTCCTGCCGCCGGGGCGGGACCGCGACTGGTTCTTCCACGGTTACGCCGACCGCACCGGGCAGGTGCGCGCGGGCGGCCCCGGCCGCAAGCAGCAGGCCTGGCCGCGCGGCGCCGGGCTGACCGCGGTCGGCCGGTGGACGCCCAACCCGCAGGTGCAGGCGCTGGCCGAGCGGCTCACCGGCGAGCTGGGCTTCCGGGGCATCTTCGACCTGGACTTCCGGCGCTGCGGCGACACCGGCCGCTACCACCTCCTCGACTTCAACCCCCGTCCGGGCGCCCAGTTCCGGCTCTTCGCCGACAGCGCCGGGCTGGACGTCGTACGCGCCCTGCACCTGGACCTGACCCACCGTCCGCTGCCGGACGGGGTGCCGCTGGCCGGACGGGAGTTCGTGGTGGAGAACTACGCGCCGCTGAGCGTGCTGCGCCCGGCGCCGCGTGGCCGGGAGCTGGCCTGGTCGGCACCGGACGACCGGGGGCCGGGCGTCGCGATGTGGGCGCTGTGGGGCCGGCACGTGGCGGGCCGGCTCCTGGACCGGCTGCGTGACGGGACCGCCGACCGGGCGCCGCACCCGCGCACGCCCGTGGTCCGCCAGGCCGGGGAGCCCCTCGTGCCCGCCGCCCGGGACGAGGAACACCCCGGCGTGGCCGGGGTCCCCGCCGCACCCGGCGTCTCCAGCCTCTCCGGTCGGCCCGACCGGTCCGACGACGAGAAAGCGAGCAGTTGCTGATGTACGACCTGCTGGTGGTGGGAGCGGGCCCGTACGGCCTGTCCATCGCGTCCCACGCCGCCGCGGCGGGCCTGAACGTGCGGGTCTTCGGCCGCCCGATGGCGTCCTGGCGCGACCACATGCCCCGCGGGATGTTCCTCAAGTCCGAGCCCTCGGCCTCCAACCTGTCGGACCCCGAGGCGCGTTGGCGGCTGGACGTGTACTGCGCGGGCCGCGGGGTGGCCGCCCGGCACGGGCAGCCGATCCCGCTGGACATGTTCGCCGAGTACGGCCTGTGGTTCGCCCGCAACGCCGCGCCGCCCGTCGACGAGCGCATGGTCACCCGGGTGGCGCCGGGCACCGGCGGCTTCGAGGCGACGACGGCGGACGGCGAGGTGCTGCGCGGCCGGACGGTCGCCCTCGCCGTCGGGGTGCTGCCCTTCGTGGAGATCCCGGCGGCCCTGCGCGGCCTCTCCCCCGACCTGGTCACGCACAGCAGCCACCACGCCGACCTGGGCCGCTTCCGGGGCCGGGACGTCACGGTGATCGGCGGCGGCCAGGCGGCCCTGGAGACGGCCGCGCTCCTGGCCGAACTGGGCAGCCGGGTACGGGTGCTGGTGCGCGCGGACGAACTGTTCTGGAACGCGGTGCCGCCGCCCCGGCAGCGCCCCTGGTGGCAGTCGGTCCGCGCCCCGCACAGCGGGCTCGGCCCCGGCTGGCGGAACTGGTTCTACTCCGAGCGTCCCGGCCTGTACCGGCGGCTCGCGGAGCCCACCCGGACCCGGATCGCGGCGACCGCCCTCGGCCCGGCCGGCGCCTGGTGGGTGCGGGAGCGGGTGGAGTCCGGGGTGGAGGTGCTGCTGGGCCGCGAGGTGACGGCGGCGCGCGCGACGGCGGGCGGGGTGCGCCTGGAGACCGCGGTGCGCGGTGGCGGGTCGGCCGTCCTGGAGACCGGACACGTCATCGCGGCAACGGGGTTCAGGGCGACCCGCGGTCGGCTCGCGCCGCTCGCCGAGGACCTGCGGACGAACCTGGTGACCGGGGCCGACGGGGCGCCCGAGGTGGGCCGGGACTTCGAGTCGTCGTATCCCGGGCTGTTCCTGGCCGGTCTGGTCACGGCCGCGGGCTTCGGTCCGGCGATGCGCTTCGTGCACGGGGCCGGCTTCACCGCCGGGACGCTGGTGCGCGGGGTACGGCGGCGGCTGCGCTCGGGGCCGGCCGGCTGGGGGGTCCCGGCCGGGCGGCGGGAGTCCGCGCCGGACGTGGTGCGCGGCTGACGGCCGGGTGCCGGGCCTGGCGGCGTCCGGCCCCGCTCTCCCGGCCGAGGAGCACAAGGGCCGGCCCCGGAACGCGGATGCGAAGGATCTGCGGTCCGGGGCCGGCCGTGCCACAGCCGGGAGGGCTGGTGCGCCGTGCGAGGTCGTCAGCCGTTGGCGCAGGTGCCGGCGAACGCCGGGTTCAGCAGCCCGATGACGTCGACGGTGTCGCCGCAGGCGCTGACCGGGACGTGCACCGGGACCTCGATCACGTTGCCGGAGACGACGCCCGGGGAGTTGGCGGCGGCGCCCTCCGCACCGGCGGAGGCGAAAGCGGGGACGGCACCGCCCAGCGCCAGAAGCGCGCCGGCGACCACAGCAGCGGTCTTCTTCATGAACTTTCCCTTCTCTGCGGTCATGCCCGTATGTCGGCCGAAACCGAGCGAGCACAGCATGAACGGCTCGCACCATGACCGGCAGGCTGTAGAACGAGGAATAGACGGTCGAAGAAACTACGGAACGTGCATCGTCGATCAATTCACTCGAACGCCCGCCCAGAATTGACACGGAGAGAGGAAACGCTTCGCCTTGCGGCGGGAATTTCGGGAGCACAACAAAGCCCGCCCGGGTGGCGCAGAAACGCGCACCGCCCGGGCGGGCTTTCACAGGACCGGGGTCACTGGTTGGCGACGCCGTTGGCCGCGAGGACCGCGATGTCGTCCAGGACGTGCGACACCGGCTCGTCACCCTTGGCCTGGGTGGAGTTCTCGGCGCACTGCTGGTTCTGCGGCGCGGACAGGACCGGGATGTCCTGAGCCACCCCGACGGCGGCGATGAGACCGAGGATGCCCTGGGCGTTCGCCTTCGCGGGCAGGCCGACGCAGAGCTTGTTGAGCGAGCCCTGGACCAGGGTCGCCTGCGGGCTCATCTTGCCCTTGGTCACCTGGTTGCCGAACGTCTCGTGGGCCCCGTTGCCACTGACGGAGGTGGTGCCGTGGTCGTTCCCGGTGGCAAGCGCCTGGGGGGCGGCCGCCGCCGACACGCCTACGACGGACACGGCGACCGCCGCCGCGGCCATTGCCTTCTTCAGCATTTCGCTTTCCTTTCCCGGCTCTCAGGCCAAGACGGACGTTCCTGCCCGGCATCAACCGCCCGCATCCGGAATGGTTCCGGCACCGCGCGCCATGTCACCCGTTCGGACCGACGGTCTCGCGGAATTCCCCGAAAACTCCGGGCCTCTCCCCCCTCGGGGATTTCCCGGCTGTGGGCCGTTGGAGTGAAGCGGAGCAACCAACCCGGGCGGACGCAGTTGACCAGTGCGCTCCGGTGGACGGGGTGTCCTCAGAAGGGAACTGACAAGTGATCAAGAAGGTTCTGGCCGCCGCCGCAGTCGCCGCCTCCGTCGTCGGCGCCTCCGCTGCCGCCGCCTCGCCGGCCCTGGCCACCGGCAACGACCACGGCACCACCTCCGCCAGCGGCAACGGTGCCCAGCAGGCGTTCGGCAACTCCGCCACGTACGGCAACATGAGCCCCCAGCTGGCGCTCATCCAGGGCTCCTTCAACAAGCCCTGCATCGGCCTCCCGGCGAAGCTGAACCTCCAGGGCCTGGTCGGCCTGGGCGCCGTCGGCGTCCTGCAGGACGTGCCGATCCTGTCCGCGCCGCAGAACCAGCAGTGCGTCGAGAACTCCACCCAGGCCAAGGGCGACGAGCCGCTGTCGCACATCCTGGACGACATCTCCGCGCTGTCGGCGAACGGTACCGGCAACAAGTAGTCCGGAAGCACTCCGGGATCCGGTTCGGGGCGCGCCGGTCGACTGATCGGACTGCGCTCCGCCAATCGGGGCATATCTCGCAACCTTGGCGAATCCGGGTAAGTTGACGATCACGCAGCTCCTCCCCGGAGTCCGCCTTTCGAAAGGGAACAAACATGAAGAAGCTGTGGGCAACCGCGGCTGTCGCCGTCACCGTCGCCGGTTTCGCTGCCACGGCCGCTCCCCAGGCCCTGGCCACCGGTAACGACAACGGCACCACCTCGGCCAGCGGCAACGATGCCAAGTCCGAGTTCGGCAACTCGGCCACGTTCGGCGACATGAGCCCGCAGCTCTCGCTGGTCCAGGGATCGCTGAACAAGCCGTGCGTCGGCCTTCCGCTCAAGGCGAACCTGCAGGGTCTCGTCGGTGCGGTCGCCGTGGGCGTCGCCCAGGACGTGCCGATCCTGTCCGCGCCGCAGAACCAGCAGTGCGTGGAGAACTCCACCCAGGCCAAGGGCGACGAGCCGCTGTCGCACATCCTGGACGACATCTCCGCGCTGTCGGCGAACGGCACCGCGAACCAGTAGTCCTCGGACGCCGCGGGCGGCGGGCCACCGGTTCTCCCGAGACACTGCG
>NZ_JBFBJI010000024.1:0-84519 GCF_040702065.1 Streptomyces sp. NPDC086777 | reverse complement strand
GCGCCGTCCAGCCGGGCCGTGAATGTATCCATCCCGACAGAATCCCACGCATGTGGCCGTCAACCGTCAGGCGGGGGCCCTCACGTGCGGTACAGCGCCTCGATCTCCGCCGCGTACCGGGCCGTCACCGCGTGCCGCTTGACCTTCAAGGACGGCGTGAGCAGGCCGTTCTCCTCGTTGAACTCGCCTTCCACCAGGACGAAGGCGCGGATCGACTCGGCGCGGGAGACCGCCAGGTTGGCGTGGTCGACCGCCTTCTGCACCTCGGCCCGCATCCGGTCGTCGTGCACCAGCCCGGCGAGCGGCGTGTCCGGCGGCAGTCTCCGCACCGCCAGCCAGTGGGCGACCGCCTCGGGGTCCAGCGTGACCAGCGCGGCGACGAACGGCCGGTTGTCGCCGACCACCAGGCACTGGCCGACGGGCGCCCGGCTGCGCAGCCGGTCCTCCAGGACGGCCGGGGATACGTTCTTGCCGCCGGAGGTGATCAGGATGTCCTTCTTGCGGCCGGTGATGGTGAGATAGCCGTCCGCGTCGAGCGCGCCGAGGTCACCGGTCCCGAACCAGCCGTCGTCCGGCAGCACTTCGGCGGTCGCGGCCGGGTTGTTCCAGTACGACCCGAACACCACCGCGCCCTTGATCAGCACCTCGCCGTCCTCGGCGATCCGGACGGCCGCCCCCGGGATCGGCTGCCCCACCGTGCCGGGGCGCGGTGCGAGCGGCGGCACGATGGTGGCGGCCGCACTGGTCTCGGTCAGGCCGTAGCCCTCGTAGACGACGATGCCGGCCGCGTGGAAGAACAGGTTGAGGTCGCGGTCGAGGGGTGAGCCGCCGCTGATGGCGTACCGCATCCGGCCGCCGAGCTCCTTGCGGATACGGCGGTAGACCAGCAGGTCGTACAGCGCCCAGGCCGCGTACAGGCCGGGCCCCGGGCCCTTTCCCCGGCCGAGGAACTTCTCCAGGTGGGCCGCGGCGAACCGCACCCCGACCCGTTCGGCGCGGTCGAAGGACGCGGCCCGCCCGATCTTCTCCGCCGTCGCCCGCCCGGTGTCGTGGATCTTCTCGAAGAGGTACGGCACCCCGACCAGGAACGTGGGCCGGAACTCCCGCAGCGCGGGGCGCAGTTCGTCCGGCCTGACGCTCGGGAAGTGGCCCATCTCGATCCGGCCCAGCAGGCAGGCGATCTGGAGCGTACGGCCCAGGATGTGGGCGAGCGGCAGGAACAGCAGGGTGGACGCGGTCCGGCCGGTGACCGCCTGGAAGACGGGGTGCAGCAGCTCGACCGTGTTGGCGGCCTCGGCGTGCAGGTTGGCGTGGGTGAGGACACAGCCCTTGGGGCGGCCGGTGGTGCCGGAGGTGTAGCAGATCGTGGCCGTGGTGTCGGGGGTGAGGCCGCCGCGGCGCTCGGCCACCTCCTCGTCGGGGACGTCGCGACCGAGGGTGGTCAGGTCGGTGAGCGCGCCGGCGTCCAGCTCCCAGACACGCGGCAGGTGTGCGTGGGAGGCCGTGCCGGTGGTGACGGTGGCGGTGTTCTGCGGGGTCTCGGTGACGACGTGGCGGGCGCCGGAGTCCCGGACGATCCACTCCACCTGCTCCGCGGAGGAGGTGGGGTAGACCGGGACGGTCACACCACCGGCCGCCCAGACGGCGAAGTCGAGGACCGTCCACTCGTAGCGGGTACGGGACATGAGGGCGACGCGGTCGCCCGCGGCGAGGCCGGCGGCGATCAGGCCCTTTGCGGTGGCGGTCACCTGGGCGGCGAAGGCCTCCGCGGTGACGGCGCCCTCGCCGCGGCGGACGGCTGTGGCGTGGGGTTCCGCTGCCGCGTTGGTGTAGGGGAGGTCGGCGAGGGAGCCGGTCGTGAGCGGGGCGGCGAGGGGCGGACGGCGCGCCTCCCGCACGACTCCGGCCTCGTCCTTGACGACTTCGACCTTGCCGCGGTCGGCGAGGTCGGTACGTCGACGTGCCCGTCTGAGGTCGCTGCGTACGCTCATGGGGCGTCAACTTACTCGGAAGTAAGGGGAGGTCAATGGGTTTCGCCGCAGGGGTGCGATGGTGCGCCGGGTGCGGGTGCGCGGTGGCCGGTCGTGCGGTTCCTCCCCCGGCCCTCGGCCGGGGGTACCCCCAGCGCCCCTGAGGGGGGCGCTTCAGTCCGCGGCGCCGGAAAGTCCCGCCTCCTGGACGGCCGTGGCCAGGTCGGACACCTGCTGGTCCTCCGTCGTCCTTGCCAACGCCGCTGCCCAGGACCGCAGTTTCGTCGGGCCCGGTGCTCCCGGGATGTCGTACTCGCCGTCTGCCAGCGCGTCCGCGAAGTAGGCCGCGAGCGCGGTCACCTGGAAGCGCGGGGAGGCCGACCGGACGTCCGCGTGCAGGGCGTCGGTCTCCATGGCGCCGGTGTTCTCGTGCGGGGTGCGGGTGTCGGGGTCGAGCCAGCGGACGGTGGCGGTCGCGAGGTGGCCGTCGGTCCCGGGGCGGGTGCGGACGGCGTAGAGGGCCGTGACGGTGTGGCCGGGGCCGACCTCGCCGCCGTCCACCCTGTCGTCACGGAAGTCCTGGTCGGCGACCTTGCGGTCCCGGTAGCCGATCAGGTGGAACTCGGCGACCGTGTGCGGGTCGAAGGCCACCTGGGCCTTGGCGTCGCGGGCCACCAGGTCGATGTTCTGCGGGAGCTGCCGGCAGAACACGTCGGTGGCGGACGCGGTGTCGGAGACGTAGACCGTGTGGCCGTCGCCCTTGTCGGCCAGGCGTTCCATGAGCGCGTCGCCGTAGTCGCTGCCCACGCCGACGCCGAACAGGGTGATGCCGTACTCGCGGCGGTCGCCGTCGATGCGCCTGAGGATGGCATTCGGGTCGGTCTCGCCGTCGTTGGCGAGGGCGTCGGAGATCAGGACGACGCGGTTGGTGGCGTTCTCGCGCAGGCCCTCGACGGCGGTGGCGTAGCCGGTCTCGACGCCCTCGCCGAGGTTGGTGGAGGAGAGGGGGGTGAGGCGGTCGACGGCGTCGTGGACCTCGGCTCGGTGGCCGCCGAGGCGGGTCATCGGGAGGACGGTCTCGGCGTGCTCGCTGAAGGTGACGAGCGCGACCGAGTCGTCGTCGCGCAGCCGGTCGGTCATCGTGTCCAGGGACTTCCTGGCGAGGTCGAGGCGGCCCGGTTCGCCCATGGAGCCGGAGACGTCGATGACGAAGGTGAGGGCCGCCGGGGGGCGTTCGCCGGGGTCGTCGTCGGCGGGGCGGGTGGCGAGGCCGACGCGGACCAGGGACCAGTCCGGCTCGCTGGTGCGGGCGCCGTCGACGGTGACCGTGAAGCCGTTGTGCGCCGGGGTGCGGTAGTCCTGGCGGAAGCTGTTGACGAATTCCTCGGGCCGGACGGTCGAGGGGTCGGGGCGGCCGCCGTCGGCGAGGGTGCGGCGGGCGTAGCCGTAGGAGGCGGTGTCGACGTCGAGGGCGAAGGTGGAGAGGTGGTCGGAGGGGGCGGCGGTCTCCTCGCCCCGGGCCGGGGAGGGGGCCGGGGCCCCGGTGGCGATCGTGTGGTTCGAGTCGTTCGTGTGGTTCTCGGCCGCGCCGCAGGCGGTCAGTAGCAGGGCGCTCGCGGCGGTGACGGCGAGCAGTGCCGCGCCCGCCTGTCGTCGGGTCCGGTGTCGTTTCATCGCTGTGCCCCCTGTGCCGGTCGGAGTCGACTTCCTGGCTTGTCCTCGACTGTGACGGCGCAGGGGGCCGGAACGTGCGCCCCGATGCGTTGCGGATGGATCTCGAAGCGGCCACGGACCAGGGGTTTCGAGGCCGGAGGGAGATCGTCCGGTGACCTAGGAGACGATGTCCTTGCGGGCGAAACCCCGGAAGGCCAGGGCAAACAGCACCAGGGCGTACGTTATCGAGATCGCCGTGCCCTGGATCATGCCGGACCATTCCAGATGGGGCTGTACGGCGTCCGCCCAGGCGTACTGCCAGTGGGCGGGCAGGAAGTCACGCCAGTCACCGAGGGCCGTCACCTGGTCGAGGACGTTGCCGACGATGGTCAGGCCGACCGCGCCGCCGACCGCGCCGAGGGGGGCGTCGGTCTTCGTGGAGAGCCAGAACGCGAGTCCCGCGGTGACCAGTTGGGACAGGAAGATGTACACGATCACGACCGCGAGGCGCTGGGTGGCGGTGGTGGTGTCGAGTGCGCCGCCGGTGGGGATCTGGAGGGGTCCCCAGCCGTAGGCGACCGTGCCGACGGCCAGGGCGACCAGCGGCAGCAGGATCATCGCGGCCAGGCTGAGGCCGAGCGCGACGACCAGTTTGGACCAGAGCAGCCGGGCCCTCGGCACGGGTGCGGCGAGCAGGTAGCGCAGGGAGGACCAACTGGCCTCCGAGGCGACCGTGTCCCCGCAGAACAGGGCGACCGGGATGACCAGCAGGAAGCCCGCCGAGACGAACAGGTTGACCGCGGCGAAGTTGGCGCCGGACGCGGTGGCCGTGTCCAGGAGGGTGACCTGGCCGTTCTCCCGGCCCGGCCGGCCACCGACCGCGAACGCGATCAGCAGCACGACGGGCAGTGCGGCGAGGATGCCGCCCATCACCAGGGTGCGGCGCCGCTTGAGCTGGCGGACCAGCTCGACGCGGAACGGCAGGGTGCGGCCCGCCCGGTAGCCGGAGGCGACCGCGGCCTTCTCGGTGAGCGTGCTCACGCGGAACCTCCGATCAGGGTAAGGAAGGCGTCTTCCAGACGGCGGTGCGGGCCGACCGACGCCACCGGCACGTCGAGCCGGACGAGTTCGGCGACCAGGCGCGGGGCGCTGCCGCCGGGCTCCATGCGGACGAGCAGGCCGTCGTCCGTGCTGGTCACGGAGGCCACGCCGGGCAGGGCTGCCACCTTCTCCACGACCGGCTCCTCCACCGGGGTGCCGGTGCCGACGAGGAGGGTGTCGCCGGTGCCGACGATGTCGGCGACCGGTCCGGCCTGGACGAGGCGGCCGCGGTCCATCACCACGAGGTGGGTGCAGGACTGCTCGACCTCGGCGAGGAGATGGCTGGAGACGATCACCGTGCGGCCGGCGGCCGCGTAGCGGATCATCACCTCGCGCATCTCGCGGATCTGCGGCGGGTCGAGGCCGTTGGTGGGTTCGTCGAGGATGAGCAGGTCCGGCAGGCCGAGCATGGCCTGGGCGATGGCGAGGCGCTGGCGCATGCCCTGCGAGTACGTACGGACCGCGCGGGCCAGCGCGTCGCCGAGGCCGGCGATCTGCAGGGCCTCGTCGATGTGGGAGTCCTCCGGTGGACGTCCGGTGGCCTGCCAGTACAGCTCCAGGTTCGCCCGGCCGGACAGGTGCGGCAGGAAGCCGGCGCCCTCCACGAAGGCACCGACCCGGGAGAGGACGGGTGCGCCGGGGCGGATGGCGTGGCCGAAGACCCTCACCTCGCCGCCGTCGGGCTTGATCAGCCCCATCAGCATGCGCAGGGTGGTGGTCTTGCCCGCGCCGTTGGGCCCGAGGAGGCCCAGCACCTGCCCCTTCTCCACGCGGAAGGACAGCTCCCGGACCGCGTACCGGTCCGTCGAGCCCTTGTAGCGCTTGCTCAGGTCCGTTATCTGGAGCGGGACTTCGGCGAGCGCCGGGTCGGGGGCCGGACCGGCGGTCCGGCGGCGGCCGGTGAGCAGGAGGGCCAGGGCGGCCAGCGCGCCGGCCGACGGCAGCCACCACACCCAGGCCGGCAGCGGTGCGGCGGCCGTGTCCACCTGGGGTGCGGTCGGCACGCCGAGGGGGCTCTCGAGGGAGACGGTGTAGGTGGCCGGGGCGGTCGGGGAGGCGTAGCCGAGGTCGGTGGAGGCGAGGACCAGGCGCAGCCGGTGGCCCTTCTGCACCTCGTGGTCGATGGCCGGGAGGGTGATCGTGACGTCCTTGCCGGCCTTGGCGCCCTCGACGCGGATCGGGGCGACGAGCTGGGAGGGCAGCACCTGCTGGGTGCCGTCGGGGCCGACGTCGTACACCTTGCCGAAGAGCACCGCGTCGTCGCTGGTGGAGGTGAGGTGGACGGTGGCCGTGGGCGCGCCGGTGATCTGCACGGTGCGGGTGACGGGTGCCGAGTCGAAGCGGGCGTACTGGCCCGGGAAGTCGAGGGAGACGCCGACGCCGAGGGAGGAGAGCTGGGCGAGGCCGCCACCGCCGAGGCCGGGCAGTGCGGAGACGCCGGGCGGGCTGGCGCCTGCCGGGTTGGTGACGCGCTGGGTGCCGCCCTTCAGGGCGACGTCCTTCCGGTCGCTCTCCAGGCCCGGGTAGTTGTCGGCGCTCGCGCCGCGCAGCAGGGCGGCGCCGTCGGTGGAGTCGACGCCGCCGGTGCGGGTGATCCTGAACGCCGGTCCGGTGCCGGTGTTCTTGTCGCCCTTCAGGTACCGGTCGAACCAGGCCGTCACCCGGCCTTCGACGCGGCTGGTCTCCAGGTCGCCGCCGTCGTGGCCGCCGGCGATCCAGTCGACGTCGACGGGGGCGCCGTTGGCCTCGATCGCCGACGCCGCGGCGTCGGACTGGGAGAGCGTGAAGAGGGAGTCGGTCTGCCCCTGGAAGAGGAGCGTCGGCACCTTGATGCGGCTGCCGACGGCCGACGGCGACCGCTCTTCGAGCAGCTTCACGGCCGCCGCGTCCGGCTTGCCCGACTCGGCGACGCGGTTGTACATGGCGCACAGCTCGGGCTGGAAGTCGGCGCAGCCGCCGCCGGTGTTGAAGAAGATCCCGGCCCAGAGCTTCTTGAAGACGCCGTTCGGGAACAGGGCGTCCGCGAGGTTCCAGTACGTGATGGACGGGGCGATCGCGTCGACCCGGTCGTCGTAACCGGCGGCGAGGAGGGAGATGGCGCCGCCGTAGGACCCGCCCGCCATGCCGACGCGCGGGTCGCCGGCCTTGTCGAGCTGGACCTGCGGCTGCTTCGCGAGCCAGTCGATGAGCCTGGAGACGTCGGCGACCTCGCCCTTCGGGTCGTTGAGGCCGATCTTCCCGGTGGACCTGCCGAAGCCGCGGGCGGACCAGGTGAGGACCGCGTAGCCGTCGCGGGCGAGGTCCTCGGCCTCGGCGCGCATGTCGTCCTTGCTGCCGCCGAAGCCGTGGGCGAGGAGGACCGCGGGGCGCCGGCCGGTGCCGGACGTGGTGAAGAACGAGGTGTCCAGACGCACCCCGTCCACTGCCATGACCTTGTCGGTCCGGTGCACCGGGGGCGGGTCGTCGGAGGCGACGGCCGTCCACGTGCCGGCGCCGACGAGCACGACGACGGCGGCCGCGGCAGCCACCAGCCGCCGCGGCCGCCCGAGCAGCGCTCGCAGGCCGGGGGGTCGAAGATCCATGCTTCAACGGTACGGTCCCCCACCGACATCCGATGCAGACGCTGGGCTGAACAGCGGGCCATCCCCGAGGAGTAGACCCACCCCACCACGTACTTCGGACGCGGTACACCGGCCTTCCGATGCCGAACCTGACGGTGGGACCCGCGGGCCGGCGGGGGCCGGTCGCGCAGTTCCCCGCGGGCCGGTGGGGGCCGGTCGCGCAGTTCCCCGCGCCCCTCAGGTCGGCCGTTCGCGCCGGTGCTCACAACCCACCGCCGCACCACTCGACCCCGCCGCCGTACCCGATCCCGCCGCAACGGCGAGCGACCACGACGGCGGAACCCGGCGGTGCCGAACCAGGCGGTGGACCCCCGCGGGTCCGGCGGGGGCCGGTCGCGCAGTTCCCCGCGCCCCTCAGGTCGGCCGCTCGCGCCGGTGCTCACAACCCACCGCCGCACCACTCGACCCCGCCGCCGTACTCCATCCCGCCGCAACGGCGAGCAACCACGACGGCGGAATCCGGCGGTGTCGGACCAGGCGGTGGACCCCCGCGGGCCGGTGGGGGCCGGTCGCGCAGTTCCCCGCGCCCCTCAGGTCGGCCGCTCGCGCCGGTGGTCACAACCCACCGCCGCATCACTCGACCCCGCCGCCGTACTCCATCCCGCCGCAACGGCGAGCAACCACGACGGCGGAATCCGGCGGTGTCGGACCAGGCGGTGGTGGCGCAGTTTCGCGCGTGACTTGTGTTCGCGAGGCACCGGTGGGTCGGTCAGGTCTGGGTGTCGTCCGGGATGGAGACGACCCAGTGGGTCTGCTTGCGGGGGCGGAGGTAGAAGGCCCAGTAGAGGGTGGCGGCGGCGGTGATGCCGCCGGTCCAGAGGAGGTAGGTGGTGTCCTGCTGGGTGAGGATGTAGCCGAGGACGGCGATGAGGAGGATCGGCATCGCCGGCCAGAGGGGCATCCGCCAGGCGGGGGTGTGCTTGTGGTGGCCCCGGCGGGAGAGCAGGGCGGCGACGGCGACCAGGAGGTACATGCCCGTCACCGAGACGCCCGTGACGCCGTAGAGGGTGTCCAGGTTGACGAAGCAGAGCACGGCGCCGGGGACGCCGACGGCGAGGGTGGCGACCCAGGGGGAGCCGAAGCGGCCCAGGCGGGAGAGGGCACCGTTGACCGGGGCCGGCCAGGCCTTGTCGCGGGCCGAGGCGAACAGGACGCGGGAGTTCTGGATGACCATGACGATGCCCGCGTTGATGATCGCGAGGGCCACGCAGAGGCTGACGAAGGTGCCGACCGCGGAGTTGGACCAGGCGGTGACCATGGAGCTGATGTCACCGCCGGTGAGGGCCTTGACGTCGGTCGCGCCCATGGTGATCGCGGCGACCGGGACGAGGATGATCACCGTGGAGATCGCGAGGGTGGCGAGGACCGTGCGGGCCACGTTGCGGCGCGGGTTCTCCAGTTCCTCGGAGAGGTAGACCGCCGTCGAGAAGCCCTGGGTGACGAAGAGGGCGATGGCGAGGCCGGAGACGACGAGCATGGCGGTGACCGTGGTGGTGTGACCGCCGGTGTCCGCCACCTGCATGGAGGTGAGGCTGCCGATGCCCCGGTGGCTGTGGGAGAAGCCCAGCACCGCCACCACACCGGCCGCGATGACCTCCAGGACCAGGAAGATGCCGGTGATCCAGGCGTTCGCACGCAGGTCCAGGAGGCCCGCGAGGGTGGCGAGGAGCATCACGCCGGCGCCGGTCATGGCCGGGTCGAGGTGGACGATCGGGGCCAGGTAGTCGGCCGTGCCCATCGCGATCACCGGCGGCACGATCATCACGACGAGGAGGGAGAGGACGAAGACCAGCCAGCCGGCCAGGCGGCCCGCCATCGTCGAGACCATCGCGTACTCGCCGCCCGCGCTGGGGATGAGGGTGCCCAGCTCCGAGTAGCAGAAGGCCACGGCGATACAGAGGAGGGAGCCGATGGCGATCGTGAGGGCGGTGGCGGTCCCGAGGGAGCCGAACAGGTCCGGGACGACCACGAAGAGCGTGGAGGCCGGGGTGACGCACGAGAGGGTGAGGAGGGTGCCGCCGACGACTCCGATGGAGCGCTTGAGCGTCTTGGGGCTGTCGGGCGCCGCTACGACGGCGTTCTCGACAGGGCGGAGCGTGTCGGTCATGCGGCGGTTCCGATCGACTCTGGCGGATGCCTCCGGCGGTTGTGGCTGCTGCATGGAACCCCGACGAAAACCATTGCGTCAATGGCTGTTTACCTTCGGATTCCGCACTCTTAAAGCGACGGGGGTCACATCACTTTCGCAGGGTCGAGCGACCATAGAGGGCAATCATCAAGACCCTAGTCCGCATGACCTTGATTTCGAAGGTCATGAACTCAAATAACTTAAGTCACCCGTTTCATCCCCAGGAAACGAGAACCGCAGCACCACCGACAAAAAAAGTCGGGGCCGTCCGGATTCCGGACGGCCCCGACTCGGGTCGGGCGGTCGTGCTCAGTGGTTGCGCGGGAAGCCCAGGTCGACGCCCGCGGGAGCGTCGGCCGGGTCGGGCCAGCGGGTGGTGACGACCTTGCCGCGGGTGTAGAAGTGGGTGCCGTCGTTGCCGTAGATGTGGTGGTCGCCGAAGAGCGAGTCCTTCCAGCCACCGAAGGAGTGGTAGCCGACCGGGACCGGGATCGGGACGTTCACGCCGACCATGCCGGCCTCGATCTCCAGCTGGAAGCGGCGGGCCGCGCCGCCGTCCCGGGTGAAGATCGCGGTGCCGTTGCCGAAGGGGGAGGCGTTGATCAGGGCCACACCCTCCTCGTACGTCTCCACCCGCAGGACGCACAGGACCGGGCCGAAGATCTCGTCCTGGTAGGCCTTGGCGGTGGTGGGCACCTTGTCGAGCAGCGAGATGCCGATCCAGTGGCCGTCCTCGAAGCCCTCGACCGTGTAGCCGGTGCCGTCCAGGACGACCTCGGCGCCCTCGGCCGCGGCGCCGGAGACGTAGGAGGCCACCTTGTCGCGGTGGACGGCCGTGATCAGCGGGCCCATCTCGGAGGTGGGGTCGTTGCCGGGGCCGATCTTGATCTTCTCGGCGCGCTCGCGGATCTTCGCCACCAGCTCGTCGCCGATCGCACCCACGGCGACCACGGCCGAGATGGCCATGCAGCGCTCACCGGCCGAGCCGTAGGCGGCGGAGACGGCCGCGTCGGCCGCCGCGTCCAGGTCGGCGTCGGGGAGGACCAGCATGTGGTTCTTGGCGCCGCCGAGCGCCTGCACGCGCTTGTGGTTGGCGGAGGCGGTGGTGTGGATGTAGCGGGCGATCGGGGTCGAGCCGACGAAGGAGACGGCCTTGACGTCCGGGTGCTCCAGGAGGCGGTCGACGGCCACCTTGTCACCGTGGACGACGTTGAAGACGCCGTCGGGCAGCCCGGCCTCGGCCAGCAGCTCGGCGAGCTTGACCGAGGCGGACGGGTCCTTCTCGGAGGGCTTGAGGACGAAGGTGTTGCCGGTCGCGATGGCGATCGGGAACATCCACATCGGGACCATCGCCGGGAAGTTGAACGGCGTGATGCCCGCCACCACGCCGAGCGGCTGGCGGATCGAGGAGACGTCCACGCGGGACGCGACCTGCGTGGACAGCTCGCCCTTCAGCTGCACGTTGATGCCGCACGCCAGGTCGACGATCTCCAGGCCGCGGGCGACCTCGCCGAGGGCGTCGCTGTGCACCTTGCCGTGCTCGGCCGTGATCAGCTCGGCGATCGCGTCCCGGTTCGCGTCCAGCAGGGCGCGGAAGCGGAACAGGATCTCCGTGCGCTTGGCCAGCGAGGACTGGCCCCAGGTGGCGAACGCGTCCTTGGCGGCGGCGACCGCGGCGTCGACCTCGTCGACCGACGCGAACGCGACCTTCGTGGTGACCGCGCCGGTGGCCGGGTCGGTGACCGGCCCGTAGTTGCCCGACGTGCCGTCGACGGACTTGCCGCCGATCCAGTGGTTGACGATCTTCGTCATGACCGGTTACTCCTTCACAGATGGCGGCGTCGGGTGGAGACGTGCCGTTCGTAGAGCTCACGTGCCTTGACCGCGGAGGATCGGGTCGCGGTCTCGGCCACAGGTACATCCCACCAGGCCTGCGCGGGAGGCGGGCCCGACACAGTGTCGGCCGTTTCGGTCTCCACGTAGACACATGTGGGAGTGTCGGCGGCCCGCGCCTCGGCGAGTGCCGCGCGCAGGTCCCGGACAGTCTTCGCGCGCAGGACGCGCATGCCGAGGCTGGCCGCGTTGGCGGCCAGGTCGACGGGGAGCGGGGCACCCGTGAAGGTGCCGTCGTCCGAGGTGAAGCGGTACGCGGTACCGAACCGCTCGCCGCCCACCGACTCGGAGAGGCCGCCGATGGAGGCGTAGCCGTGGTTCTGCACCAGCAGCACCTTGACGGCGATGCCCTCCTGGACGGCGGTGACGATCTCGGTCGGCATCATCAGATACGTGCCGTCGCCGACCAGCGCCCAGACGTTCCGCTCCGGCGCCGCGAGTTTCACCCCGATGGCGGCCGGTATCTCGTAGCCCATGCACGAGTAGCCGTACTCCAGGTGGTACTGGTCCCGCGACCGCGACCGCCACATCCGGTGCAGGTCGCCGGGGAGCGAGCCGGCCGCGTTGACCAGCACGTCCGTCTCGTCGACCAGCGCGTCCAGGGCGCCGAGGACCTGCGGCTGGGTCGGCCTGATGTCGGGCTCGTCGGCCTCGTAGCAGGCGTCGACGCGCTGCTCCCAGCGCTCCTTGTCCTCGGTGTACTCGCTCACGTACGAGTCGGCGGTGCGGTGACCGTCCAGGGCCCCGCGCAGCTCCGTGAGGGCGCTGCGGGCGTCGGCCACCAGCGGCAGGCCGGCCAGCTTGTGGCCGTCGTACGCGGCGATGTTGAGGTTGAGGAAGCGGACGTCCGGGTTCTCGAAGAGGGTGCCGGAGGCCGTGGTGAAGTCGGTGTAGCGGGTGCCGACGCCGATCACCAGGTCGGCGGTGCGGGCGAGTTCGTCGGCGGTGGCGGTGCCGGTGTGGCCGATGCCGCCGACGTCCTGCGGGTGGTCCCAGCGCAGCGAGCCCTTGCCGGCCTGGGTGGAGGCGACCGGGATGCGGGTGGCCTCGGCGAACCCGGCGAGCACGGCCTCGGCACGGCTGTGGTGCACCCCGCCGCCCGCGACGACCAGGGGCCTGCGCGCGTTCCTGATCGCCGTGACGGCCGCGGCGAGCTCGGCGGGGTCGGCGCCCGGCCGTCGTACGGCCCACACCCGCTCGGCGAAGAACTCCTCCGGCCAGTCGTACGCCTCGGCCTGCACGTCCTGCGGGAGGGCGAGGGTGACGGCGCCGGTCTCGACGGGGTCGGTGAGGACCCGCATCGCGGCGAGGGCGGAGGGGATCAGCTGTTCGGGGCGGTTGATCCGGTCGAAGAACCTCGAGACGGGCCGGAGGGTGTCGTTGACGGACACGTCGGCCGCGTGCGGGACTTCGAGCTGCTGGAGGACCGGGTCGGCGGGGCGGGTGGCGAAGACGTCGCCGGGCAGGAGGAGCACCGGGAGGTGGTTGATGGTGGCGAGGGCGGCGCCGGTGACCAGGTTGGTGGCGCCCGGCCCGACGGACGTCGTCACGGCGTGCGTGGCGAGGCGGTTCGATTGACGCGCGTAGCCGACCGCCGCGTGCACCATGGCCTGTTCGTTGCGGCCCTGGTGGTACGGCATCTCGTCCCTGTGCTCCAGCAGTGCCTGGCCGAGGCCGGCCACGTTGCCGTGGCCGAAGATGCCCCAGGTGGCGCCGATCAGGCGGCGGCGTTCGCCGTCCCGCTCGGTGAACTGGACGGCGAGGAAGCGGACAAGCGCTTGCGCGACGGTCAACCGAAGCGTCATCGGTAACCCTCCGTATGGTCCGGGTGGAAGCAGATCCGCCACTCCCGCGTCGCACCGGGCCCCGCCATGACGTTCAGGTAGTACATGTCGTGGCCGGGCTGCGCGATCGACGGGCCGTGCCATCCGTCGGGAACGAGCACGGCGTCGCCGGAGCGGACCTCGGCGAGGACGTCCGTACCGCCCTCACGGGAGGGGAATACGCGCTGGTACCCGAATCCGTTCGGTCCGTCGATCTCGAAGTAGTAGATCTCCTCCAGCTCCGACTCCTCGCCGGGCCGGTACTCGTCGTGCTTGTGGGACGGGTACGAGGACCAGTTGCCGCCGGGGGTGACGACCTCGACGGCGATCAGCTTGTCGCAGTCGAACGCGTCCGCGGAGGCGAAGTTGCGCACCTGCCGGGCGGCGGTGCCGCTGCCGCGGTTCTCGACGGGGACCTCCGGCGCGGGGCCGTAGCGGGCGGGGAGTCGTCGCTCGCACTTCGCTCCTGCCAGGGCGAAGCGGCCTCCCGCGCCGGAGGCGATCTGGACCTGGGCGTCCCGGGGCACGTACGCGAAGTCGGAGACTCCGCTGAACACGCTCTCCCGGCCCAGGATCTGGAACTCGTTTCCCTCTGTTTGCACCGTACAACCGCCCTGCAGCGGAAGCACGATCCACTCGCTGTCCCCGGTGGTGAACAAGTGCGTTCCACCTGGGGGCAGTTCGACGATCCGGAGGCTGCTGTGCGCCCAACCGGCCCGCTTGGGGTCGATGTCGAGCGCGTACGGGGCGTTCGCGGTCGAACCCTTGGTGAGATGCAGCTCGTTGGTCGTCATCTTCTCGCCCTCACAGGAGTCCGACGGCGGTGTCCACGGCGGCGGCCACGTCGCCGTCCGCCGGGTACAGCAGCGAGCGGCCGACCACCAGGCCGCGCACGGTGGGGAGTCGCAGGGCGCTGCGCCACTTCTCGTAGGCGCCGGCCTGTTCCTCGACGGAGCCGCCGACCTCGCCGCCGAGGAGAACGGCGGGGAGCGTGGACGTCTCCATGACCTCGGCCATGTCGTCGGGGTTGTCGGTGACCGGGACCTTCAGCCAGGTGTAGGCCGAACTCCCGCCGAGGCCCGAGGCGATGGCGATGGACTTGGTGACCGCCTCGGGCGACAGGTCGTTCCTGACCTTGCCCTCGGTGGTGCGCCTGCTGATGAACGGCTCGACGAAGACCGGCAGCCGGCGCGCGGCCATGTCGTCGATGGCGCGCGCCGTGGACTCCAGGGTGGTGAGGGAGCCCGGGTCGTCGTAGTCGATGCGCAGCAGCAGCTTGCCGGCGTCGAATCCGAGGCGCTGTATGTCCTCGGCGCGGTGGCCGGTGAAGCGGTCGTCGAGCTCGAAGGATGCGCCCTGCAGTCCGCCGCGGTTCATCGAGCCCATGACGACCTTGCCGTCGAGGGCACCGAGCAGGAGCAGGTCGTCCAGGATGTCGGCGGTGGCGAGGACACCGTCGACGCCGGGACGGGACAGCGCCAGGCAGAGCCGTTCCAGCAGTTCGGCCCGGTTGGCCATGGCGAGCTTGTCGCCGCCCACGCCGAGGGCGCCGCGGGCCGGGTGGTCGGCGGCGACGATCATCAGCTTGCCGTCCTCGTTGAGGAGCGGACGGCGGACGCGGCGGGTGGCCGCCTCGGCGATCGCCTCGGGGTGGTGGGTGCGGGTGTGGACGAGGGCGGAGACGTCGACCTTCACCTGCCGGGCGGGGGCGCCGGCGCCGTCGACGGGGTGCGCGCCCGCGACGCGGCCGCCCCTCACAGCACCGCTCCGGCGGCGAGCGCGGCGTCGATCTCGTCACCGGTCGGCATCGCGGAGGAGCACTCCAGGCGGGAGGCGACGATGGCACCGGCCGCGTTGGCGTGCCGCATGGTCTTCTCCAGGTCCCAGCCTTCGAGGAGGCCGTGGCAGAGGGAGCCGCCGAAGGCGTCGCCGGCGCCGAGGCCGTTCAGGACGTTCACGGGCAACGGCGGGACCTCGGCGGAGTCGCCGTCGCGGCTGACGGCGAGGACGCCCTTGGGGCCCTGCTTGACGACGGCGATCTCGACACCCGCGTCGAGGAGTGCCTGGGCGGCGGCCTGCGGCTCGCGCACGCCGGTCGCGACCTCCACCTCGTCGAGGTTGCCGACCGCGACGGTGGCGTGCTTGAGCGCCTCGGCGTAGAACGGCCGGGCGGCGTCCGGGTCCTGCCAGAACATCGGGCGCCAGTCGAGGTCGAAGACGGTCGTGCCGGCCTTGGCCCGGTGGGCGAGGGCCGCGAGGGTCGCCGTACGGCTGGGTTCCTCGCTCAGGCCGGTGCCGGTGATCCAGAAGATGCGGGCGGACCGGACGGCGTCCAGGTCCAGCTCGTGGGCGTCGATCTCCAGGTCCGGGGCCTTGGGCTGCCGGTAGAAGTACAGCGGGAAGTCGTCCGGCGGGAAGATCTCGCAGAACGTGACCGGGGTGTTCAGGCCGGGGACCGGGGTGACCCAGCGGTCGTCCACGCCGAAGCCCCGGAGCGCCTCGTGCAGGTAGGCGCCGAAGGCGTCGTCGCCGGTGCGGGTGATGACGGCGGTGCTGCGGCCGAGCCGGGCGGCCGCCACGGCGACGTTCGTCGCCGACCCGCCGAGGAACTTGCCGAAGGACGACACCTGGGCGAGCGGGACTCCGGTCTGGAGCGGATAGAGGTCCACCCCGATCCGCCCCATGGTGATCAGGTCGTACGCCATCGGCTTCCCTTCGTCATTGCTCTCCCGTGGTTTGTAGTCCGGGAGGGGAGGTCGTGTCAATGGTTTGTCCGGACATTCTGACGACAGTATGGGGGCGACGGCGCCCACGGGAGCGGAGGAAACGGTGCGTGCGCGGGTGCGGGCGGAGAGGTGGCCGGCCGCACGATTCCCGGCGCCCGCACGGATCGCTCACCTTCACATCGCTGTCAACGCGCCTCGCCGGTGAGCCGTCGCGTTTCTGTGCCCCGGTCGTGTCACAAAGTCCCCCCTTGTGTCACACATGTCGCGCGTACGCGGGCTCTCGGTCACACCAGGTCGACAGGCGCTTGCGCACAGTCACTCTGCGTCGTTCACCGGGCACAGGCTTTGTGATCGCCAGCGCTGCGCCCGGCTCCCCCGTCGACCGCCTCCGGTCGCCCCCGCGGTGCGCGCAGGGAGGTGCATCTCATGACCGACCGACGGCTCTGGTCCTACAAGGAGATCGCGGCGCACATCCGGGTGCAGCCGGACACCGTCCGCTCCTACCGCAAGCACGGGCTGCTCCCGCCGCCCGACCACGTCGAGGGCGGCAAGCCCTACTGGTACGCCGACACGGTCCGCGCCTGGGTCGCCTCCCGGCCGGGCAACCGGGGGCGCAGAGACCTGTGAGGCGGGACGCGGCCGGGTCAGGCCCAGGGCTCGATGACCGTCACCCCGGCCCCGGGCGACGCCCCGTCCATCGCCGCCAGGGCCGCCGGGGCCGCGTCCAGGGTGATCGTCGAGGTGACGAGGAGGTCGGGGCGGAGGGCGCCGGAGCGGACCAGTTCCAGCATGGCCGGGTACGCGTGGGCCGCCATGCCGTGGCTGCCGAGGAGCTCCAGCTCCAGGGTGATCGCGCGGGCCAGCGGCACGGGGGTGTTGCCGTCCGGGGACGGCAGCAGGCCCACCTGGACGTGACGGCCGCGCCGGCGCAGCGAGTTGACCGAGGCGGCCGAGGTGGCGGGTGAGCCGAGGGCGTCCAGGGAGAGGTGGGCGCCGCCGGAGGTCAGGTCGCGCACCGCCGCGGCGGGGTCCGCGGTCTCCGACGCGTTCACGCCGTGGGCCGCGCCGAACTTCCTTGCCAGATCCAGGGCTTGCGGCGACACGTCGACCGCCGCCACCCGCGCCCCCGACGCCGCCGCGATCATCACCGCGGACAGGCCCACGCCCCCGCAGCCGTACACCGCCACCCACTCGCCCGGCGCGACCCGGCCCTGCTGGACCACCGCGCGGAAGGCGGTGGCGAAGCGGCAGCCCAGGGAGGCGGCGGTGGCGTACGACATGTCGTCCGGGATCGCCACCAGGTTCACGTCCGCGTGGTCCAGCGCCACGTACTGGGCGAAGGAGCCCCAGTGCGTGAAGCCGGGCTGGGTCTGGCGCTCGCAGACCTGCTGGTCGCCGGCCGCGCAGGACGGGCAGCTGCCGCAGGCGCAGACGAAGGGGACGGTGACCCGGTCGCCGGGCCGCCAGGCGGTCACCCCGGCGCCGGTCTCCTCGACGACCCCGGCCAGTTCGTGACCGGGGACGTGCGGGAGGGTGATGTCCGGGTCGCGCCCCCGCCAGCCGTGCCAGTCGCTCCGGCACAGGCCGGTGGCCTCCACGCGGACGACCACGCCGTGGGGGGCCGGGCGGGGGTCGGGGACGTCCCGTACCTCGGCGGGGGTGGCGTAGTGGTCGAAGACGACGGCTCGCATCGCGCGGGCTCCTTTCGGGGGCTGCGCGCAGGCTAAGCGCTCCGCCGGGAGTGCCGTGATGTGCCGATCACCGACTGCCGACCGCGGCGCCGTCGTGGCCGGTCACGCAGTCCCCCGCGCCCCCTTGGGGCCCGTCCGAGGGGGGCCCGTCCGAGGAGGGCCCGTCCGAGGAGGGCCCGTCCGAGGAGGGCCCGTCCGAGGGGGACACGTCCGACGGGGGCGCCTGCTGTTCACCCTCGCTCAAGCCGAACCGGTCGTGGAAGCGGCGCAGGGGGGCCGGTGCCCACCAAGTGGCCCTGCCCGTGAGGCGCATGATGGCCGGGACCAGGAGGCTGCGGACGACCATGGCGTCCATCAGGACGGCCAGGGCGATGCCGAGGCCGAGCATCTTGGTGTTGGTGACCCGGGAGGTGCCGATCGCCACCATCACCACCGCGAGGATGATCGCCGCCGCGGTGATCAGGCCCCCGGTGCGCTGCAGGCCGAGCCGGACCGCCCGCTCGTGGTCGCCCTCCCCCACTGCCTCAAGGGCCTGGGAGGTGCCCCCGTTGTCGTACTCCTCCTTGATGCGGGAGAGCAGGAACACCCCGTAGTCCATCGAGAGGCCGAAGGCCACGCAGAACATCAGGACCGGGAGCGTGGTCTCGATCGAGCCCGGGCTGGTGAAGCCCAGCAGGTGCGAGAGGTGGCCGTCCTGGAAGACCCAGACCACCGCGCCGAACATCGCCGTCAGGCTGAGCGCGTTGAGCAGGACCGCCTGTACGGGGATGAGGACGCTGCCGGTGAGGAGGAAGACCAGCAGCAGGGTGACGATCGCTATGATCGCCGCCGCCCAGGGCAGGCGCTCCCCGATGGCGTGCTTGGAGTCGACCAGGACCGCCGCCGTGCCGGTCACCTTCGTGTCGAACGGGGTGTTCAGCGCACGCAGTTCGCCCACCAGGCGCTGGGCCCCGTCGTCCACCGACTCGCCCTTCGGCTGCACCGTGAAGTACGCCGCGTCGCCCTTGACCAGGGGCCCGGCCACTGCGGCCACCTCCGGCAGGGCCGCCACCCGTTCCTTGTAGGCCGTGTACTGCGCCCGGGTCGCCCCGCCCTCGGCCAGGACTTCGAGGTCGCCGCCGGGGTTGCCGGGGAAACCGTCCCGGATGTGCTGCTGGACGGCGTGGGACTCGGCGCCGGCCGGGAGCTGGCGGTCGTCGGCGGTTCCGAACTTCACGCCCAGGAACGGCAGTCCGAGGACGATCAGGAAGGCCGTGGTGGCGACGGCGAAGAGCGGGGCCCTGCGCATCACCAGGGTCGCGGCACGGGCCCAGGCCGTGCCCTCGGCGCCGGAGGGCCGGGCTTCGCGGCCTCGGCGCAACAGCCGGCGCAGGTCAAGCGCGTTGACCCGGTCGCCCAGCAGGACCAGCGCCGCCGGGAGCAGGATCAGGGCGGCGGCCGCGGCCAGCAGGACCACCGCTATGCCGGCGTAGGCGAAGGAGCGGAGGAAGTACTGGGGGAAGACGAGCATCGCCGCCAGGGAGACGGCCACCGTCAGGGCCGAGAAGAGTACGGTACGGCCGGCGGTGCGCAGGGTGGTGCCGACCGCCGTCAGCGGGTCGGCCCCCGTGGCCAGTTCCTCGCGGAAGCGGCGGACGATGAAGAGCGCGTAGTCGATGGCCAGGCCGAGACCGAGGGCCGTGGTCAGGTTCATCGCGAAGACCGAGACGTCCGTGAAGGACGTGATGCCGCGCAGGACCGCGTTCGTGCCGAGGATGGCGACGATGCCGATGCCCAGCGGGAGCAGGGCCGCGATCGCGCTGCCGAACACCATCACCAGCAGGACCAGGGTGATGGGCAGGGCGATCAGCTCCGCGCGGGCCAGGTCCTCCTTGATGATCGTCTGCATGTCGCTGCGGACCGCCACCATGCCGCCGACCCTGACCGTGACCGGTCCGTGCGCGCCCCGGTAGTGCGGGGCGATGCGGTCCAGGGTGTCTGCGGCCGCCTTCTCGTCACCGGTGATGCGGGCCGCGATCAGGGCCTCGTGGCCGTCCTCGGCGCGCAGGGACGGCGACTTGGTCTGCCAGTACGAGCCGACGCCTATGACGCCCCTCTCGCCGGAGAGCCGGGTGGCGAGGGCCTTCGCCTCGGCCGCCACCGCGGGGCCGTCCACCGAGCCGCCCCGCGCGTCCACCAGCAGGAGCAGGTTGGGCTGGGAGTCCGGGAACTCGCGCTCCAGCGCCTTCGTCGCGTACGTCGACTCGGCGGCCGGGTCCTCCCAGCCGCCGCTGCCCAGCCGGTCGGCGACCCCGCTGCCGGCCAGCACGGCGAGCGCGGTGATCACCAGGGCGAGCAGCAGCGAGAGCCGCGGACGGGCGGTCACGAACCTGGTCCAGCCCCCCGGGCGGGCCCCGCTCCCGGCCGCCGAGGGCTTGTCGACATCGGTCATCCTGCGGTGCCCCCTTCACCCTGACCACTGCCTGCCGGTACGCATCCGCTTCGTGCACAGGGCAGCATGGGTCGGCCATTGCCTTTTAGACTGGCAAACACGAGTCGACGCTCGCGTTCCACCAGAATGCGAGCGACCGCTCGCGTTTGTCAATCGCGTTCGAAGAGCTGGGGATAACGCGTGCCCGACAAGCCCGACATGCCAGAGCAGCCCGACGGCCCCCACGGCCCCGACGGCGCGGCCACGGCCACGGCCAAGGAGCAGCCGCGCCGGCGGCAGGCCCGCGGCGAGCGGCGCATCCAGCAGCTGCTCGAAGCCGCCGCCTCGGTCTTCTGCACCTCGGGCTACACGGCCGCCAGCACCAACGCCATCGCCCGCGAGGCCGGCGTCTCCCCCGGCACGCTGTACCAGTTCTTCCCGAACAAGGAGGCGATCGCGGTCGAGCTGGGCGACCGGCTCATGCACGACCTGCGGGACACCTACGGCGAGGCGCTCGCACCGATCGCCCCCGGCACCTCGCTGACGGACGCGGTCGGCGCCACCGTGGACCGCCTCACCGCCTTCAACACCGAGCACCCCGTGTTCTTCGCGCTGATGCACGGCCCCGACGTGCCCGGCGGGATCACCGAGGCCCACGACGCCCTGCACACCAACCTGCTCGGCCGCATCGAGGGCCTGCTCGCCTCGCTCCTCCCGCCGGACGCCGACAAGGCCCACATCACGCGCACGGCGCACGTCAGCCTCGGCATCTACAAGGCGGGCCTGGAGCTGGTGCTCGGCCACGAGGGCGCCGAGCGCCAGGCGTACATCCAGGAGATCAAGGATGTGCTCACCCGCTACCTGGAACCCCTGGTCGGCGACCGCCTCGGCCGCCCCGCAGACTGACCGGCCGGCTGACCGGCCGCCACCCCGCCCCGGCGGCACGCCGACCACCCCCTCGAACCCCCCGGACTGCGCCCCACGGCACATATGCCTAAAGTGCGGGTAAATCGCACCGGTCTCGCGCCGATCCCGAGCCGACGAGCGCCACCCGCACCCGCAGGAGCACAAGGGGGACCCGCCGTGACCCACTCTCCGCCGCCCGGCCGTCCGCAGGCCCGGATCCCCGGTCCGCAGCAGCCGCCACCGCCGTACCCCCGCATCCGCGCCGGCCTGTGGAGGCGCTGCCTCGGCGGCGGGCTCGCCCTGTGGGCGCTGACCGCGGTGGTCACGTACACGACGAAGAACACCACCCTGCTGCCGACGCTGATCCTCCTCGGCAGCTTTCTCGTCCCGGTCGTCTTCGTGCTGTGGGCCTACGAGCGGCACGGCCGCGACCTCGGCGTCAGCGCCGTCCTCGGCTCCTTCCTGACCGGCGGCACGCTCGGGGTGCTGGGCGCCTCGGTGATGGAGTCCTACCTGGTCCGCCCCTCCTGGGGGATGTTCGTCTGCGTCGGCCTGATCGAGGAGGCGGTGAAGCTCGGCGC
Source organism: Streptomyces sp. NPDC086777 (assembly GCF_040702065.1). Classification (NCBI taxonomy): domain Bacteria; kingdom Bacillati; phylum Actinomycetota; class Actinomycetes; order Kitasatosporales; family Streptomycetaceae; genus Streptomyces; species Streptomyces sp. NPDC086777. Next base: position 63,016 of record NZ_JBFBJI010000024.1, on the reverse strand, counting down.
GCTGGTGTTCGTGCTGCGCCGGCTGCCCGGGATCCGGGGCATGCGGGCCGGGCTGGTGCTCGGCGCCGCGGTCGGCTTCGGCTTCGCGGCCCTGGAGAGCGCCGGGTACGCGTTCGACGCGGCCGTCTCCACCGAGGGCGTCGACCTGCGCGCGCTGATCGAGACGGAGATCCTGCGCGGGGTGGTGGCCCCCTTCGGGCACGGCCTGTGGACGGCGATCGCCGGCGGCGTCCTGCTCTCCTTCCGGCGCCCGAACGGCCGATTCCGTGTCACCGCCCCGGTCGTCGCGACCTGTCTCGGGGTAGCCCTGCTGCACGCCCTGTGGGACTCCACGCACGGCGTCGCGATCTGGCTGGTGGCTCGTCTGGCGGGTACCGGACCGGACCGGCGGCTGTTCGCCGAGGGGTACATGCCACGGCCCAGCGCGGCACAGGAGCACCTTTTCACGGTGTTCTCGGTCGGTCTGCTGGTACTCGTGTCACTGCTCGGCGTCGCCTGGGTGCTCTCGCTGGCGCGCCGGGACCCCTCTTGGAGAAATACCCCCTAGGGGTATAGTGTGACGACAGTGGGGTTCCCTCGTGGGCCCCATCGGCCCCACACGCCTCGACGAGGAGAACGACATGACCGCCCAGACCGACACCCCCGGCTCCGTGACCGCCGTCTACAAGGTGACCGGCATGAGCTGCGGACACTGTGAGGGTTCAGTCTCCGCGGAGATCTCCGCACTGCCCGGCGTCAGCTCGGTGACGGCCGTCGCGGCCAGCGGCGAGGTCACGGTCGTCTCCGCCGCCCCGCTCGACGAGGAGGCGGTCCGCGCCGCCGTCGACGAGGCGGGCTTCGAGCTCGCCGGACGCGTCTGAGGGCCCGGCACCCGCACCGGCAGGCACCACGAGCAGCACAAGCACCACAGGCAGCACAAACAGCACGTACGACGGAAACGTATCTCCCCGCCGGGCCGTGCCGACCAGCTGATACTGGCTCCGCGCGGTCCGGTCCTTTGTCTGGAGTCCGGACATGACGACCAGCACCACCACCAGCACCGCCACCGCACAGACACCGATAACCCTGCCGCGCCCGGCCGGCGGCGAGTCCGAGGTCGAGCTGCTCATCGGCGGCATGACCTGCGCCTCCTGCGCCGCCCGGGTCGAGAAGAAGCTCAACCGCATGGACGGCGTCACCGCCACCGTGAACTACGCGACCGAGAAGGCGAAGGTCACATACCCCCAGGGGGTTCAGGTCGCCGACCTGATCGCGACGGTCGTGAAGACGGGTTACACCGCCGAGGAGCCGGCGCCGCCGACGCCGGAACCGGAGCAGGAGGCCGGGGCGGAGCGGGATCCCGAACTCGCCGCCCTGCGCCACCGCCTGCTGGTCTCCGCCCTGCTCGCGGCCCCGGTCGTGCTGCTCGCGATGATCCCCGCGCTGCAGTTCGACAACTGGCAGTGGCTGTCGCTGACGCTCGCGGCCCCGGTCGTGATCTGGGGCGGCGCGCAGTTCCACCGGGCCGCCTGGACCAACGCCCGGCACGGCGCCGCCACCATGGACACCCTGGTCTCGGTCGGCACGCTGGCCGCGTTCGGCTGGTCGCTGTGGGCGCTGTTCGTCGGCGACGCGGGCATGCCGGGCATGCACGACGAGTTCCGGTTCACCGTCTCCCGGATGGACGGCGCGTCCACGATCTACCTGGAGGTGGCCTCCGGGGTCGTCGCGCTGATCCTGCTCGGCCGCTACCTGGAGGCACGCTCCAAGCGGCGTGCGGGGGCGGCCCTGCGGGCGCTCATGGAGCTGGGCGCCAGGGACGTCGCGGTGCTGCGGGACGGGCGCGAGGTGCGGGTCCCGGTGGCGTCGCTCGCGGTCGGCGACCGGTTCGTCGTCCGGCCCGGGGAGAAGGTCGCCACCGACGGCACCGTGGTCGAGGGGGCGTCCGCGGTGGACGCGTCGATGCTGACCGGCGAGTCCGTGCCGGTGGACGTGACCGTCGGCGACGCCGTCACGGGCGCGACCGTGAACGCGGGCGGGCGGCTGCTCGTCGCGGCGACCCGGGTCGGCGCCGACACGCAGCTCGCGCGGATGGCGCGGCTGGTGGAGGAGGCCCAGAACGGCAAGGCCGAGGTGCAGCGGCTCGCCGACCGGATCTCCGCCGTCTTCGTACCGGTCGTCATCCTGATCGCGCTCGGCACCTTCGGGGTCTGGCTGGGCGTCACCGGGGACCTGGCCGCCGCGTTCACGGCCGCCGTCGCCGTCCTGATCATCGCCTGCCCGTGCGCCCTGGGGCTGGCCACGCCGACCGCGCTGATGGTCGGCACCGGTCGGGGCGCGCAGCTCGGCATCCTCATCAAGGGCCCGGAGGTCCTGGAGTCCACGCGCCGGGTCGACACCGTCGTGCTCGACAAGACCGGGACGGTGACCACCGGCCGGATGAGCCTGCAGGAGGTGTACGCCGTCCAGGGCACCGACGAGGACGAGGTGCTGCGGCTCGCGGGCGCTCTCGAACACGCCTCCGAGCATCCGGTGGCCAGGGCGATCGCCGCGGGCGCTGCCGAGCGGGTCGGGGCGCTGCCCCCGGTCGAGGACTTCGCGAACGTCCCGGGACGGGGCGTCCGAGGGCGCGTGGAGGGCCGCGAGGTGGCCGTGGGGCGCCTCTTCGACGTGGTGCCAAAGGAGCTGGCCCTGGCCCGCTCCCGGGCCGAGCAGGAGGGCCGCACCGCCGTCCTGGTCGGCTGGGACGGGGAGGCGCGGGGTGTCGTCGCCGTCGCCGACGCGGTCAGGGAGACCAGCGCCGAGGCGGTCCGCGAACTGCGCGCGCTCGGGCTGACGCCGGTCCTGCTGACCGGGGACAACCGGGCGGTGGCCGAATCGGTCGCGAAGGCGGTCGGGATCACCGAGGTCGTCGCCGAGGTGCTGCCCGAGGACAAGGTGGACGCCGTACGGCGGCTGCAGCGCGAGGGGCGGACGGTCGCCATGGTCGGCGACGGCGTCAACGACGCGGCGGCACTGGCCACCGCCGATCTCGGGCTGGCCATGGGCACCGGGACGGACGCGGCGATCGAGGCCGGCGACCTGACCCTGGTGCGCGGGGACCTGCGGGTTGCGGCGGACGCGATCCGGCTGTCCCGGCGGACCCTCGCCACCGTCAAGGGCAACCTCGTGTGGGCCTTCGGCTACAACGTGGCCGCGCTCCCGCTGGCCGCCGCCGGCCTCCTCAACCCGATGATCGCGGGGGCCGCGATGGCCTTCTCGTCGGTCTTCGTGGTGACCAACAGTCTGCGGCTGCGCACCTTCCGCTGAAAGTTACCGACGGTTCGGCCCAGTGGATGTATGAGTCCCCCTGGAGTCCAACGCGCACCTCACATAAGCTCTTCACAAGGCTCGCGCATCATCCTTACGCTTGAGCTCCGATCACCATATCGGGGCTCTTGCGCATCTATCGGACAGATGCAAGAGACGCAGATCACAGTGATGTGAACGTAACCATCGAAGGGGTTCGAAGGTCTAAGTTGGCGATGTCAGAGATGCGTCTTGGGGGGCGCTGACCTGGCATCTGGGGATGTCTTGGGGGACTTCCTCAGAGATGCGTTGCCGGGGCACGTACGACGGGAAGCTTTGAGCGGCCCTCCCGTGCCGTACGGGTCCCGGCAGATCGCACCGCATCACTGGATGGAGTACGGCGGGTGCTGCCCGTCGTGCTCGAAGCAGCGATTCAGGCGCTGCCGTACCGAGCGCCCGGCCGGATCCCGTGGGGGGAATCCGCACCGGGACACGGGAAGGCGCCCTGGTCGCCGGCCCGTGGGGGGACCGGCGCTCCAGGGCGCCTTCTGCTAGGCCCGTATGGCCGCTAGCGCGTTCAGCGCTCCTCGACCGGCACGAAGTCGCGCTCGACGACGCCCGTGTAGATCTGGCGCGGGCGGCCGATGCGGGAGCCGGGCTCCTTGATCATTTCCTGCCACTGCGCGATCCAGCCGGGCAGCCGGCCGAGGGCGAACAGGACCGTGAACATCTCGGTCGGGAAGCCCATGGCGCGGTAGATCAGGCCGGTGTAGAAGTCGACGTTCGGGTAGAGGTTGCGCGAGACGAAGTAGTCGTCGGAGAGCGCGTGCTCCTCCAGCTTGAGCGCGATGTCCAGCAGCTCGTCGGACTTGCCGAGAGCCGAGAGGACGTCGTGCGCCGCGGCCTTGATGATCTTCGCGCGCGGGTCGAAGGACTTGTACACCCGGTGGCCGAAGCCCATCAGGCGGACGCCGTCCTCCTTGTTCTTCACCTTGCGGATGAAGGAGTCGACGTCGCCGCCGTTGACCTGGATGCCCTCCAGCATCTCCAGGACCGACTGGTTGGCGCCGCCGTGCAGCGGGCCCCAGAGGGCGGAGATGCCCGCGGAGATCGACGCGAACATGTTCGCCTGCGACGAGCCGACCAGCCGGACCGTGGAGGTCGAGCAGTTCTGCTCGTGGTCCGCGTGCAGGATCAGCAGCTTGTCCAGCGCCGAGACCACGACCGGGTCCAGCTCGTAGTCCTGCGCCGGGACCGAGAACGTCATGCGCAGGAAGTTCTCCACGTAGGAGAGGTCGTTGCGCGGGTAGACGAACGGGTGGCCGACCGACTTCTTGTACGCGTACGCGGCGATCGTCGGAAGCTTGGCGAGCAGCCGGATGGTGGAGAGGTCGCGCTGCTGCGCGTCGAACGGGTTGTGGCTGTCCTGGTAGAACGTGGACAGCGCGGAGACCACCGAGGACAGCATGGCCATCGGGTGGGCGTCACGCGGGAAGCCCCGGTAGAAGTTCTTGACGTCCTCGTGCAGCAGCGTGTGCCGCGTGATCTCGTTCTTGAACGTGGTGAGCTCGTCCACGGTCGGCAGCTCACCGTTGATCAGCAGGTAGGCCACCTCCAGGAAGGTGGAGCGCTCCGCCAGCTGCTCGATCGGGTAGCCGCGGTAGCGGAGGATGCCCGCCTCGCCGTCGAGGTAGGTGATGGCGGATTTATAGGCAGCGGTGTTGCCGTAGCCGCTGTCCAGGGTCACGAGACCGGTCTGGGCGCGGAGCTTCCCGATGTCGAAGCCCTTGTCGCCGACGGTGCTGTCGACCACCGGGTAGGTGTACTCGCCGTCGCCGTACCGCAGTACTACAGAGTTGTCGCTCACGTCTTCCCTCACCGACGTAGTGCCTCATCTTCGAGGTGCCCTGACTGTCTCTACCATCCCCCATTTGGCTCAGGAGAGTGCACTCGGGGTCGACCGTTGGGCCTATCGGCGGCACTCAGTGCCGCCAACCTGCTCATCCTGCCCCCTTGTCTCTCTCTGTGGAAGGGCTCTGTGACCTTCACGACTCATTTGATCGATCATTTTTCCGGAGATCGCTCCGGCCGAGCCGGAAGTCCAGCGCCGTACAGCGCCGACCTGCGGACACCGTGCGCACCGCCTGGCCGATCGCCTTGCGCGAACCGACGAGGACGACCAGCTTCCTGGCCCGGGTGACCGCCGTGTAGAGCAGGTTCCGCTGCAGCATCATCCAGGCTCCGGTGGTGACCGGGATCACCACCGCCGGATATTCACTCCCCTGTGAACGGTGAATGGTCACGGCGTAGGCGTGGGCCAGTTCGTCCAGTTCGTCGAACTCGTACGGCACCTCCTCGTCCTCGTCGGTCAGCACGGTGAGGCGCTGGTCGACCGGGTCGAGCGAGGCGATCACGCCCACGGTGCCGTTGAAGACGCCGTTCTCGCCCTTCTCGTAGTTGTTGCGGATCTGGGTGACCTTGTCGCCGACCCGGAACACCCGCCCGCCGAACCGCTTCTCGGGCAGCTCGGGCCGGGCCGGGGTGATGACCTGCTGCAGCAGGCCGTTGAGCACGCCGGCGCCGGCCGGGCCGCGGTGCATGGGCGCGAGCACCTGCACGTCCCGCCTCGGATCGAGCCCGAACCTGGCCGGAATGCGGCGGGCGGCGACGTCCACGGCGAGCTTGCCCGCCTCCTCCGTCTCGTCCTCCACGAAGAGGAAGAAGTCCTTCATGCCGTCGGTGACCGGATGCTGACCCGCGTTGATCCGGTGCGCGTTGGTCACCACGCCGGACTGCTGGGCCTGCCGGAAGACCCGGGTGAGCCGGACGGCGGGGATCGGGCCGCCGTCGGCGAGCAGGTCCCGCAGCACCTCCCCCGCCCCGACGCTGGGCAGTTGGTCCACGTCCCCCACGAAGAGGAGGTGCGCACCGGGCGGCACGGCCTTGACCAGCTTGTTGGCGAGGAGCAGATCGAGCATCGACGCCTCGTCCACCACCACCAGGTCGGCATCGAGCGGCCGGTCCCGGTCGTAGGCCGCGTCCCCGCCGGGCTTCAGTTCGAGGAGCCGGTGCACGGTGGACGCCTCGGCCCCGGTCAGCTCGGCGAGCCGCTTGGCCGCCCGTCCGGTGGGAGCGGCGAGCACCACCTTCGCCTTCTTCGCCCGCGCCAGCTCCACGATCGACCTGACGGTGAACGACTTGCCGCAGCCGGGCCCGCCGGTCAGCACCGCCACCTTCTCGGTCAGCGCCAGCCTGACGGCCGCCTCCTGCTCGGGGGCGAGGTCGACGCCGGTGCGGTTCGTCAGCCAGGCGAGCGCCTTGTCCCAGGCGACGTCGCGGAACGACGGCATCCGGTCCTCGTCGGTGCGCAGCAGGCGCAGCAGCTGGGAGGCGAGGGCGACTTCGGCCCGGTGGAAGGGGACGAGGTAGACGGCGGTGACGGGTTCGGCGTCCGGGGCCGGGCCGGGGAGCTTCTCCCGTACGACGCCCGGGTCCTCCCCGTCCTCGGGCGGCCCCGCCAGCTCGGCGAGGCAGTCGATGACCAGGCCGGTGTCGACCTGGAGGAGTTTCACGGCGTCCGCGATGAGCCGCTCCTCGGGGAGGTAGCAGTGCCCCTGGTCGGCGGACTGGGACAGGGCGTACTGCAGCCCGGCCTTCACCCGCTCCGGACTGTCGTGCGGGATCCCCACCGACTGGGCGATCTTGTCGGCGGTGAGGAACCCGATGCCCCAGACGTCCGCCGCGAGCCGGTACGGCTGGTTCTTCACGACGGAGATCGACGCGTCCCCGTACTTCTTGTAGATCCGCACGGCGATCGACGTCGACACCTCGACGGTCTGGAGGAAGAGCATGACCTCCTTGATCGCCTTCTGTTCCTCCCAGGCGTCGGCGATCTTCTTCGTCCGCTTCGGGCCGAGCCCCGGCACCTCGACGAGCCGCTTCGGCTCCTCCTCGATGATCCGCAGGGTGTCCACCCCGAAGTGCTGGGTGATCCGGTCGGCGAACACCGGCCCGATGCCCTTGACCAGCCCGGATCCCAGATAACGCCGTATCCCCTGCACGGTGGCCGGCAGCACGGTCGTGTAGTTCTCGACGGTGAACTGCTTCCCGTACTGCGGATGCGACCCCCACCGCCCCTCCAGCCGCAACGACTCCCCCACCTGGGCACCGAGCAGCGCGCCGACGACCGTGAGGAGATCACCGGCACCTCTGCCGGTGTCGACGCGGGCGACCGTGTAACCGTTCTCCTCGTTCGCGTACGTGATGCGTTCGAGCACGCCTTCGACGGTGGCGAGCCGTCGTTCGCCTGTGGGGGTTCCCGCCTGGTCAGCCATGATCCGACGGTACTGGCGGGGACTGACAGTCGGGGACGGGGTGTGGATTTCAGGGCGTCGCGCGGGTGCAACCTCCGCGGCGGCGCCACGCGTCATGATGCCGGGAGGCGTGCCTTGGCATGGTTCGGCCCCCGACCCCGACCGGCCTGCTCCGTCCCGGCCCGCCGACGACCTGACTTTCGGACGCGACCGGGCCCTATGATCACTCCGAGCCGGCCTCCGTCGCGGTGCCGCAGACCTATCGAGACAGGCCGAAGACGATGACGAGCGCCGCCCGCACGACTCCCCGGTTCCTCGCCCGCTCCGCGCAGGCCCTCATAGTTGCGGCGGCCGTGGCGGACGTGTTCCGCGCGGTGGCCGTCCGGGACCGCCACCTGCACCCCACGGCCGCGTACCTGAACAGGTCCGGCCTCGTCTCCATGATCTTCGTGAATCTGATGACGCTCGCGACCGTCCTGTTCCTCGTGTGGCTGGCCCGTTCCCGGCGCAACGCCCAGGCGCTGTCCCCAGAGGCCGCGGTCCCGAGCCGGGGCTGGCTGATCGGCGCCTGGTTCATACCAGTGGTCAACCTCATCGCCCCGCGCCGGATCGTGCTCGACATCGGGCGCGCCGGCTCCGCGTCCTGGGAGCAGCGGGAGACAACCCTGGTGAACCTGTGGTGGGGCGCCTGGGTCGCGCACGCGCTGCTGCTCACGGCGGTAAGCCGGGTGGCCCCCGGCTCGCTGCCCTGCCTCGTGGTGACGGAGGCCCTCATGCTCGCGGCGGCCGTGCTGGCGGCGCTGCTCATCGAGCGGGTCACGGCGCTGCAGGGCGCGGCGCCTACCGTCCCGCTGACCCCGCAGACTTGAGCTCCGCAACGAACGCGGCGAAGGCCCCCGTCGGGAAGGTGAGGGTGGCGCGGGCGGGGGCTTTGGAGTCGCGGACGGCTGTGCGGGTGGGGGTGGGGGCTATCTCGACGCAGTCGTTGCCGTCGCCTTCGCCTGAGTACGACGACTTCCGCCAGGTGTCCATGGGGTGCCTCACAGCTCTTTCGCCAGCTTGTGGATGAAGTCCCGCGACCGTTCGGGGGTGAGCGATACAGCCTCAACCCTACGGAAGCGCGTTCGATAGACGCTGAGCTGAGCCTCGGAATCGATAAAGAGGGCATCGGCGCGTGGGACGCGGACCCCGAACCGCCCGAGCCGCCCGTGCCGTTGGAGCGGCTCGGGGAGGTGGAGGACGGACGGGGGCTGGCGCTCGTACGGGCCTGTTCGGATCTGTGGGGGTGGCAGCCGCTGTCGAGGTTCGGCGACCGGGGGAAGTACGTGTGGTGCGAGCTGGCCGCGGCCTGAGCCAGTCCACTTTGTTGCCACTGGCCATGTCCTGGCGGCGCGGGATGCGGTTGTGATGGAGCCGGCTCCGTCACCGAAAGGGCCGTGATGACCATGCCGCCGCGCAACCGCTCGTTCGTCCAGGTCGACGTCTTCTCGACGAGCCCCTATCGCGGCAACCCGGTCGCGGTCGTTCTCGACGGGGTGGATCTGACGGACGAGCAGATGCAGCTCGTGGCGCGGTGGACGAATCTGTCCGAGACCACGTTCGTGGTGGCCCCCACCGTCGCCGAGGCGGACTACCGGCTGCGGATCTTCACGCCGGACGGTGAGCTGCCGTTCGCCGGTCACCCCACCCTTGGCTCCGCGTGCGCCTGGCTGGACGGTGGCGGTGTGCCGCGGCTCGCGGACCGGATCGTGCAGGAGTGCGGCGCCGGTCTCGTCACCGTGCGCCGCGGGGAGGGTGTGCTGTCCTTCGCCGCGCCGCCGCTGGTGCGGGACGGCGCGCTCGACGACGAGTACCTGGAGCGGATAGTCGGGGCGTTCGGCATCGGACGGGATCGGGTCCTCGCCCACCAGTGGGTGGACAACGGGCCGGGGTGGGCCGTGGTCCGGCTGGCCACCGCCGACGAGGTGCTGGCCCTCGAACCCGACCTCTCCCGCATCCCGGACGCGATGGTCGGCGCGATCGGGGCCCACCCGGACGGGTCCCCGTACGACTTCGAGATGCGGACCTTCGCTCCGCGCTGCGGAGTGCCCGAGGACCCCGCCTGCGGCAGCATGAACGCCGCCGTCGGACAGTGGCTCACCTCGACCGGCGCGGCTCCCGCCGCCTACCGGGTCTCGCAGGGCGCGCGAGTGGGACGGGCCGCGGCCATCGAGGTCACCGCCGACGCGGACGGCACGGTGTGGGTGAGTGGTGCCACGACCGTCTGCATCCGCGGCACGATCACCGTGTGAGCATGAAATTGCGCGAGTTCGTCCACTAGCACAATTCAGCACCCCTATCGCGGCGCAATGTGCTGCCAATGTTGCCGAGATTCGATCCCTTTCGTGTTTCCGTCGGTCACGCTTGACCGCGTCACACCGACCGACCGCGGAAGGGCACGCAGCCATGCCGGGCAGCAGCACAGTCACCGTCCACGCCGATCGCGACGTCCTTCCGCGGCGCGCCGTGGCACCGCCCATCTACCAGACGGCGGCCTTCTCGGCCCCGGACGGCGAGACCTTCGCGCGGGCCGCCGTCGACCCGCGCGGCCAGGACTTCTACACCCGCTTCGGCAACCCGAACCATGCCCAGGTCGCGGCCGTCGTCGCGGAGTTGGAGGGGACCGAGGCGGCCATGGTGACGGCGTCGGGTATGGCCGCGCTCACCACCGCCGTACTGGCCCTGGTCTCCGCCGGCGACCATGTCGTCGGGCAGCGGTCCACGTATGGCGGTACGGCGTCGCTGCTGCTGAACCTGCTGCCCCGGTTCGGCGTGACGACCACGCTGGTCGACCAGACCGATCCGGCCGCGTTCGCGAATGCGCTGACCCCACGGACCCGCCTGATCCTGGTCGAGACCCCGAGCAATCCGCTGCTCCAGATCACCGACCTGCGCGCCGTCACGGACCTGGCCCGCGCCCAGGACGTGCTGACCATGGCCGACAACACTTTCGCCACCCCGCTGAACCAGCGCCCGGCGGACTTCGGCGTCGACCTGGTCTGGCACAGCGCGACCAAGTACCTCAACGGCCATACCGACGTCTCCGCCGGCGTGCTGGCCGGTCCGGCCGGACTCCTCGACAAGGTCTGGGACACCGGTCTGCTCACCGGCGCCGTACTCGGGCCGTTCGACGCGTGGCTGCTGCTGCGCGGTATGCGCACCCTGCCGCTGCGGATGCCCCGGCACAACGCCAACGGCCAGGCGCTCGCGGAGGCTCTGGACGCCCACCCCGCCGTGAGCCGGGTGCACTATCCCGGCCTGGCCTCCCACCCGCAGCACAAGCTGGCGGTCGGTCAGATGAGCGGGTTCGGCGGGGTGCTGAGCGTCGAGTTCACCGGCGGTTTCGAGGCGGCCGACGCGTTCCTCGGCCGGCTGCGCCACGCCCGCCGGTCGGCCAGTCTCGGCGGCGTGGAGTCGCTGGCCGTGCACCCGGCGTCCATGTGGCGGGGCATGCTCGACGAGGAGCAGATCGCCGCCGCGGTCCCGCCGGGTCTGGTCCGGCTCGCCGCGGGCACGGAGGACACGGCGGACCTGGTCGCCGACGTGGTCGCGGCGGCCGACTCGGTGGCCACGGGCAGCCGCATCTGAGTCAGAGCGTCTTCATGGTGGGCTCCGTACCCGCCTGCTGGAATCCCGTGACCGGGTCGCGGCGGCCGCCGGCGTCCCGCTGGACGGCACCTGGCACCCACAGCCGAAGACGGCGTGACCGCACCCCCCCTCCAGCTCATTCCGTATCGACACCGCCCAGGGCGAAGCCGGCCCGGGTGAACTCCCGTCGGCTGTGCACGAGCAGCTCGCGCACCGCGGGGTTGTGCGCACTCCTCCAGACCAGGGCCAGCAACGCCGGTGTCGCGACGTCGTCGACGGTGCGGGCGACGAGCCGGTCCCGTCGGCCCGCGGCCATGGACTCGCTGAGGACGGCCACGCCGAGCCCGCGGACGGCGAGGTCGGCGATGGCGTCCGGGGCGCTGGCCTGCAGGGCGATCGTGGGCCGGAGATTCCGGGTGGCGCAGGCCTGGTCGAACACCGCGCGCAGGCCGGTCCCGGTCGGCATGCAGACGATCGGATGGCTCATCAGGTCCCGCAGGGTGACGCGCTCCCGGCCGGCCAGGGGGTGCCCGGCCGGGACGGCGGCGACGATCCGTTCGCTGATGACGGTCAGCGCGTCCAGCCCGTCGGGGGTGGCGCTCGCGGTCCCGACGAGCGCCAGGTCCACGGTCCCGCCGCGGACACCGTCGACGAGCCGGTCGGAACCGTCCTCCAGCAGCAGGAGCTCTACGCCGGGATGCGCCTCGTGGAACGCGGCGAGGGCGTCGAACAGCGGGGTGAGGGTGCAGCCGATGACCATCCCGACGGTGAGCCGGCCCCGGATCAGGTCGGTCACCTCTCCCACCGCCTGGCCGACCGCCCCGGCCGCGGTGAGTGCGGCGCGGGCGTAGTCGAGCGCGGCCCGCCCCGCGACGGTGAGGGTGACCGTGCGGGCCGACCGGTCGAACAGCTCGGCACCGAGCTCCCGTTCGAGCTGGCGGATCTGGGCGCTGACTCCGGACTGGCTGATGCGCACCCGCTCGGCCGCCCGCGTGAAGTTCCGCTCCTCGGCGACCGCGACGAAGTACTCCAACTGCCTCAGCTCCATGACCGCACCTCCATGACCGGCACCTCCATGACCGGCACCTCCATGACCGGCACCTCCATGACTGAGGATTCTAGTTCGTAGAAGATCCATCTGTTGGACTTCTGGCAGGCGCCCGACCACCCTGGAAGGCGACGAGGTCCGAACCGAGGAGGCGTCCCATGACGGAGTACGAGAAGGCCATGCGGCCGGAGGACATCACCCGCCTGTTCGTCGAGCGGTCCAACGCCGGTGACGCGGCCGGGGTGGCCGCGCTCTACGAGGAGGACGCGGTGCTGGCCTTCCCGCCCGGCGAACGGACGGTGGGGCGGGAGGCGATCCGCGCGCTGTGGGAGAAGGTGCTGGCCGACCGCCCCCGCTTCGAGCCGGAACAGCCGCTGCCGACGCTGCTCAGCGGCGACATCGCCCTCACCTCGACCCCGCCGAAGGACGGGACCGGAGCGCGGGCCCAGGTCGTCAGGCGCCAGCCCGACGGCAGCTGGCTGCGTCTGCTCGACCAGCCCGAGTTCGTGGCGCCGCCGCGGAGCCGGGGGGCGTGACGCGGGCGGGGAGCGCCTCCCGGTGAGCGGACCGTAAAACCCCGGCCGTTCCGGTGGCGGGAACCGGCCAGGACGGTGAAGGTGGGCGGCGGGGAAATTTTTCGCGCGCAGGGAGAGCTGGAGATGCCCGAAGTCACTACTCCGTACCCGACCGGGACCCCTTGCTGGGTCGATCTGATGGCGCAGGACCAGCAGGCCGCGCTGGACTTCTACCGTGACCTGTTCGGCTGGCAGGGCGAGGTCGGCGGGGCCGACTTCGGCGGTTACGCGGTCTGCACGCTGCACGGCAAGCCGGTGGCCGGCATCGGCTCGACCATGGCTCCCGAGGGGCAGCCGGAGCCGCCCACCGTCTGGACCACCTACCTGGCCAGCACCGACGCACAGGCCACCCAGGACACGATCGTCTCGGCGGGCGGCACGCTGATCGCCCCGGTGATGGATGTCGGCGACATCGGCCGGATGCTGATCGCCGCCGATCCGCAGGGCGCGGTGTTCGGGGTGTGGCAGCCGGGCGACTTCCACGGCGCGGGCGTGGTCAACGAGCCGGGCGCACTGATCTGGAACGAGCTGAACACCAGCGACGTACTCGCCGCCACCGGCTTCTACGGGGAGTCCTTCGGGATCGAGATCCAGCCGATGGAGGGCGCCGACGGGACCTACTGGTCGCTGAACGTCGGCGGCCGGGGCGTCGGCGGCGCCGCCCAGCTCGGCGACGACCGTCCCGGTGTCCCGCCGCACTGGCTCACCTACTTCGCGGTCGACGACGTCGACTCCACGGTGGACGCCCTGGTCAAGCGCAACGGCACCGTGTTCGCCCCGCCGTTCGAGATGATGGCCGGCCGGATGGCCGTGGTCGCCGACCCGCAGGGCGCGACCTTCGCGGTGTTCAAGCCGAAGGAGATGTGAGCCGCCGACGGCGGAGCAGCCCCCGGCCGCAGGCACCAGTCCCCGGCCCCCTTCCGCTTCCCCAGCCGCCCGGGATACCCCTGGGACGACCGGGCGGTACGGGAACGGAAGGGGACGGGGTCATGGGGACCGGACAGGCCGGGCACGGCTGGCGGGTGGACGGGCGCTGCACGAACTGCGACGTGGCACGGCAGCTGGCCCCGGGGCTCGTCGGGGAGGTGGCCGGACGCTCGGCCGTACTGCGCCAGCCGGGTGACGCGGCGGAGACGGCGCGGTTGCACGCGGCGGCGCACGCCTGCCCCACCCGGTCCGTCCGGCCACCGGGCGGGCGGCTGGACCCGGCCCGGGATCCCTTCCCGATGCCCCTGGAGGACTCCGGTCCCGACACCGGCGCCGTGCTGCTGTGCGGCCACAACTCGCCGCACACCGCGGGCGCCAACTCCTACCTCCTGCGCCGCCCCGACGGCACGTCGATGATGATCGACACCCCGCGCTGGAGCCCGGCGCTCGCCGCCCGTTACGCGGCGCGGGGGCCCGTCACCGACGTACTCCTCACCCACCGCGACCACGCGGCGCACGGCCGCAGCTACGCCGACGGCTTCGGCGCCCGGCTCTGGATCCACGAGGGCGACCTCGCCGCCGCGCCGGACGCCGACCGGGTGCTGCGCGGCACCGAACCGGCCGAGGTCGCCGACGGCGTCCTCGCGCTCCCCCTCCCCGGGCACACCCGGGGCAGCGTGCTCTACCTGGCCGACGAGCGGTACTGCTTCAGCGGCGACAGCTTCTACTGGTCGCGTACGACGGCGGACATCGAGGTGGCGGACAGCGTCACCTGGTACTCCATCCGCGAACTGGCCGCCTCCCTGGCCCGGACCGCCGACCGGCTGCGCTTCGAGTGGCTGCTGCCGGGACACGGCGACCGCCGCCGCCTCCCCCAGGACGAAATGGCCGCACGCATCCGGCACCTGACGGCCCGTACCCGCGAACTCAGGCCCCGCCCGGTGGACTTCGGCGCGGTCCGCTGGTGAGTTCCGCCGCCCGGCCTCGTCTCCGGGTTCGGCCCCGCCCGCCGCCGCGCGGTGGTAGGACGGGGCTGCAGACCGGTCTGCCGGGAAGGGGAACTGGGCATGGCGGCACAGAACATCGACGACGTGGTGGACGGGCTCGCCGGGATCGTGCGGGAGGCCGAGCAGGGCGGTGACCGGATCGGGTACTTCGCGGCCCTGTACCGGCAGGTGACCGTCGAGATCCGCGCCGCCGTCCACGCCGGGCTGTTCGAGGACGGCCCCCGCATGGACCGTTTCGACACGCTCTTCGGCAACCGCTACTTCGCCGCGTACGACGCCTGGCGCCGCGACCGGAGCGGGCCGCGCTGCTGGCGCGAGACCTTCGGGCTGCTCGACGACGCCGACACCGTCATCGTCCAGCACCTGGTCCTGGGCGTGAACGCGCACATCAATCTCGACCTGGCGGTGGCCGCCGCGGAGACCGTCCCGGGCGGGGACATCCAGGACCTGCGGCACGACTTCCTGCTGATCAACGACATTCTCGCGCGCGTGGTGCTGGCGGTGCAGGACTCCGTGGACGCGCTGTCGCCCCTGCTGTCGCTGCTGGACAAGGTCGGCGGCCGCACCGACGAGCAGATCCTCGACTTCAGCATCCGCGAGTCCCGCGCGGAGGCCTGGTACAACGCGGTCCTGCTGGCCGGCCAGAACGCGGCGGAGCGCGCCGCCACCGTCGAACGCCTCGACACCCGGGCCACCGTGCTCGCCCGGCTGATCGCGCGTCCCGGCGGCATCGTCCGGCCGGCCCTGGAGCTGATCCGGCACACGGAGAACGCCGACGTGCCGGCCGTCATAGGACACCTGGACGGCGCCGTGGCGGCGACCGCCTAGCGGCCCCGCCGACGCCGGACGAGGTCGCGCACGTAGACCGCCAAAAACCCCAGGTACAGCACCGACACCGTGACCGCCCAGGCCGGGGAGAGCTTCCCGCCGGCGATCAGGGAGCCTTCCATGAGGGCGACGCACAGCAGGAGCGCGCCCTCACGTCGTTCGGTTCGCGTCATGACCGGAATTCCACAGGCCAGGCGGCACGTGGGTCAGCCCCCTCCGGTTCACCCGTCGGTCACGATTGGATTTCGGCCACCTCCGGGGCCTTGCCTCACACCCGTGTAATCGATTCCAATCCTCTCTACGCAGTGCATGAAATCGATTCCATGAGTTCCACGAGGAGGTGGAGCGGCGATGGCGAGTATCAAGGACGTGGCCGCCGCGGCGGGCGTTTCCGCCGCCACGGTGTCCCGTGTCCTGAACGACCATCCGTCGGTCAGCGCCGACGCCCGAACCCGTGTGCTGGCCGCCGTCGAGTCGCTGGGCTACCGCCCGAACGCCGTCGCCCGTTCCCTGCGCACCGACCAGACGCGCACTCTCGGCCTGGTCATCAGTGACGTACTCAACCCGTACTTCACGGAGCTGGCCCGCTCGGTCGAGGAAGAGGCGCGCGCGCACGGCTACAGCGTGATCATCGGCAACGCCGACGAACGCCCCGAGCTGCAGGACCATCACGTACGGACACTGCTCGACCGCCGTATCGACGGGCTGCTCGTCTCCCCCACCGACGGCGGCTCGCCGCTGATGCTGGAGGCGGCGCGCGGCGGGACGCCGATGGTGTTCGTCGACCGGTGGATCCCGGGCGTCGACGTGCCCGTGGTCCGGGCGGACGGACAGACCGCCGTACGGGACCTCGTCGCGCACCTGTACGGGCTGGGGCACCGGCGGCTCGCGATCATCGCGGGCCCCGCGGCCACCACCACCGGCAGCGAGCGGGTGCGGGCCTTCGGGGAGGCACTCGCCGAGTACGGCGTCCCCCTCCCCGAGGCCTACATAGGCCAGGGCGACTTCCAGGCCGAGAGCGGGCGGCGGGTCACCGAGGGGTTCCTCGACCTGCCCGAACCGCCCGAGGTGGTCTTCGCCGCCGACAACCTGATGGCGCTCGGCGCGCTCGACGCCGTACGCGCGCGTGGCCTGCGGGTGCCGGACGACATCGCGCTCGCCGCGTTCGACGACATCCGGTGGTTCGTGCACACCGATCCGCCGGTCACGGCGATCGCCCAGCCGACCGGTGAGCTGGGGCGGGCCGCCGTCCGCGCACTGATCGACCGTATCGAGGGGCGGCCTCCGCAGTCCGTCACCCTCCCCGCCCGGCTCGTCGTGCGCCGCTCCTGCGGCGCGCGTCCCGGAATGAACCAGACCCCTGTGCAAAGGAGCACGTCGTGAGCAACCCGGACGAGTTGCTGCGCATCGAGGGCATACGCAAATCCTTCCCCGGCGTGGTCGCGCTCGACGGCGTCGACTTCGATCTGCGCCGGGGCGAGGTGCACGTACTCCTCGGTGAGAACGGAGCGGGCAAGAGCACCCTCATCAAGATGCTCTCCGGCGCCTACACGCCCGACGAGGGGCGGATCCTGGCCGGCGGCGAGGAGGTGCGCATCCATGGTGCGCAGGACTCCGAGCGCCTCGGGATCGCCACCATCTACCAGGAGTTCAACCTGGTGCCCGATCTCACGGTCGCCGAGAACATCTTCCTGGGCCGGCAGCCGCGCCGCCTCGGGATGATCGACCGGAAGCGGATGGAGGCCGACGCCGAGGCCCTGCTCCAGCGGGTCGGCGTGCACGTCTCACCGCGTGCCCGGGTGCGGGAACTCGGTATCGCCCGTCTCCAGATGGTCGAGATCGCCAAGGCGCTCAGCCTGGACGCGCGCGTGCTCATCATGGACGAGCCGACCGCCGTGCTCACCTCGGAGGAGGTGGAGAAGCTCTTCGCGATCGTGCGGCAGCTGCGCGAGGACGGGGTGGGGATCGTCTTCATCACCCATCACCTGGAGGAGATCGCCGAGATCGGGGACCGGGTGACCGTGATCCGGGACGGCAGGAGCGTGGGCCAGGTGCCCGCCACCACTCCGGAGGACGAACTGGTCCGGCTCATGGTCGGGCGGTCCATCGAGCAGCAGTACCCGCGCGAGCGGGCCGAGACCGGTGCCGTGCTGCTGTCCGTGGACGGGCTGACCCGGGACGGTGTCTTCCACGACGTCAGCTTCCAGGTGCACGCCGGTGAGGTCGTTGGCATCGCGGGTCTGGTCGGTGCCGGCCGTACCGAGGTCGTGCGGGCCGTGTTCGGTGCCGATCCGTACGACAAGGGGGCCGTGCAGGTCTCCGGTACGGCGCTGAAGCGGCACGACGTCAACGCGGCCATGGCCGCCGGGATCGGGCTCGTCCCCGAGGACCGCAAGGGGCAGGGACTGGTCCTGGACGCCTCCGTCGAGGAGAACCTCGGGCTGGTGACCCTGCGCCGGGCGACCCGGGCCGGGATCGTCGACCTCCGGGGGCAGCATGTCGCCGCCGAGCGGATCGCCGGGCAGCTGGGCGTACGGATGGCCGGGCTCGGCCAGCACGTGCGCACGCTCTCCGGCGGCAACCAGCAGAAGGTCGTCATCGGCAAGTGGCTGCTGGCCGACACGAAGGTGCTGATCCTCGACGAGCCGACGCGCGGTATCGACGTCGGCGCCAAGGTCGAGATCTACCAGCTGATCAACGAGCTGACGGCCGCCGGGGCCGCCGTCCTGATGATCTCCAGCGACCTGCCCGAGGTCCTCGGGATGAGCGACCGGGTGCTGGTGATGGCGCAGGGCCGGATCGCGGGCGAGCTCTCCGCCGACCGGGCCACCCAGGACTCCGTGATGGCCCTCGCCGTCTCCACCCCCACCACCACAACCGACAAGGAGGCCGGACGTGGCCACTGACACCCTCAAGAGCAAGAACGCGGGCGCCGGTGGCGTCTCCGGCGTACGCCGGCTGCTCCTCGACAACGGCGCGCTCACCGCGCTGATCGTCCTCGTCATCGCCATGTCGGCGCTGTCGGGTGACTTCCTGACCACCGACAACCTGCTGAACGTCGGCGTCCAGGCGGCCGTGGTCGCCATCCTCGCCTTCGGCTCGACCTTCGTGATCGTCGCGGCGGGCATCGACCTGTCGGTCGGCTCGGTCGCCGCCCTGTCGGCCACCGTGCTGGCCTGGAGCGCCACCTCGCACGGGGTCCCGGTCTTCCTGGCCGTCCTGCTGGCCGTCGCCACCGGCATAGTGGCCGGTCTGGTCAACGGCTTCCTCATCGCGTACGGCAAGCTGCCGCCGTTCATCGCGACGCTCGCCCTGCTCTCGGTGGGGCGCGGCCTCGCGCTGGTCATCTCCGACGGCTCCCCGATCGCCTTCCCCGCCTCGGTCTCGCACCTCGGTGACACGCTCGGCGGCTGGCTGCCGGTACCGGTTCTCGTGATGGTCGTCATGGGGCTGATCGCCGCGTTCGTGCTCGGCCGGACGTACATCGGGCGTTCGATGTACGCGATCGGCGGCAACGAGGAGGCCGCCCGGCTGTCCGGGCTGCGGGTCAACAAGCAGAAGCTCGCGATCTACGCGCTGTCCGGACTGT
Organism: Streptomyces sp. NPDC086777; assembly: GCF_040702065.1. Classification (NCBI taxonomy): domain Bacteria; kingdom Bacillati; phylum Actinomycetota; class Actinomycetes; order Kitasatosporales; family Streptomycetaceae; genus Streptomyces; species Streptomyces sp. NPDC086777. Next base: position 43,835 of record NZ_JBFBJI010000024.1, on the reverse strand, counting down.
TCGCGGCCGTCGCCGGCATCGTGCTGGCCTCCCGGCTCTCCTCCGCGCAGCCGCAGGCCGCCAACGGCTACGAACTGGACGCCATCGCGGCGGTGGTGATCGGCGGCGCGTCGCTGGCCGGCGGTACCGGCAAGGCCTCCGGCACGCTGATCGGCGCGCTGATCCTCGCGGTGCTGCGCAACGGCCTCAACCTGCTGAACGTCTCCGCGTTCTGGCAGCAGGTCGTCATCGGTGTCGTCATCGCGCTCGCCGTGCTCCTGGACACCGTGCGCCGCAAGGCCGGCGCGACCCCGGTGGCCGCCGGTACCGGTGGCAACAAGGGCAAGCAGGCGGGGACGTACGCGCTCGCCGCCGCCGTCACCGTCGGGCTCGTCGCCGCGACCTCCCTGCTGCACACCGGTTCCTCCTCGGGCAACCCGAAGGTCGGCCTGTCCTTGTCCACCCTGAACAACCCGTTCTTCGTGCAGATCCGCTCCGGCGCGCAGGCCGAGGCGAAGAAGCTGGGCGTGGACCTGACCGTCACGGACGCCCAGAACGACGCTTCGCAGCAGGCCAACCAGCTCCAGAACTTCACCAGTTCGGGACTGGGCGCGGTCATCGTCAACCCGGTGGACTCGGACGCGGCGAGCAACTCCGTGAAGGCCGCCAACAAGGCGGACATCCCGGTCATCGCCGTCGACCGGGGCGTCAACAACGCCAAGACCGACGCGCTGGTCGCCTCCGACAACGTCACCGGCGGTGAGCTGGCCGCCAAGACGATCGGCGACAAGCTCGGCGGCCACGGCAAGATCGTGATCCTGCAGGGCCAGGCCGGCACCTCCGCCGCCCGCGAACGCGCGCAGGGCTTCGCCAACGGCCTGAAGGCCTTCCCCGGCATCCAGGTGGTGGCCCAGCAGCCGGCCGACTTCGACCGGACCAAGGGGCTCGACGTGATGTCGAACCTGCTCCAGGCCCACCCGGACGTCCAGGGCGTCATCGCCGCCAACGACGAGATGGCCCTCGGCGCGATCAAGGCGCTCGGCTCCAAGGCCGGCAAGTCGGTCTCGGTGGTCGGCTTCGACGGCACCCCCGACGGCCTGACCGCGGTCAAGAACGGCACGCTGTACGCGTCGGTCGCCCAGCAGCCCTCGCAGCTCGGGAAGATCGCCGTGGACAACGCCCTGAAGGCGATCCAGGACAAGAAGGTCGAGTCGACGATCAAGGTGCCGGTGAAGGTGGTCACGAAGGAGAACGTGGCCGGGTTCACGGGCTGAGGTACCAAGGAGGCGGCCGGGCCGCACCTGCCGGGCCCGGCCGCCTCAACTCGTTCTCTTAGGGAGTCACTTCATGTACGACTACGACCTCCTGGTCGTGGGATCGGCCAACGCCGACCTGGTGATCGGGGTCGAGCGGCGGCCGGCCGCCGGTGAGACCGTGCTCGGCGGCGACCTCGCCACGCACCCCGGCGGCAAGGGCGCGAACCAGGCGGTCGCGGCCGCCCGGCTCGGTGCCCGCACCGCCCTGCTGGCCCGGGTCGGCGACGACGCGCACGGCGGGCTGCTGCTCGACTCGCAGCGGGCCGCCGGGGTGGACACGGCGGGCGTGCTGGCGGGCGGGGCGCCCACGGGCGTCGCCCTGATCACCGTGGATCCCTCCGGGGACAACAGCATCGTGGTCTCGCCGGGCGCGAACGGCCGGCTCGTACCGGAGGACGTACGGGCCGCGGGCGGCCTCCTCCGGGCCGCCCGGGTGGTCTCCGCGCAGCTGGAGATCCCGCTGGAGACGGTGGTGGAGGTGGTCCGGAACCTGACCCCCGGCAGCCGGTTCGTGCTCAACCCGTCCCCGCCGCGGCCCCTTCCGGACGAGGTCCTCGCGGCCTGTGACCCGCTGATCGTCAACGAGCACGAGGCGAAGGTGCTCCTCGGAGAGGCGGCCGCGGGCGGGGAACCGGCCGACTGGGCGCGGCTCCTGCTCGCCAGGGGCCCGAGGTCGGTGGTGGTGACGCTGGGCGCGGCGGGTGCGCTGGTGGCCGACCGGGACGGCGTCGCCTCCGTGCCGTCCGTCAGGGTGGACGCGGTGGACACCACGGGCGCCGGGGACGCGTTCACGGCGGCCCTCGCGGTACGGCTCGGGGCGGGCGCGTCGCTCGCCGAGGCGGCGGCGTACGCGGCGCGGGTCGGGGCGGCCGCGGTGACCAGGCGGGGCGCGCAGGAGTCGTACCCGACCGCGGCGGAGGTCGACGCGCTGTGAAGCGGGCCGGGATCCTCAACCGTCATCTCGCCGGGGCGCTGGCCGAGTTGGGGCACGGGCACGGGGTGCTGGTGTGCGACGCCGGGATGCCGATCCCGCACGGGCCGCGGGTCGTGGACCTCGCGTTCCGGGCCGGGGTGCCGTCCTTCGCGGAGGTGCTGGAGGGCCTGCTGGCCGAACTGGTCGTGGAGGGCGCCACCGCGGCCACCGAGATGCGCGGGGCCAATCCGGCCACCGCAGCGCTGCTGGACGGCCACTTCCCCGACCTGGCCCTGGTCCCGCACGAGCAGCTGAAGGACCTGTCCGCGCAGGCGCGCCTGATCGTACGAACCGGCGAGGCCCGCCCGTACGCGAACGTGCTGCTGCGGTGCGGCGTGTTCTTCTGAACCCCGCTCAGGCAGTACGCCCCTTCAGGGGCGCGGCCGGCCACGACGGCGCCGCCGACGGGAGCGCTTCCGGCTGATCCCGGTCAGGGCTCGGGGAACACCAGGGTCACGCCGTAGCGCCCCTCCGCCGCCCGCAGCGCGGGAAGAAGCTTCCGGCGCAGGGTGCGGACCTCGGTGGCGTGGTCCGTGAGGAACCGCGTGCGCAGGCTCAGCCGGGCGGGGTCGCGGACGGCCTCGACGGGACGCATGCAGTCCGCGTACACACGGCCCATGGCGCGCTCCGTGGCGGCGAGGTCGGCGGGGGCGGCGGCCTGCTGGCGGGCGTCGGCCACCCCCATGAACGCCCTCTCGTCCTTGGCCGGTGCCCCGTGCCCGGCCAGGCAGCCGGGCAGGCCGCGCCGGGCCCGGACCGTGGCGGGGGCGCCGTCCACGGCGCCGAGTTCGCCGAACCACCGCTGTTCCAGGGGCAGGTAGAGGTCGCTCAGCAAGGCCGCGGCCTGCGCGCCCTGCGCCCGGCAGCGGCGCACCTGTGCCGCGCTGCCGTTGCGGGCCGTGGTGGGGGCGGCGGCCGCCGGCACGTCGGCACTGGTGCTCAGGCCGTGCCGGGCGACGAAGTCCAGGTCGGGCAGGGCGAAGAAGCGGATGAACGCGAGGGGTGCCTCGGCGGGCAGGGCGAACCCGCCCTTGCGGGCGCAGTCGGCGGCGGCGGCCCGGGTCACCTGCTGCCCGAACACGTACAGGCCCTGGGTCCACCGGGTCTCGGCCCCCGTGGCCGGCAGGACCATGCGCACCGGGTCGGCCGGCAGGGTGCGGCCGAGCCGGGCCGGGGCCACGGTCGCGGCGGGCGGGCCGGGCTGCCGGGCGGCGTCGGTGGAGCACGCGGTGCCGAGCACCGCGACGGCCGCCACGAGCGCCGCGCCCACCAGGGCCGGGCGCCGGAACATCCGGACCACTCCTGTCCCCTCCTCTACGTGTCCTGGGTGTCCTGCGTGTCCTGCGTGTCCTGCGTGTCCCGTACGTGGCGGACAGGGCCTCCGGACCCGCCGGGGACCGGAGACCCTGGGGCCGGGTCAGTGCACGACGTGGACGGTGTCGCCGCCGTTCGCCGCACTCGCCACGGTGAACGTGGTGTTGTCGGAGACGTCCGTGCACAGCAGCTCGCTGTTGACGGCGTAGGAGCCGTCGTAGAGCCAGATGTACCCCGCGTCGCACGTCTTCCAGGTGCCGGTGGAGCTGTGGTACAGGCGGCCGGCGTAACCGTCGTAGCCGTAGACCGTCGTGTCGTTGACGTAGGTGAGGTTGAGGTCGCTGCAGCTGCTGCTGGCCGACTTCTTGACGTGGGTGCCGCCGGTGCCTTCGTACGCCGAGGTGGTGAGCGTGGACGTCACGCAGGCGTCCGGGGCGGCGGACGCGGCGGGCGCGAACACCAGACAGCCGGCGGCGGCGACGAGCGCGAACGCACCGGCGGCGATGGCCTTCCTCATGGTTTCCCCCATCTGGTTCGGATGTGAGGTGGATCGGGCACCCGAAACGCTCGCAGAGCACGTGTCCCGCGGGCCACACCCTTCGACAGGGGTCTAAAGTCCCGCGCCGGACGCCGGAGTTCGCCGCTCCAGTGGTACGGGGGCACACTCATGTGGCCCGTGGGACGTGCCCCGAGGCCGACCTGAGCAACGCGGCCCCGAGCGGTGTGAGGGTGTGCAGCACGGTGTTGTGGCGCCGTCGGCTGACGACCAGGCCGGCGTCGCGCAGGACGGTCGTGTGATGGGTGGCCGTGGGCGTCGAGACGCCGAGCAGGCGGGCCAGTTCGGAGGTGGTCGCGCCGAGCACGAGGAACCGCAGGGCGGCCGCGCGGGTACGGCCGAGCAGTGCGGCGAGCGTGGCGTCGGGCGGGAGGTCGGGAACGGTGCGGCGGGCCCCGTGCACGGGGTAGACCAGGACGGGCCGCAGGGTGTCGTCCGCCATCGAGACCGGTGACTGCCAGCAGAAGTACGAGGGGACCAGGCTCAGCCCGCGGCCGGCGAGATGCAGGTCCCGGTCCTCGACGTAGTCGACCTGGAGCACCGGCGGCTGCCAGCGGACGGCGGGCGACAGACCGCGGAGCAGTCCGTCGGCTCCGGTGTCGAGGGCGTCGCGCGCGAGCAGGGCACGCTCCCCGGCGACTGCGGCGGCGACACGGCTCTCGTGGGGTGCGATGACCGTTTCGTGGTACGTGCGCAGAAGTTTGGCCAGTTCTTCCCTGGTCCGGCGCTCCACCAGCCGGGGCGCCCAGTCGGGGGCGCCGCTGAACCGGTCCAGCATCCGGACCTCGTGGGCGACCCGCCCGGGCGGCGTGTCGACGACGGCCGCGAGCCCGCGGTCCAGGCCGTCGGCGGCCTCGTGCGGGGTGAGGAAGTCGGGCAGGTAGCGGGCCCGGGGCAGGATCGGGATCAGGAGCCGGCGCACGGCCACGCCGAGGGGGGTGCCGGTGAGGGTGGTCCGGGTCTCGCGGTACCAGTCGGCGTAGGCCCAGCGGCCCCGCGAGGTCTGTAACCGGTGCAGGCTGCAGGCGATCTCCCAGAGCGGGTCGGGGGCGCTCGCCACCCGGACGCGGGTCAGGTCCTGAGGCGTGAAGTGGATGCGCAGCACGAGAACCGCCCCCCGAGTCGAACAATAGTTCCGCTCAGGAGCAGCCTGGGGCACCCGTCCCCCGGGAACAACTCAGGAATCGGCCGCGACGGCACCCGTGGTGCCGGGCCCCGGCGACTCGTCAAAGGGGGCGGGACATGCCTCGAGGGGGCCCGGTCCGTCGACCGAACCCCCTCGGCTCTTCCCCCTCCGCATCAGAACCCCCGCGATCCCCCCGGATCCCCCTCCGAAAGCCCTGACGCCAAGTGAGACCGGCGGGACGGGGGGAGGGTTGTACGCGGGAACAGGATTCCTCCGGGTCAGCGGACCTCGACCGTCACCGGCCGGGAGGCGGTCCGGCCGTCGACGACGCGCACGGTGTCGAAGCCGCGCTTCCGGAACTTGTCGGAGAGCTTGTAGGCGGAGTGCCGGACGGTCGTGGTGACGGGCAGCGAGCGCCAGTGCCGGCCGTCCTTCACCTGGAGGGTGACCCGGCTCCCTTCGCGCAGGCCGGTGGTGCGCCCGGCGAAGACGACGCCGTGGTCCCTCTTCACATGGACGCTGTCGGCGAAGAGCGAGATGGACGGCCTCGGCGCGGGCGTGTGGGCCGGCGCGGCACCGGCGGCACCGGCGGCACCGGCGACCAGCGCGGCGGAGACGAGCGAGACTGCGGCGATACGAGCCTTCATGACACACCCCTGGTGCGGGAACAGGTCGGGAGTCACTCCCGGCTCCCCGGTCGGGGAGCACGTCCATCAAGGCACGACCTGCCGGCCTCCCGGTGGCAACCTGCCGGACGATTACCGAATCAGAATCATTTCCCTGTGGATTGCGAAACGGACAACATCCCCATCAGGCATTATAAGAAATGAGTTTGTAAGTAATATCAATGGCATCGGATCCATGCGAACGCAAAGCGGCCGACACGGTCGGCGGACCTCGGCAGTGACCGAGCCGGTAGGCACTCCTCCTGACCTGCACCGTACTGGGGCGGGAGCCGCGGCGACCGAGATTTCCGGACCTTTGCTCGGCATTGGGGAAACGGGTGAAAGCCGAACCGACAGGTGAGCCACCGCAAACGGAAAAGGGGCGCCGATCCTGAGCAGGGAACATAAAAAGGACCTGTGCGAACCTGTGCGAAGAAGCCCTCACGGGTGCCGTCAGCTCTCCAGCCGGACCGGCATCAGGAGTGAGAAGGCGCCCTCGTCCTCGAGCCGGCGGATCGCGATCGGCGCCGTGGGCGCGCCCAGCTCCAGAACCAGCCGGTCCCGGGCCCCGGCGGTCAGCGCGGCCAGCAGGAACTCACGGTTGACGGCGACGCGGTCCGGGTCGTCGTCGGTATCGGCGCAGAGGGTCACCGCGCCGCCGTCCGCCACCCTGAGCACACTGAGGTCGGGTGCCCCGGCCTCTCCGGAGCGGACCGGCCCCGTCTTAAGCGCCTGCCGCAAGGCCGCCACCTCGACGACGGTGCGGCGTCCGCCGGACCGGGGCAGGAGGCGGCGGTAGTCGGGGAAGTCGTGGTCGAGGCACCGGCCGGCCGCCTGCCGGTCCGCGGCCTCCAGGGTCACGCGGTCACCGTCGAGCGAGAGCCGCGCGGCTCCCTCGCCGTCCAACAGCGCACGCATCGCGTCGGCAAGCGGAGTGGGCACGACGACCTGCACCCGGCCCCCCTCGTACCCGGTGACGGCGGCCCGCGCGACCGCCATCCGGTACCGGTCGGTGGCCACGGCGTGCAGGCTGCCGCCCTCGATGTCGAACAGGATCCCGCCGAGCATCGGCAGCTCGGGGTCGGTGCCGGCCGCGAAACGAACCGTGTCCAGCACGGCTGCCAGCTCCGGCGCGGCGAGGGACAGGCGGACGGCGGCGATGCGGCGCGAGGTCATGACGTTCTCCCGTTGATCGAGTAGCGCTCGGAGTGCGGAGAACTCACCGCGGGCGTCGGACAGCCCCTGTTCGAGACGGCGCAGGTGTGCCGTGAGCAGCTTCCGGACCAGACCGGTGTCCGGGCCGGACCAGCCGGCCAGCACCAGCCGGATGTCCGCCAGCGGCATGCCGGCCCGGCGCAGGCGGGCCAGCAGCCGGGCCTCCGCCAGCTGCCCGGGCTCGTACCAGCGGTAGCCGCTCACCGGGTCCACCCAGGCGGGGACCAGCACACCGGCACGGTCGTAGAACCGCAGGGCGCTCACGCCCAGGCCGCTGTCGCGGGCCAGCTCCCCGATGCTGCGCATGTCGTTCTCCACACCCGGCACTCTGGGCCCTGCACAAGGTCGAGGGTCAACCCGACCACGCGCCCCTGCGCTCGTCCGCACGCTTCACGTCCCGCGGCGGTTCACCCGGCCGCCCGGCCCGTTCCCGTGCGGAGCGCGCGGTGTCTCCCCGGTCGGTCCACCGGCCCGCTCCGGCCTGCGACCACGAGCGGAGCCGGGCCGGGGTGCGACCGGCGGCCGGAGAACGGGTTCGCCTCTCCGGCCGCCTCGCCGGACTACGCCGTGTGGGTCAGGAAGCGTTCCGCCGTCTCCGCGAGCACCTCCCGCCCGTCCCTCGCCCACAGCCCGTCGTTGAAGAGCTCGACCTCGATGGGGCCGGTGTAGCCGGCCGCCTCCACGTAGCCCTTCCACTCGCGCATGTCGATCGCGCCGTCGCCGAGCTGGCCGCGGCCGTTGAGGACGCCCTCCGGCAGCGGGGTGGTCCAGTCGGCGAGCTGGAAGGTGTGGATGCGGCCACCCGCGCCGGCCCGGGCGATCTCGGCGGGCGCCCGGTCGTCCCACCAGATGTGGTACGTGTCGACGGTGACGCCGACCTGCCGGGCCGGGAAGCGTTCCGCGAGGTCCAGGGCCTGGGTGAGGGTGGAGACCACGCAGCGGTCGGAGGCGAACATGGGATGCAGGGGCTCGATGGCCAGCCGGACGCCGTGCCGTTCGGCGTAGGGGCCGAGTTCGGCGAGGGCGTCGGCGATGCGCTCGCGGGCGCTGTGCAGGTCCCGGGAGCCGGCCGGCAGCCCGCCGGAGACCAGGACCAGCGTGTCCGTGCCGAGGATCGCGGCCTCCTCGACCGCCCGGCGGTTGTCGGCGAGCGCGGCGGCGCGCTCGCCGGGGTCGGTCGCCGTGAGGAAGCCGCCCCGGCACAGGGTGGTGACCGTCAGGCCGGCCTCGCGGACCAGTTTCGCGGCCGCCTCGACGCCGTACGCCCGGACCGGCTCGCGCCACAGGCCGACGCCCGGCACGCCCAGACCCAGGCAGGCGTCGGCCAGTTCGGGCAGTGAGAGCTGCCTGACGGTCATCTGGTTGATGGAGAAGCGGGACAGGTCGCCGGTCACCGGTTGACCCCGTACAGGGCCAGGAGGGTCCTCATACGGTCCTCGGCCAGCTTCGGGTCCGGGAACAGGCCCAGGCCGTCGGCGAGTTCGTAGGCACGCGCGAAGTGCGGCAGGGAGCGTGCCGACTGCAGGCCGCCGACCATCGTGAAGTGGGACTGGTGGCCGGCCAGCCAGGCCAGGAACACGACGCCCGTCTTGTAGAAGCGGGTGGGGGCCTGGAAGAGGTGCCGGGAGAGCTCCACGGTGGGGTCCAGGAGGCCGCGGAAGGCCGCCGTGTCCCCGGTGTCCAGGATCCGGACCGCCTCGGCCGCCAGCGGCCCCAGCGGGTCGAAGATGCCGAGCAGGGCGTGACTGAAGCCCTGCTCGTCGCCCGCGATCAGCTCGGGGTAGTTGAAGTCGTCGCCGGTGTAGCAGCGGACGCCCTGCGGCAGGCGGCGGCGCAGGTCGATCTCGCGCTGCGCGTCGAGCAGGGAGACCTTGATGCCGTCGACCTTGTCGGGGTGGGCGCCGATGACCTGGAGGAAGGTGTCGGTGGCCGCGTCGAGGTCGGCCGAGCCCCAGTAGCCCGCCAGCGCCGGGTCGAACATCGGGCCGAGCCAGTGCAGGACCACCGGCTCGGCGGCCTGGCGCAGCAGGTGGCCGTAGACGTCGAGGTAGTCCTCGGGGCCGGAGGCGGCCGCCGCGAGCGCCCGGGAGGCCATCAGGACGGCCTGGGCGCCGGACTCCTCGACGAGGGCGAGCTGTTCCTCGTACGCGGCCCGGATCTCCGCGAGGGAGCCGCCCGTGATCTGGTCCGTCCCCACCCCGCAGGCGATCCTGCCGCCGACGGCGCGGGCCTCGGCGGTGCTGCGGCGGATCAGCTCGGCCGCGCCCGGCCAGTCCAGGCCCATGCCGCGCTGGGCGGTGTCCATCGCCTCGGCGACCCCCAGGCCGTGCGCCCACAGGTGGCGGCGGAAGGCCAGGGTGGCGTCCCAGTCGACGGCGGCGGGCGCGTCGGGGTTGGTGTCCGCGAAGGGGTCGGCGACCACGTGCGCCGCCGACAGGACCGTACGGGAGGTGAAGGGGGTGCCGGGGGTGAGCGCGAGCGGCTCGGTGCGCGGCTCGTACGCCCGCAACGACCCGTCCGGCGCGGGAAGGTGGATGGTCACAGCTCGATCTCCGGTACCTCGATGCGGCGGCCCTCCGTCGAGGACTTCAGGCCCAGCTCGGCGAGCTGTACGCCGCGGGCGCCGGCCAGCAGGTCCCAGTGGTAGGGGGCGTCGGCGTAGACGTGCTTGAGGAACAGCTCCCACTGGGCCTTGAAGCCGTTGTCGAACTCCGTGTTGTCGGGGATCTCCTGCCACTGCTCGCGGAAGGCGTAGGTGGCGGGGATGTCCGGGTTCCAGACCGGCTTGGGGGTCGCGCTGCGGTGCTGGGCACGGCAGTTGCGCAGGCCGGCGACCGCTGAGCCTTCGGTGCCGTCCACCTGGAACTCGACCAGTTCGTCCCGGTTGACGCGGACCGCCCAGGAGGAGTTGATCTGGGCGACGGCACCTCCGTCGAGCTCGAAGATGCCGTACGCGGCGTCGTCCGCCGTCGCGTCGTAGGGCTTGCCGTTCTCGTCCCAGCGCTGCGGGACGTGGGTGGCGGTGAGGGCCTGGACGGACTTGACCCGGCCGAACAGCTCGTGCAGCACGTACTCCCAGTGCGGGAACATGTCGACGACGATGCCGCCGCCGTCCTCCGCGCGGTAGTTCCAGGACGGGCGCTGCGCCTCCTGCCAGTCGCCCTCGAAGACCCAGTAGCCGAACTCGCCGCGGACCGAGAGGATCCGGCCGAAGAAGCCGCCGTCGATGAGCCGCTTCAGCTTCAGCAGGCCGGGCAGGAAGATCTTGTCCTGGACGACGCCGGACTTGACGCCCTTGGCGTGCGCGAGCCGGGCCAGCTCCAGGGCGCCCTCCAGGCCGGTGGCCGTCGGCTTCTCGGTGTAGATGTGCTTTCCGGCCGCGATGGCCTGCTGGAGGGCCTCCTCGCGGGCGGAGGTGACCTGGGCGTCGAAGTAGATGTCGATGGTGGGGTCGGCGAGCACGGCCTCCAGGTCGGTGGAGATGTGCTCGTCCGACAGGCCGTGGCGGTCGGCGATCTCGCGGAGCGCGTGCTCGCGACGGCCGACGAGGACCGGTTCCGGCCACAGCACCGTGCCCTCGCCGAGGTCGAGGCCGCCCTGCTCGCGCAGGGCGAGGATCGAGCGGACGAGGTGCTGGCGGTAGCCCATGCGCCCGGTGACGCCGTTCATGGCGATACGCACCGTCTTGCGGTTCACGTGTTTCCCTTCGTCCGCGTGCGTCTCAGCAACGCAGCAAGCGCTTTCTATACGGTCTGAAGTTAGCCTTTGACCCCTGGTCTGTACAAGACCGTGATGGGGTCGAGTTGTTCGAGGGGGCGAACGACAGGAGTGAATGGCCTTATGGTCTGCACGGCAAGGGGGCTTCCTATGAGCAAGCTGTTGATCGGACTGCCGATCAGGCTGCGTACGACGGCGTACGACGAGATGCGTGACCGGAGGACGACGAGATGACGGTGACCCTGGCGGACGTGGCGGCCCGCGCCCAGGTCTCGCCCGCGACAGTGTCGCGCGTACTGAACGGCAACTACCCCGTGGCGGCGTCCACGCGGGAGCGGGTGCTGCGGGCGGTGGACGAGCTGGACTACGTCCTCAACGGGCCGGCGAGCGCGCTCGCGGCGGCCACCTCCGACCTGGTCGGCATCCTGGTCAACGACATCGCCGACCCGTTCTTCGGGATCATGGCGAGCGCGATCCAGTCCGAGATCGGCGGTCCGGGCGGGCGCGCGGGCGGCGAGCGGCTGGCGGTGACCTGCAACACCGGGGGGTCGCCGGAGCGGGAGCTGACCTACCTGACCCTGCTGCAGCGGCAGCGGGCGGCGGCGGTGATCCTGACCGGCGGGGCCGTGGAGGACGCGCCGCACGCGGCGGCGGTGGCGGCGAAGCTGCGCAAACTGGCGGACGCCGGGACCCGGGTGGTGCTGTGCGGGCGGCCGCCGGCGCCGGACACCGACGCGGTGGCACTGACCTTCGACAACCGCGGCGGCGGCAAGGAGCTGACCGAGCACCTCATCGGGCTCGGCCACCGGCGCCTCGGCTACATCGCGGGCCCCGAGGAGCGTACGACCACCCGGCACCGCCTGGAGGGCCACCGGGCCGCGCTCGCCGAGGCCGGCATCGAGGAGGATCCTCGCTGGACCGTGCACGGGCGCTACGACCGGCGGGCGGGGTACGAGGCGACGCTGGAACTGCTGCGCCGGGACCCGACGCTCACCGCGGTGGTGGCGGCGAACGACTCGGTCGCGCTGGGCGCGTGCGCCGCGCTGCGGGAGTCGGGGCTGCGGATCCCGGCGGACGTGTCGGTGGCCGGCTTCGACGACCTGCCGTTCAGCATCGACGCGGTGCCGTCGCTGACGACGGTCCGGCTGCCGCTCGCGGAGGCGGGGGCGCGGGCCGGCCGCATCGCGATGGGCCGTGAGGAGCCGCCGCCGGGCGGGATCGCGACGGTGCGGGGAGAGCTGATGGTGCGGGGGTCGTCGGGGGTGCCGCGGAGCTGAGCGCTCCGCCGAAAGCGCCGCGACCCGCCGCCTGCGGCGCCGTCGGGGCCGGTCACGCGGTTCCTCCCGCGGCCTTCGGCCGGAGACGACCCCAGCGCCCCCAGGGGGCGCAACAGGACAGGCAGCAGGACACGGCACCGGGGGGCACGGCTCAGATGCCCCGGACGTCATCGCTGCCGAGCAAGGCCCGGCCGGAGGCCGACGCACGGATCCGGGTGCCCGAGGGTCGGGCACCCGGATCCGTCCTTTGTTCTGTCAGGCAGTGTCACTCACCGGCCGCCACCGCCGCCGCCGTGGCCACCGCCACCGCCGCCACCGTGACCGCCGCCACCGTAGCCGCCGCCACCGTGACCGCCGCCACCGTAACCGCCGCCACCGTAGCCGCCGCCGCCATAGCCGCCGCCGCCGTAGCCGCCGCCGTGACCGCCGTGACCGCCGTAGCCGCCATAGCCGCCATAGCCGCCGTAGCCGTTGTCGCCCCAGCCGCCCCAGCCGCCGTAGCCGCCGCCACGGTGACCGCCGCCACCGTAGCCGCCGCCACCGTAGCCGCCGCCGCCATAGCCGCCGCCGCCGTGACCGCCGCCGCCGTAGCCTCCGCCGCCATGGCCGCCACCGCCGCCGCCGTGGCCACCGCCACCGCCGCCGCCGTGACCGCCGCCGCCACCGCCACCACCGTTGTCCTGGTAGGTGACGACGTGGTCGGGCGCCGCGTGGGTGGCCGCGCTGGCAATTCCGGCTCCGGCGCCGAGCGCCAGAATGGGTGCCGAAATCGCAGCAATGGCGACCCTCTTCATACGTGTGGTGTGCGCGCGCATGGTTTCGCCCCTCTCCGAGGGTGTGGTTGTGTGACGACGGCCGCCGTGTAGCAAGGGCCGACCGCCCTGCATGCGCTCCAGAGCCTGCGCGCAGCCCTGGGCGCGTCCGCCGCCCGAGATGCCGGTTCTCCGCACCCGTCCGGGCTGTCCGGCGGACTACGTCACATGCTCGTTGAAACGGACATAAGTGACGTTCGTGTATAAACCTACGGCGCGGGCGCGACGAAGTCAAAAGCAGGACCACGACCAAGCAAAAGAGAACAAGTAAAGCCCGGGGGGCCACCGTTCGGGCCGGCACCTTCCGGCCGGACGGGGTGGCGGGATAGCCTCGGGGCACGGTATCTCTGACTCAGTCAAACATCGGGGTCCAGCCATGACCGTCCAGGACATCCGCGCCTTCAACCGCTTCTACACCAACCTCATCGGCGCCCTCGACTACGGCCGCCACCTCTACGCCCCGTACACCCTCACCGAGGCCCGGGTGCTGTACGAGCTCGCGCACGCCGCCGACACCGACGCGGCGGACCTGCGGGCCGACCTCGCGCTGGACGCCGGGTACCTGAGCCGGATCCTCAACAAATTCGAGGAGGCCGGGCTGATCGAGCGCGCCCCCTCGGAGAAGGACCCGCGACGGCGGCGCGTCTCCCTCACCCCGGACGGCCGGTCCGCCGCCGGGCTGCTGGACGAGCGGGCCCGGGAATCGGTCGGCTCGCTGCTGGGCGCCGTCGAAGCGGGCGAGCGGGCCCGCCTGGCCGAGGCGATGCGCACCATCCGCACGATCCTCGGCGACGGCCACGCCCCCGAGGGCTCCGGCGAGGTCGTGCTGCGCGAGCCGCACCCCGGCGACCTGGGCTGGATCGTGCAGCGCAACGCCGCCCTGTACGCGGCCGAGTACGGCTGGAACACCGACTACGAGGGCCTGGTCGCCCGGATCGTCGCCGACTACGCCGAGGACCACGACCCGCACCTGGAGCGGACCTGGATCGCCGAGTGGGCCGGGCGGCCGGTGGGCTGCGTGATGTGCGTACGGGACGACGCCCCGGGCACCGCGCGGCTGCGGCTGCTGCTCGTGGAGCCGGAGGCCCGCGGGCTCGGCATCGGCGACCGGCTGGTCACCGCCGTGACCGACTTCGCGCGCGGGGTCGGCTACCGGGAGCTGGTCCTGTGGACCAACGACGTGCTGTCCGCCGCCCGCCGCGTCTACCAGCGCCACGGCTTCGTCCTCACCGCCGAGAAGCCGCACCGCTCCTTCGGCAAGGACCTGGTCGGCCAGGACTGGCGACTGGACCTGCACGGAACCGGCGGGTGAGAAGTAGGTTGGTGGGCATGAAGTTCGCCTTCTCCACCCTCGGGGTCCCCGGACTGCCGGTGCCCGACGTGCTGGCGCTCGCCACGGCCAACGGCTACCACGGCGTGGAGCTGCGCGCCCATCCCGAGGAGCCGGTCCATCCCGGCCTCGGCCCGGCCGCGCGGTCCGACGTGGCCGCCGAGTTCAAGGCGACCGGGGTGGAGGTCCTCGGCGTCGCCGGGTACGCCCGTCTCGCGGCGCCGGGCGACGACACCCCGGTCCTCGACGAGACGCGCCAACTCCTCCAGCTCGCCCACGACCTGGGCGCCTCCTACGTCCGCGTCTTCCCCGGCGCCGACCCGGACCTGCCGGCCGCCGAGTCCGACGCGATCGCCGCACGGCGGCTCGGCACGGTCGCCGAGGACGCCGCCGCGCTCGGCGTCCGGGTCCTGCTGGAGACCCACGACTCGCACCGCACCGGCGCCGCCGCGATCCGGGTCCTCGGCCCGGTCGGCCACCGCATGGTCGGCTCGCTCTGGGACGTCATGCACACCTGGCTGGGCGGTGAGCAGCCCGCGGAGAGCTACGCGGCGCTCGCCCCGTACCTCGGCTACGTCCAGGTCAAGGACATCGCCTCGGCCGACGACACCACCCCGCTGCCGCTCGGCGCCGGGGTCCTCCCGCTCTCCGAGTGCGTGGAGGTGCTCTCCCGGCACGGCTGGGACGGCTGGCTGTGCTGGGAGTACGAGAAGCGCTGGTACGAGGCGGCGCCGCCGCTGCCCGGACTGCTGGCGGCGGGGCGGGAGCACCTGGCCCGGCTGCTCAACGAGTCGGCCTGACCCCCGCGGTCACGCGCCGGCGACCGGGATCCCCCACCCCGCGGCCAGCTCCCCGAACGCCTCGTGGAAGCCGGGGAACGTCTTCTTCACGCACCCCGGGTCGTCGAAGGAGATCCCGGGCGTGCGCAGGCCGGTCACCGCGAAGGACATCACGACGCGGTGGTCGCCGTAGGTCTTGATCTCGGCCGGGGCGGGGGTGCCCGGCCGGATCTCGATCCAGTCCTCGCCCGTGGCGACCTCGATCCCGAGCCGGCGCAGGTTCTCCGCGCAGGCGTCGAGCCGGTCGCACTCCTTCACCCGGGTGTTGGCCACGTCCTCGATCCGGACGGGACCGCTCGCGAAGGGGGCGACGGCCGCGAGGGTGGGCATGGTGTCGGAGATGTCCCGCATGGCCACGGTGAGGCCGCGGAGCGTGCCGGTGCCGCGCACGGTGGTCCGGTCCGTGCCGATCTCCACGTCCGCGCCCATCCGCCGCAGTACGTCCACGAACCCCAGGTCGCCCTGGAGCGCGCCCCGCCCGAGCCCCGGCACGGTGACCTCCCGCCCGGTCACGGCCGCGGCGGCGAAGAAGTAGCTCGCGGTCGAGGCGTCGGGCTCGACCGCGTAGGTGGTGGCCCGGTAGCCGCCGGACGGGACGACGAACACCTCGCCCTCGCGCGCCACCTCAACGCCGAACGACCGCATCATCGCGATCGTGATCTCCACGTAGGGAGCGGACACCAGGTCCGTCACCCGGATCCGCAGGCCTCTGCGGGTGAGCGGGCCGAGCAGGAGCAGGGCGGTGAGGTACTGCGAGGACTGCCCGGCGTCGAGCGTCACCTCGCCGCCCTCGACCCCGGCCGCCTCGATGCGCAGCGGGTGGTGGCCCTCCGCCGCCTCGTGGCGCAGGTCGACACCGAGGTCGCGCAGGGCGCGGGTGAGCGGGGCGAGGGGGCGGCGGCGCATCTGCTCGGAGGCGTCGAAGCGGTAGCTGCCGTGGCCGGCCGCGGCGAGGGTGGGCAGGAAGCGGGCGGTGGTGGCGCCGTCCCGGCAGTGGACCTCGGCCTCGGGGAGGGCGGGGCCCTGCGGGCGGCCGTCCACCTGCCAGGTGTCGGGGGTGCGGCCGACGCGGTAGCCGAGCCGGGTCAGGCCCTCGGCGAAGCCCTCGGTGTCGTCGGAGCGGAGGGGGCGGACGAGGGTGGTGACTCCGTCGGCGGCGGCCGCCAGGAAGAGGGCACGGGCGGTGACGGACTTGGAACCGGGGATGTCGACGAGGGGCATGCCGCCCATGATCGCTGCTCGGGGGATTCAGGTGCGGGGGGTTCCACAAGGTGGAACAGGTGGTTCGTGGGGTGCGGGCCGGTGGGGGCCGGTCGCGCGGTTCCTCCCCCAGCCTTCGGCCGGGGGACCCCCAGCGCCCCTGACGGGGCGCTTCTGCCGGACCACCTCACATTCGTCCCGCCAGTCCTCCTTCTCCCGACTTCCGGGAATTCCCGTACGCGCGGGAACCTCTCCCCCGCCCCCTCCGTCCAAAGCGCAGGCTGTCGGAAGAGTCTCCGTGGTGCGGTGCCGGCCCTCGCTGCTGGCTGCGAGGTCCGGCCTACCCTCTCCGCCGCACCACGGCCGCCGGCCCGCCGCCATCGACGTGCCCCCTCCAATGCGCCGATGGCGGCCCCTCTCCGGTTACCGTGCTTTCCCTTGACGGAAAGAAACTTTCCGAACACTGGTGACCCACGGAAGTTTCCTTCAGCCGGTTGATCCACCGGAAGGAGCGCACGTGCCCTCCAGACGCACCGTCCTCACCGCGACCGCGGGCGTCACCGCGGGACTGGCCGTCGGCACCGGCGCGAACGCGGCCGGCTCCGACGGCACGAGCCCCGACGACAAGAGACTCCGCGCGATCGTCTCCCGGATGACGGTCGAGGAGAAGGTCGGGCAGCTGTTCGTGATGCGGGTCTACGGGCATTCGGCCACCGACCCGGACCAGGCCGACATCGACGCCAACCTCGAGGAGATCGGCGTCCGCACCGCCGCCGAGCTGATCGCGAAGTACCGGGTCGGCGGGATCATCTACTTCACCTGGACGCACAACACCCGCGACCCACGGCAGATCGCCGAGCTGTCCAACGGGATCCAGCGGGCCGCGCTGGCGCAGCCGCGCGGCCTGCCCGTGCTCATCGCCACCGACCAGGAGCACGGCGCCGTCTGCCGGATCGGCAAGCCCGCCACCCTCTTCCCGGGCGCCATGGCCATGGGGGCCGGCGGCTCCCTGGCCGACGCCCGCGCACTCGGCCGGATCTCCGGCACGGAGCTGCGGGCGATGGGCGTCCGCCAGGACTACTCCCCCGACGCCGACGTGAACGTGAACCCGGCCAACCCGATCATCGGCGTCCGGTCCTTCGGGGCCGGTCCGGACGCGGTCGGGGCACTGGTCGCCGCCGAGGTGCGGGGATACCAGGAAGCGGGCGTGGCGGCCACCGCCAAGCACTTCCCGGGGCACGGCGACACCGCCGTCGACAGCCACACCGGCTTCCCGGTGATCACGCACAGCCGGGAGCTGTGGGAGAAGCTGGACGCGGTCCCGTTCCGGGCGGCGATCGAGGCCGGCATCGACTCGGTCATGACCGCGCACATCCAGTTCCCCGCCCTGGACGGCTCCGGCGACCCGGCCACCCTCTCGCACCCCGTCCTCACCGGGATCCTGCGCGGCGAACTCGGCTACGACGGGGTGGTGGTGACCGACTCCCTGGGCATGGAGGGGGTCCGGACGAAGTACGGCGACGACCGGGTGCCCGTGCTGGCCCTGAAGGCCGGCGTCGACCAGCTCCTGAACCCACCCACCCTGGACGTCGCCTGGAACGCCGTCCTGAAGGCCGTACAGGGCGGCGAGCTGACCGAGGCCCGGCTGGACGAGTCGGTCCTGCGGATCCTGCGGCTGAAGTCCCGGCTGGGACTGCTCGACCGGCCCTACGTCGACACGAAGGATGTCGGCCGGGTGGTCGGCACGGCGCAGCACCTCGCCGCCGCCGACCGCATCGCCGAGCGCACCACCACGCTGCTCGTCAACGAGGGCGGACTGCTCCCCCTGTCGCGCCGTACGCACGGCAAGGTGCTGGTCGTCGGCGCCGACCCGGACGCGCCGTCCGGCACGACCGGCCCGCCGACCGGTGTGCTCGCCGCCGCCCTGACCGGACTGGGCTTCACGGCGACCGCGTTGCCCACGGGTACGGCCCCCTCCCCCGCGACCGCCGACCGGGCCGTCGCGGCGGCGCGTTCGGCGGACGCGGTGGTCGTCGGGACGTACAACGTGACGGCGGGCAGCGGGCAGCAGCAGCTGGTGGAACGGCTGGTCGCGACCGGTGTGCCGGTGGTGGCGGTGGCGGTGCGCAATCCCTACGACGTCGCGCAACTCCCCTCCGTCAAGGCGTACGTGGCGGCCTACTCCTGGACCGACGTCGAACTGCGGGCCGCGGCACGGGTGATCGCGGGCGAGGTGGCACCGCGGGGCGCCCTGCCGGTGCCGGTGCAGCGGGCGGACGATCCGGCCCGGGTGCTGTATCCGATCGGCCACGGACTGACGTACTAGACGTACGCCACGGAACCGGGCGTAACACCCCCAACGGGCGGAAAGCCTCCCGTACAGCTGACGCGGACCGTGATCGCGGGCCACGCTGGCAGAGGGGTCGGGATGCGGAACAGACGCTTTGCGGGAGTTCTGGTGGCGGTGGCCGTCGTGCTGCTGCCGGCCGGTTGCCGGACGTCGTCGTCCGGGGCGCCGGCGGGCAGCGCTCGGTCGACGGCGAGCCCGGCGCCGTCCGGGTACGGCGCGCGGTTCCTCGCGGTCGGCGAGTGCAGCTCGTTCGGGACCGCCGGCTTCACCGAGGTGCCCTGCGCAGGGGAGCGCGCGGCGGCCCGGGTGATCGCCCGGTACGACGGCACCGTGGCCGACGGGCCGCTGTGCCCGGCCACCACCGACTTCGTGCTCCACATAGCCGCCCAGCACACGGGCGGCGTCGAGGACGGCGACGGAACGATCCCGCAGGGCTACGCCTGCATGCGCAACCTGGAGCCGCCGCACCCCGGCGACCCGGGCGGGGGCGGCGGGCCGCGCACCGTCGTCGGCGACTGCGTCTACGGCTCGGGCCACGGCCAGGTCCGCGAGACCGCCTGCGACGGCTCGGGGACACGGAAGCCGCAGTACCGGGTGGTCCGGGCGGTCGCCTCACGGGACGCCTGCCCGGCGTCGACCGCGCTCTACGTCCAGCTGGGCGGGGAGCACCCGGTGGGCTGCGCCCGGCGGTTGTGAACGCGGTCGCCGGGGCGCCGGGCCACGAGGCGGGCGGGCGTCGCGGTCATCCCGCGGACGCCACCCCGGCCACAACCCCGGTCACCACGACTCGGCCTGCCGGAACAGCGCGATCGCCGCCGCGAGGAACCAGACGCAGAACACCAGACACGCACCCCACAGCCCCCACAGGAACCACCGGACCTGCCGTCGCAGGCGCATCGCCGGTTCGTCCTCCCTCAGCACAGGATCCAGCCCGAGCTCACCGAGTTCCGCCCCACCGTGCCCCGTACCCACACGCAGCGGTGTCCCGCGTGGACCGTGACCGGGCCCGCGCGGTGGCTGTACCTGCCCTTGTCGACGACCGGGCGGTTGCCGCGGGCCTGGACGCTGACGGACATCGTCCGCCTGCCGCCGGAGTCCTTGGGCAGGGTGGTCGCGCAGACGTAGCCGCCCTGCCGGTAGACGTGCACGGCGCCGCCGGCGAAGGACAGGGTCCGCACCTCGCGGCCGGCGCAGTTCGTGGCCGTCACGGCCTGGGCCTCGGCCGGTGCCACGAGCGCGAGCGCCCCGGCGGCGGCCAGCACGGCCGCACCGAGCGCCAGCCGCCGGCGTATCGCACCACTGTCCACAGTCGTTCCCTCCCGTACCGCAGCCGCGCCCCACCCATGACCGTACTGATGTACGGACGCCGAACATGTGTCGGATGGTTGCACGGCCGTCAGGGAGGCGGACTCAGCGGGTCGCGCCCACCGGCTCCCCCGGCTCCTCCTCCTCGGGCCGGCCGATGAAGGTGCGCCACAGTTCGGCGTACCGGCCGTCGCGGGCCAGCAGTTCGTCGTGGGTGCCGTCCTCGGCGACCCGGCCGTGGTCCATGACCACCACCCGGTCGGCGCGGGCCGCGGTGGTCAGCCGGTGGGCGACCACGAGGGTGGTTCGACGGCCCGTCAGCCGGTCGGTGGCCATGTTGACCTGGGCCTCGGTCGCCAGGTCGAGGGCGGCCGTCGCCTCGTCGAGGAGCAGCACGTCCGGGTCGACCAGCTCCGCGCGGGCGAGGGCGATGAGCTGGCGCTGTCCCGCGGAGAGGTTGCGGCCGCGCTCGGCCACCTCGTGCAGGTAGCCGCCGTCGAGGGTGGCGATCATCTCGTGGGCGCCGACCGCGCGGGCCGCCGCCTCCACCTCGGCGTCGGTCGCGTCCGGGCGGCCGTAGGCGATGGCGTCCCGGACCGTCCCGGGGAAGAGGTACGCCTCCTGCGGGACCACCCCGAGGCGGTGGCGGTACGAGGTGAGGTCCAGGTCGCGCAGGTCCGTGCCGTCGACCGTCACCCGGCCGCCCGTCGGGTCGTAGAACCGCGCGACCAGCTTGACCAGGGTCGACTTGCCCGCGCCGGTCTCGCCGACGAAGGCGACGGTCTGCCCGGCCGGGATGGTCAGTTCGATGCCGCCCAGGGCCGCTTCGCCCTCGTCGGCGGCGCCGTACGCGAAGTGCACGTTCTCGAAGGCGATGTCGCCGTGCAGGGAACCGACCTCCCGCGGCCTGTCCGCCGATTTCGTCGACGTCGGCTCCTGCAGGAGTTCCTGGATGCGGCCGAGGGAGACGGTCGCCTGCTGGTAGCCGTCGAAGACCTGGGAGAGCTGCTGGACGGGGGCGAAGAACAGGTCGATGTAGAGCAGGTAGGCGACCAGCGCGCCGGTGGTGAGGGTGGCCGCCTCCACCCGGTGGGCGCCCGCCATCAGCACGCTCGCCGCGGCCACCGACGACAGCAGCTGGACGAACGGGAAGTAGACCGATATCAGCCACTGGCCCCGGATACGGGCCCTGCGGTAGCTCTCGCTGCGCTCGGTGAAGCGGCGGCCGCTGTCCCGCTCCCGCCGGAAGGCCTGCACGATCCGCAGCCCGGACACCGACTCCTGGAGGTCGGCGTTGACCACCGACACCCGCTCCCGGGCGAGTTCGTACGCCTTCACGCTCGCCCGGCGGAAGAAGAAGGTCGCGACGATCAGCGGCGGCAGGGTGGTGAAGACGACGAGCGCGAGCTGCACGTCGATCACCAGCAGGGCGACCATGATGCCGAAGAACGTGACGACCGAGACGAACGCGGTGACCAGGCCCGTCTGCAGGAAGGTGGACAGCGCGTCCACGTCGGTCGTCATCCGCGTCATGATCCGGCCGGTCAGCTCCCGCTCGTAGTAGTCCAGCCCGAGCCGCTGGAGCTGCGCGAAGATCTTCAGGCGGAGGGAGTAGAGGACCCGCTCGCCGGTACGGCCGGTCATCCGGGTCTCGCCGATCTGGGCCGCCCACTGGACCAGCACCGCGAAGAGGCCGAGCAGCGCGGCCGCCCAGACCGCGCCGAGCGCCAGCTTGCTGACGCCCTGGTCGATGCCGTGCCGGATCAGCACCGGGAGCAGCAGGCCCATGCCGGCGTCCACGGCGACCAGCGCGAGGCTGACGAGCAGGGGCGCGCCGAAGCCGCGGAGCAGGCGGCGCAGGCCGTAGGAGTCCTCGGGGCGGACCGCGCCGGCCTCGTCGATGTCGGGGACGTCGGTCGCCGGGGGCAGCGCCTCGACCTGGGCGAGGAGTTCGGGGGTGGCGGGGGTGCCGGCGAGGGCGAGGTCGCGGGGCGTACGGTCGCCGGTCCACAGCCGCGGGGTCACGCCGCGCTCGGCGTCGAACTCGGCGTCCAGCTCGTCCCGTACGGAGGTGTCCTCGCGCGGTTCGAGGGGCAGGGCGTGGCCCGGGGAGACCCCGCCCAGCTCGTCGGGGTCGGTGAGGAGCCTGCGGTAGAGGGCGGACCGCTGCTGGAGCTCCTCGTCGGTGCCGATGTCGGCGAGCCGGCCGTCGTCGAGGACGGCGATCCGGTCGGCGAGGTTGAGGGTGGAGCGGCGGTGCGCGATGAGGAGGGTGGTGCGGCCGCGCATCACGTGCGCGAGGGCCTCGTGGATCTCGTGCTCCACGCGGGCGTCGACGGCCGAGGTGGCGTCGTCCAGGACGAGCAGACGGGGGTCGGTGAGCAGGGCACGGGCGAGGGCGATGCGCTGGCGCTGGCCGCCGGAGAGGGTGAGGCCCTGCTCGCCGACCTTGGTGTCGTAGCCGTCGGGCAGCTCGCTGATGAAACGGTCGGCCTGGGCGGCGCGCGCGGCGGCGCGGATCTCGTCCTCGGTCGCGTCGGGGCGGCCGTACGCGATGTTGCTGCGGACCGTGTCGGAGAACAGGAACGAGTCCTCCGGGACCAGGCCGATCGCGGCCCGGAGCGAGTCGTGGGTCAGCTCCCGCACGTCGTGGCCGCCGACGAGGACGGCGCCGTGGGTGACGTCGTAGAAGCGCGGCAGGAGGAGCGAGACCGTGGACTTGCCGGAGCCGGAGGAACCGACGACGGCGAGCGTCTCGCCCGGCCGGATCTCGAAGCTGAGCCCCCTCAGGACCGGGCGCTCGTGGTCATACCCGAACGACACGTCGTCGAACTCGACGGTCGCGGGCGCGTCGGCGGGGAGGGTCTTGGTGCCCTCCGTCATGGTGGGCCGGGTGTCGATCAGTTCCAGGACGCGCTCGGTGCCGGCGCGGGCCTGCTGGCCGACGGTGAGGACCACGGCGAGCATCCGGACCGGGCCGACCAGCTGGGCGAGATAGGAGGAGAAGGCGACGAAGGTGCCGAGGGTGATGTGACCGCGGACGGCGAGCCAGCCGCCGAGCGCGAGCATGGCGACCTGGCCGAGCGCCGGGACGGCCTGGAGGGCCGGGGTGAACCTGCTGTTCAGCCGTATCGTGCGCAGCCGTCCGGCGAAGAGCCTGCGCCCGACCGTCTTCAGCTTCCCGGTCTCCTGCTCCTCCTGCCCGAAGCCCTTCACCACGCGAACGCCGCTCACCGCGCCGTCGACCACCCCGGCCACGGCGGCGGCCTGGGCCTGGGCGTACCAGGTGGCGGGGTGCAGCCTGCTGCGGCTGCGCTTGGCTATCCAGTACAGGGCCGGGGCGACGGCGAGGGCGACCAGGGTGAGCGGCGGCGACAGCCAGGCCATGATCGCGAGGGAGATCAGGAAGAGGAGCACGTTGCCGATGGTCATCGGCAGCATGAAGAGGAGCCCCTGGATGAGCTGGAGGTCGCTGGTGGCGCGCCCCACCACCTGGCCCGTGGACAGCTCGTCCTGCCGCCGTCCGTCGAGCCGGGTGAGGGTGTCGTACATCTCGGTCCGCAGGTCGTGCTGGACGTCGAGGGCGAGCCGGCCGCCGTAGTAGCGGCGCACGAAGGTGGCCGCGTAGACGAGGACGGCGGCACCGATCAGGGCACCGGCCCAGGGCCCCATGGACCGGCTGTGGGCACCGATGACGTCGTCGATGATCACCTTGGTGATCAGGGGTACGACGGCAAGCACCGCCATACCGGCCAGCGAGGACCCGAGCGCCAGCACGACGTCGCGGGGATGCCGCCAGGCGTACCCCACCAGCCTGCGCGCCCAGCCGTCCTGCCGCCGCTCCCCCTGTTGCGCTGCCACGCGGGTGCCCTCCGTTCGCCCTGTTCTTCCGCATCGCCACAACACGAAACGAAGCGGATTTCATCCCTCCGCAACAAATCAGGGGGGGGCGGGGCGAGGAGGGCTCACCGCGGGCGCCTGCTCGTGGGCGCCCACATCGCGGGCGTCTATGCCGCGGGCGTCTACTCGTGGGCGCTGATCACACCGCCGGCGCTGAGCACGACGTGGACGCCGTTGGCGTCGAGCCCGGCGTCCTGCTGGTTCGCCTCCAGCGTGCCGTCCACGGAGCCGTCGTTGCCGATGATCTGCGCCCGGTACCGGAGCTCGCCGGTCTTCGTGACCTTGGCCGTCCAGCCGCCCGCGAGCCGGAAGGTGCCCGGTCCGGTGTGTCCGCCGCCCAGCCACGAGTGGACCTCGCCGCCCAGGGTGAGCACGACGAACATGTCGTTGGCGTCGAGTCCGGCGTCCGTCCTCGCGGTCTCCATCGTGGCCAGGACCGCGCCGCGGCCGACGATCCTGGCACGGTAGTGCTCGGCGCCGAGCCGGTAGATCTCGGCCTTGCTGCCGTCCGCCAGGGTCCGGGTGCGGACCGGGGCCGCCGTCCTGGCCGTGGCGGCCGGTGCGGTCGGGCGGGAGGGGGCGAGCGTGCGGGTCCGCACGTCGGCCGGGGTCTTGCCGGTGCCGGTGCCGGTCCCGGTGGCTCCGGAGGGGTCTGCGGCGGTGGCGCGGGGGGTGGCGCGGGGGGGTGGCGGCGGAGACCTTCCGGTCCGGGCCTGCGGCGCCGTCCGTGCTCCCCCCGCTCTGGCAGGCGGTCAGCGAGAGAGCCGCGGCGGCGGCGACGGCCACCAGGGCGGCGGAGCGGACGGTACGGCGGGCACGGCGCGTGGTCATCATCGAAATCCCCCATGAGTCGTCAGGACGCTCTGTCCTGCGCCCGGTGAGACGGCACCCGGGCGGGGGGTTGTTCATCGCGTTCCGTCCGCATTCGGTAACAGGGAACAGCTCTCTGCGTTCGCGGCTCCCGGCGGACGTACCAGGATGCGTGCTCAGGGGACGTGGGGATGCCGCAGGACGTCCCCTGGCAGGGCAGGACGGTCCGCACCGGGGCGTGGAAGTCTCCCGTGGACGGCAGCCGCATGGTGCGGCGGCTGAACGTCGAGGGGGACGGCCAGGGCGACCTGGCCGGGCACGGCGGCGAGATCCGGGCCGTCCTCGTCCACCAGCTGGAGTCCTACCGGTACTGACGCGAGCAGCTCGGCCGCGACGACCTCGCCCTCGGGATGTTCGGGGAGAACTTCACCGTCGACGGCCTGCCCGACGACGAGGTGTGCATCGGCGACCGGTACCGCGTCGGCGAAGCCGAGTTCGAGGTGACCCAGCCCCGCGTCACCTGCTACCGCGTCGGCATGCGGCTGGGCGAACCCGCCATGGCCATGAGCACATCCACTGCACCTCGCAGGCACCGCCGCCCGGCGACGACCGGATCACCCGGGGCCGCCCGACCGTCGCCTCGCTCACCGCGCTGGGTGTGCCCGCCGACGCCGACGCCTACCTCTGCGGGCCGACCGCCTTCATGAACGACCTCTCCGGTCACCTGCGCGAGCTCGGCCTGCGCCCCGAGCGGATCCGCACGGAGCGGTTCGAGGCGCTCGGCGCCGTCAACCCCGGATCACCCCCACCGCACCGGTCCGCCCGCACCAGCCGCCCGGCCCGCCGGGCACCGGCCCCCTGGTCACCTTCACCCGCAGCGCCATCACCACCCCGTGGTCCCCCGCCCACGCCTCGCTCCTCGAAGTCGCCGAGGCCTGCGACGTCCCCACCCGCTGGTCCTGCCGCACCGGCGTCTGCCACACCTGCGTCACCCCCCTCCTCACCGGCGACGTCACCTGCACCACCCCACCCCTGGAACCCCCCGAGCCCGGCGCGACCCTGGTCTGCTGCACCACACCGACCGACGAGATCGTCCTCGATCTCTGGGCGGTGAGCTTCACGGCGGGCCCTCTGCGAGGTACGCGATGTGGCCCAACTCCCCCACCATGTCGTCCACCCCACCGACCCGACGAACCGGCTAGGAATCCGATCGGCCTGGCACGTCCCGGTGTCCGACGGTGATCGCCCAGTGGACGCCGGTCGTCGCGGCCACCTGGATCGTGCCCGGTGTGTGGGGGCGGGTCGTGCCGCCGTTCATGTTCATCTCGTTGCCGATGGTGTTGACCTGACCGTCGACGCAGCCGAACGGGAAGTCGAGGCCGAGCGGTTCGACGGTGACGGTCAGTCTGCCCTTGCCCTCGCAGTTCACCTGGACCGAGAGGATGCCGCTGCCGACGCCCCCCTTGATCTGCATCTCGCGGCCGCCGGTGGCGTTCGCCGCCTGGGCGACGACCTCGCCGTCGGGGAACACCGGCGCCTTGGTGACGGAGTCGTACGTCCTGGCCGCGGAGGTCGCCGGAGCGGGCGACGCGGGGGCGGGCGTGGCGTGGCCGGGGCCGCCGCTGCAACCGGTGGCGAACAGTACGGCCGTGACCGCGGATATCGCCGTGGCCGGCCCGGTCGGGTTTCTCATGGGGCCCATACTCGGGCACGGAGGGGACGGCGCGGCGCCCGGTCCAGGTGACGGTTCCCTAAAGCCACGGTCGTTCGTACAACCATTCGCGCGAATCCGTGTGTCAACGGGGGTATGACTCACAGACGAAGGAGAGCGCTGGTCGCCACCGCGCTCGGCACCGGGTTTCTCATAGCCGGCGTGGCCGTCGCCGCGCCCGCCTCGGCCGCCGCGCCCGCCGTCAGCTGCACGTCGACCAAGGCGGCGCTCGCCACGAAGCTGAAGAAGGACATCACCGCGGCCATCGCGAACCGCAAGGGGACGATCGCCGTCGGCCTGTACGACCGTTCGACGAAGACGACCTGCACCCTGCGGTCCACCACGCACTACGACTCGGCCAGCACGGTCAAGGTGACCGTCCTCGCCACGCTGCTGTGGGACGCGAAGAAGCACAACCGGTATCTGACCACCACCGAGCAGACGCTCGCCAAGGCCATGATCACCAAGTCGGACAACGACGCGACGACCAAGCTGTGGAAGCAGCTCGGCCTGACGAAGATCAAGGGCTTCCTGAGCGCCGCCGGGATGACGCAGACCACCCCGGGCGCCAACGGCTACTGGGGCCTGACCCAGATCGACGTGCACGACGAGCAGCGGCTGCTCGCGCTCGTCACCGCCAAGAACACCGTGCTCAGCGACAATTCGCGGGCCTACATCCTGAAGCTGATGGGGCAGGTCGTCTCGTCCCAGCGGTGGGGCACGCCGTACGGCGCCCCGTCCGGTGTCGCCGTGCACGTCAAGAACGGCTGGCTGCAGCGCGCCACGCACGGCTGGCGGGTGCACAGCCTCGGCACGTTCACCGGCCACGGCCACGACTACCAGATGACCGTGCTGACCCAGGACAACAGCACCATGAGCTACGGCATCAACACCATCCAGGCCGTCGCGAAGGTCGTCCACAAGGACCTCGCGGCCTCCTGAGGCGCGGCGGCGGTTCGCGTACCGAAGTGCGGTCCCGGCGGCCGGAAACCGACCCTTTCCTTCACGGGGCGGTCTCCACCCCGTCACCGGTTCCCCCTACGGTGACCGCCATGCGCCTGCGAACCGTACTCGCCACCGTCACCGCCGGCCTGGCGGCGGCCACCTGTCTGTCCGCCGCCGGGTCCGCCGACGCCGTCGTGACCGGCACCGACGCGACCAACACCGCCTCCGCTCACGCGTGTTCGTCCTCGGTCTCCCTCGACAGCTTCTCCGACGCCCTCGACAAGACCACCTTCGGCGGCTATTTCGTCGGCAACCTCTCCGCGCTCGCCGTGGACAAGGACGGCTCGCTCGCCGCCCTCGCCGACCGGTCGTACCTCTTCGACCTGGACGCGAGGACCCTCGCGCCGAAGAAGGTCGTCGGGCTCGCCGACGAGAACGGCGCCGCGCTCGACTCCGAAGGCATGGTCGTGGACCGGGACGGCACCCGCCTGATCACCTCCGAGACCGAGCCGTCCATCCGCCGCTACTCGGCCGACGGCAAAATCCTGGACCGGCTCCCCGTACCGTCCTCGCTGCTCGTCTCCCCGGCCGGGCGGGCCACCTCCAACCAGACCTTCGAGGGCCTGACCCTCTTGAACGGCGGCCGCACCCTGCTGGCCTCCATGGAGTACGCCCTCTCCGGCGACACCGCCGGGATCGTCCGCTTCCAGACCTGGCAGCGCACCAAGGGCGACCACTTCAGGCTGTCGGCCCAGTACGCCTACCGCACCGACGACCCGATCCTCGGCGTCCCCGAGGTGCAGGCGCTCCCCGACGGCCGGCTCCTCGTCCTGGAGCGCGGCTTCACCTCCGGCGTCGGCAACACCGTCCGCCTCTTCCTGGCCGACCCGCGGCACGCCACGGACACCAGCCGCGTCGAGAACCTCACCGGGCAGGCCGGCGTGCGGCTGATCAGGAAGACCCTGCTCACCGACATCGCCACCTGCCCCTCGCTCGGCGCCACGGCGAAGCAGCCGCAGCCCAACCCGCTCCTCGACAACATCGAGGGCATGGTCGTCACCGGCCGCGCGAAGGGCACGTACAAGGTCCTCCTGGTCAGCGACGACAACCAGAACACGGCCCAGACGACACGGTTCTACCGGCTGTCGGTCCGCGTGCGCTGACACACCGGTACACCGGTTACGGAGGGCGGTCGTACCGGCCGCCCTCTTACCGACATCTCACCCATCCACAGCCTGTGCCCAGGATCGGCACAGCCCTCGCCCATCGGCCACGCTCATGGTGACGTGGTGACATCTGCCACCGATCCCACCCCCCACCCGCCCGTGTCCCCCGACTGGGGCCCGCCCACGGCGGCCCCCGCGCCGACCCCCGGGGCTCCCGTGCCGGGCAAGGCACCGCGCTGGTCCCTTCCCGCGCTGATCGCGATCCTGGTCCTGGCGGCGGTGCTCTACGCCTGGAACCTGTCCAGTTCCGACATGAACACCTTCTACAGCGGTGCCATCTGGGCCGGCACGAAGAGCTGGAAGGCCTGGTTCTTCGGTTCGCTGGACCCCGGCAACTTCCTGACCGTCGACAAACCGCCGTTCGCGCTCATGGTCATGGGCCTGTCCTGCCGCATCTTCGGCTTCGGCACCTGGCAGATGATGGCGCCCGAGATCGTGCTCGCGCTCGCCGCGATCTGGATCCTGCACTCCACCGTGAAGCGGGTGTGGGGGCACGGGGCGGCGACCGTCGCCGCGCTGGTGCTGGCGCTGACCCCGATCACCGTCGCCATCAACCGCGACAACAACCCGGACACCATCCTCGTCTTCCTGATGGTGTCGGGCGCGGCGCTCGCCTTCCGCGCCACCCGTGACGAGAAGCTGCTGTCACTGCTCGGCTCGGCGGCGTGCTTCGGTCTCGCCTTCAACACCAAGCTGCTCGCGGGCTGGATCGCGCTCCCGGCCGTCTTCGCGCTCTACCTCTACGCGTCGAAGGCCACGTGGCCGAAGCGCGCCGTCAACCTGGCCCTCGCGGCGGTCGTGCTGACCGTCTCCAGCTTCTGGTGGGCGGTCGCCGTCTCCCTGGTCCCGGCTTCGGACCGGCCCTACATCGGCGGCTCCACCGACGGCTCCGCATGGGACCTGATCATGGGATACGACGGTCTCGGCCGCGTCTTCGGCGGCGAGGGCAACGGCGGGGGCGGCGGGGGCGGGGGCGGCGGCTTCTCCGGCTCCGCGGGCCTGGGCCGGATGTTCAACGACATCCTCGGCGGCCAGATCTCCTGGCTGCTCCCCTTCGCGGGCATCGCCCTGGTCGGCGGCCTGGTGCTGTGCGGCCGGGCCCCGCGCACGGACCTGCGGCGGATGGCGCTGGTCCTGTGGGGCGGCTGGACCCTCTTGCACTACGTGATCTTCGCGACCGCACAGGGCACCATGCACCCCTACTACACGACCGCGCTCGCCCCGGGCATCGCGGTGCTGTGCGGCGGCGGTGGCGCGATGCTGCTGCAGGCGTTCCGCACCGACAAGCGCTGGGTCTGGGTCCTGCCGGCCGCCTTCGGCGTCACCGGCATCTGGGCCGTCGTGCTGCTGCGCCGGGCCTCGGGCTGGAACACCTGGCTGTGGCCGGTGGTCGGCGTGCTGACGGTGGCCGGCATCGTGGGTCTGGTCCTCTTCCGGTCCGGGAACAGGACCCGGCTGCTGGCCGCCTCGCTGACGGCGGCCGTGATCGCGGCGCTCGCGGGTCCGACGGCGTACGCGGCGACCCTGCCGTTCGGCAGCGGCAGCGGCGGCGGCATGCGCGGCGGCACGAACCCGACCGCCGGGCCCTCCACCGGCAGCGGCTTCGGCGGCGGGCCGGGCGGGAGCGGCGGCAACCGGGGCGGCAGCGGCGGCTTCCCGGGCGGCGGCGAGATGCCGGGCGGCCAGAGCGGCCAGCAGGGCGGCGGCTTCCCGGGCGGTACGAACGGCGAGGCCCCGGGCGGTGGCACGAACGGCGGTGGCTTCCCCGGCGGCGGCACCGGGCAGATGACGCCCGGCGGCGGCACCGGCGAACTCCCGAGCGGCGGCACCGGCAACGGCGAACTGCCCGGCGGCACCGGGGAGATGCCCGGCGGAGGCACCGGCACCGGCGACACGCGCGGCGGCTTCGGCGGCGGCATGGGTGGTGGCGGAGGCATGGGCGGCGGCGTGAGCAGCGACCTCATCGCCTATCTGAAGAAGCACCTGGACGGCGCCACCTGGCTGCTCGCGGTCTCCAACTCGCAGTCCGCGGCGCAGATCGAGCTGAGCTCGCAGGAGCCCGTGATCTCCATGTGGGGCTTCACCGGGTCCGACGGGGCCATGACGGTCGCCAAGCTGAAGGAACTGGTGAAGGCGGGCAAGCTGCACTACATCCAGATCGGCAGCGGCGGCATGGGCATGGGCGGCACCAACACGCTCAGCTCGCAGGTGACGGCCTGGGTGGAGAAGAACGGCACGGCGGTGAAGGAGAGCGCCTACAGCAAGTCCACCACGGACAGTGCGGGTTCGGGCTCGAAGTCCTCCGGCTCCTCCTCGTCCTCGCAGAGCAGCACCTCCTCGCTCTACCGGCTGGACCCGTCGGACGTCAGCTGACGCACCGGCAGTACCGAGGCCCCCGACCGCATGGTCGGGGGCCTCTTTTTACGTCCCGTTCACCTCTACGTCCTCATGTTCATGTCACCCTCCTTCTTGCCGCCTCGTCAACCCGCGTAGATGGGAAACTCTTTATGCTGGCGACACACATCCGGCGCTGGAAGTCGGTGGCCCTGGCGACCGCCGCCGTCCTGGTGGGCCTCACCGCCCCGGCGCTGACGGCGACCCCGGCCGCCGCCACGACCACCGCGTACGACTCGACGTACTACAAGAACGCGATCGGCAAGACGGGGACGAGCCTCAAGTCGTCCCTGCACACGATCATCAGCGCGAACGTCACCAAGCTGTCGTACTCGGCCCTGTGGGACGCCCTGAAGAAGACCGACCAGGACCCGGACAACAACAGCAACGTGATCCTGCTGTACTCGGGCATCTCGCGCAGCAAGACCCTCAACGGCGGGGACAGCGGCGACTGGAACCGCGAGCACGTGTGGGCGATCTCGCACGGCGACCTCACCACGTCCACCGGCCCCGGCACGGACCTGCACCACATCCGTCCCGAGGACGTGGCGGTCAACGGCAAGCGCGGCAACCTCGACTTCGACGAGGGCGGCTCGACCTTCACCAACAGCGGTGGCAGCAAGGTCGACTCGGACTCCTTCGAGCCGCGCGACGCGGTCAAGGGCGACGTGGCCCGCATGATCCTCTACATGGCCGTCCGCTACGAGGGCGACGACGGCTTCGCGAACCTGGAGCCCGACGACAAGGTCGGCAACGGCTCCAACCCGTACATCGGCAAGCTGTCCGTCCTCAAGCAGTGGAACGACGAGGACCCGCCGGACTCCTTCGAGGAGAACCGCAACAACGTCATCTACAGCACCTACCAGCACAACCGGAACCCGTTCATCGACCACCCCGAGTGGGTCGACGCGATCTGGTAGGCGCCGTCCGGGCCGGTCCTACTACTTCCCTCACACAGGTGAAGTCGATCTTGGGCTCGGGCGTGTCCGCGTGACCGCCGAGCAGCATGGGAGCGCCTCGGCAGTTCCGCCGGGGCGTCCCCGACTCCCTTCTCCGGAGATCGTCTTGAAGCTTCGCACCTGGTCCCTGGCCGCCGCCCTCGCCCTCACCGCACTCGTCGTCCCCGCCCAGAGCGCCTCCGCCCACGCGGCCGTCTCCCCCTCCTGTCCCGACGGCTCGGTCTGTTTCTGGAGCGGCGAGGGCTTCGGCGGCGACTACTGGGAGTGGACGGCCCGCAGCGGCTACCGCGACATGCCGGCCAACCTCCACGACAACGTCGGCTCCTTCGTCGCCTCCACCCGCGCCTGCTTCGTCAACTGGGATCCGCAGGAGAAGCGCGACGTCTTCAACGGCGACTGGCGCTCCCAGTACCGCGGCGACTTCGGCGGGCGGATCGACGGGGTGGGGGCGGGGGCCTGCTGAATCACGGCAGGTCGAAGTCGGGCAGGTCGAGGTCGGGCAGGTCGAGGTCGGGCAGTGAGAAGTGGGCCGCGATCGACCGAGCGATCCGTATGTCGGCGTCGCCGTCGTAGTCCGCGTGCGGCCCGGCCAGGTTCGCCGCCGTGAGGGCGGGGGCCAGCAGGCCGGGCTGCTCGCCCACCCCGTAGGACGGGGTCTCGAAGCTGAGGCCGCTGATCAGACGTCCGTCTCGGTAGTAGTCGAACTCGGGGCCGTGCGCCTTGGCGATGCACGGCTCCGTCACGAAGACGGCGAGTTCACCACCGGCCCGGCACAGCCGCCCGTAGTCGACCAGGGCGTAGTCGTCGCTGTCCCAGCCCAGCAGGTCGTGCATGACCACGCCCCAGTCGGCGCCCTTGCCGTACGCGAGAGGGATGCGCTGAGCGGCGAGAAGTCCCCGGGTGAGCGCGTCCAGCGACATCCCCCGGAAGAAGACGACGTTGATCTCCTCATGGGGCGGAAGCGGACGGCGTATCCAATGCGTCATGCGAACACGCTAGAGGCCGCCTCCGACACCCGCCCTAGCCGAGATGCGTCGGCGCGAACATCCGCAGCAGGGCCGGGAGTACGACCACCGAGGGGCCCGGCGCGGCCAGCGCCTTCGCCAGGTCGGTCTCCAGGGTCTCCGGGGACGTGCGCACCCCCGGGACGCCGAAGGACTCGGCGAGGGCCACGTAGTCGGGGCGGGTCAGTTCCGTCGCGGTGGGCTCGCCGAACGCGTCGCTCATGTACTCGCGGAGGATGCCGTAGCCACCGTCGTCGACGATGAGCCAGGTGACCGGGAGGTCGTGCTGCCTGGCGGTCGCCAGTTCGGCGATGGAGTAGAGGGCGCCACCGTCGCCGGAGACCGCGAGGACCGGGCGGGTCGGGTCGGCGGCGGCCGCGCCGAGGGCCGCCGGGAAGCCGTAGCCGAGGCCGCCGGCGCCCTGCGCGGAGTGCATGAGGTTCGGGGCCTGGGCGTCGAAGGCCGACCAGGCCCAGTACGCCAGGATCGTCATGTCCCAGAAGGACGGGGAGCCGGCCGGGAGGGCGCGGCGGACCGACGCCAGCACGTCCTGTTCCAGGGTGAGTTCCTGGGCGGCGATGCGCTCCGAGACGCACGAGAGCAGGTCTCGTACCCGGTCCGCCGCCTGGTCGTCCTCACGCGGGGTCACCGTCTCCAGCAGCGCCTGGAGCGCGAGCCGCGCGTCCGCGTGGATGCCCAGCGCCGGGTGGTTGGACTCCAGTTTGCCGAGGTCCGCCTCGATCTGGATCACCCGGCCGCGCGGCTTGAACGTGTGGTAGTTGGAGGAGAGTTCGCCCAGGCCCGAGCCGACCACGAGAAGGACGTCGGCGTCCTCCAGGAAGTCCGTGGTGTGGCGGTCCTCCAGCCAGGACTGGAGGGACAGGGGGTGGTGCCAGGGGAACGCGCCCTTGCCGCCGTAGGTGGTGACGACCGGAGCGTTCAGCGTCTCCGCCAGCTGCCGCAGCTTCCCCGCGGCGTCCGACCGTACGACCCCGCCGCCCGCGATGACCGCCGGGCGGGCGGCCCGGGACAGCAGGTCGGCCGCCACCGCGGTCAGTTCGGGGCGCGGCGGGAGTTCGTCGGGGGTCGCGTCGACCGCCGTCACCACCGGGACGGACGTCTCGGCGAGGAGCACGTCCTGCGGGATCTCCACCCACACCGGGCCGTGCGGGGCGGTCAGCGCCGACTGCCAGGCGGCCGCGATCGCGGACGGGATCTGGGACTGGGTGCGGACGGTGTGGACCGACTTCACCACGCCCCGGAAGGAGGCCGCCTGGTCCGGGAGTTCGTGCAGGTAGCCGTGGCGGCCGCCGCCGAGGCCCGCGGTGGGGACCTGGCTGCTGATC
Source organism: Streptomyces sp. NPDC086777 (assembly GCF_040702065.1). Classification (NCBI taxonomy): domain Bacteria; kingdom Bacillati; phylum Actinomycetota; class Actinomycetes; order Kitasatosporales; family Streptomycetaceae; genus Streptomyces; species Streptomyces sp. NPDC086777. Next base: position 9,566 of record NZ_JBFBJI010000024.1, on the reverse strand, counting down.
GCGAGGACGGGCGCCGAGGCGGAGGCCGCCTCGTGCAGCGCGGCCAGTGAGGTCAGCGCGCCGGGGCCGGTGGACAGCAGCAGCGGGGCCGCCTCGCCGGTGATCCTGCCGTAGGCGTCGGCCGCGAAGCCCGCGTTGTTCTCCACCCGCAGGCCGACATAGCGCAGGGCGGAGCGGCGCAGGGCGTCGAACATGCCGAGGGCGTGCTGGCCGGGCAGCCCGAAGACGGTGGTCGCGCCGAGCCCGGCCAGGGTCTCCACGACCAGGTCCCCGCCGTTGCGGCCGGCGGGCGGGTTGAGGGCTGCGGCCGTCTGCGCCTCGGTCGGGCGGAGCACCAGGTCGTGGTCGTGGGTCACTTGGAGCGCGCCTCGGCAATCTGTCGGGTCATGATCGTGGTCAGTTCGTACGCCGTGTGCGAGGCCGCCACCGACGTGATCTCCGCGTGGTCGTACGCGGGGGCCACCTCGACGACGTCGGCCGACACCAGGTTGCAGGAGGCGAGTCCGCGCAGGATCTCCAGCAGTTCCCTGGACGTCATACCACCGGCCTCGGGCGTGCCGGTGCCCGGGGCGTGGGCGGGGTCCAGGCAGTCGATGTCGATCGAGATGTAGAGCGGGCGGTCGCCGATGCGCTGACGGAGCTGGTCGGCGACCTCGTCGGCGCCCCGGCGGTAGATGTCCGCCGAGGTCACGATGCCGAAGCCCATCTTCTCGTCGTCGGTCAGGTCCTGCTTGCCGTACAGCGGGCCGCGGGTGCCGACGTGCGAGAGGGCCGAGGTGTCCAGGATGCCCTCCTCCACCGCCCGCCGGAACGGGGTGCCGTGCGTGTACTCGGCGCCGAAGTAGGTGTCCCAGGTGTCGAGGTGGGCGTCGAAGTGGAGGAGCGCGACCGGGCCGTGCTTCCTGGCGACGCTGCGCAGCAGCGGCAGCGCGATGGTGTGGTCGCCGCCCAGGGTCATCAGGCGGGCGCCGGTGCCGAGAAGGTCGTCGGCGGCGGTCTCGATCGTCTCGACCGCCTCGTTGATGTTGAACGGGTTGACGGCTATGTCACCGCCGTCCGCGACCTGGGCGAGGGCGAAGGGGGAGGTGTCCTGCGCGGGGTTGTAGGGGCGCAGCAGCCGGGACGCCTCACGGATGGCGTTGCCGCCGAAGCGGGCGCCGGGCCGGTACGAGACGCCCGAGTCGAACGGCACGCCCATCACGGCGACGTCGGCGCGGCCGACCTCGTCGAGGCGGGGCAGCCGGGCGAAGGTCGCGGGACCGGCGTACCGCGGGACGCGGGAGGAGTCGACGGGGCCGCGGGGCGTCTCGTTGCTGCTCATGGGATGCTGCCTTCTTTCCTACGCTTCATCGCGTACGTACCGCTATGCACTGCTTCTGCTACGACTCTACTGGTGGGCCGGAACCGGTTCGGACACGAGTTCGGGGGCGCCGCGGCCCGCGAGCCGTTCCCGCCAGTTCGCCAGCACCGCCGCGTCGGTCGGCCTCGTCGCCAGGGAGACGGCGACGTACGCGACGAGGGAGGAGAGCAGCCCGTAGTAGACGGGTTCGTTGGCGAGGATGCCGTAGCCCGCCATCAGGCCGATCACCGCGAGGCCGCCGACGGTCACGGCGGCGAGGGCGCCCTGGACCGTGCCGCGCTTCCACAGCAGCCCGCCGAGGATCGGGACCAGGAGGCCGCCGACGAGCAGGTTGTACGCGACGGTCAGCGCCTCGACCACGTCGTTGAGGGCGATGGCCGTGCCGATCACCCCGAGCCCCATGACCAGGATGAAGACCCGGTTGCCCCGCACCTCGTCGTGTTCCGCTCCACCGGACCCGGCCCGTCCCCTCAGCCGCGACCAGATGTCGTTGTTGGCGACGGTCGCGCAGGCGATCAGCGCCCCGGAGGACGTGGACATCACCGCGGCCAGGGCCGCCGCCAGCACCAGCCCCCGCACCCCGACCGGGAGCTCGTCCTTGACGATGGTCGCGAAGGCGTCGTCCGGGCTGCCCAGCTTCGGGTAGAGCACCTTGGCCGCCGTCCCGATCACCGCCCCGGCGAGGGCGTAGACCAGGCAGTACGTGCCGGCCACCGTGCCGCCCCACTTCGCCGTCCGGTCGCCGCGCGCCGTGAAGACCCGCTGCCAGATGTCCTGCCCGATGAGCATGCCGAAGGTGTAGATCAGCACGTACGTGAAGATCGTCTCGCCGCCGATGCCCAACGGGTCGAAGTACGTGGTCGGCAGCTTCGCCTTCATCTCGCTGAAGCCGCCGGCCTTCACGACGGCGATCGGGAGCAGGAGCAGCAGCACGCCGATCGTCTTCACCACGAACTGGACCATGTCCGTCAGCGTGATCGACCACATGCCGCCGAGCGTCGAGTAGGCGACGACGATCGAGCCGCCGATGACGATCGCGACGGTCCGGTTCATGTCGAAGAGGACGTCGAAGATCGTGGCGTACGCGATGGTCGAGGTGACGGCGAGCATGAGCGTGTACGCCCACATCACGACGCCGGAGATCACGCCCGCCCGGCCGCCGTACCGCAGGTCCAGCATCTCGGAGACGGTGTACACCTTGAGGCGGGCGATCCGGGCGGAGAAGAAGACGGAGAGGGCGAGCAGCCCGAGGCCGATGGTGAAGACCATCCAGGCGCCGGACAGTCCGTACTGGTACCCCAGTCCGACCCCGCCGATGGTGGAGGCGCCGCCGAGGACGATCGCGGCCATGGTGCCGGAGTACATGGCGGGCCCGAGCCGGCGCCCGGCCACCAGGAACTCGCTCTTCGACCTGGCCCGGCGCATGCCCCACCAGCCCATGGCCAGCATGCCGGCGAGGTAGAGGACGATCACGGTGTAGTCGACGGCCACAGGGCCCTCCTTCGCTGGGGGTTCTCGCCGGCGGGCGACGTGCCTCGACAGTAGGTGGCCGGAAAGCGGCTGCGAAGTGTACGTTTCATCCATTCGAGCCGTGCCTGATGGAGGAAAAGCACATCGTGCCGGACCCGATGGCCCCGCCCACGCCGCCCGTACCCCTCGCCGCCCTCCTGGCCCGCGAGGACCTCGCCCTGCGCCGGATCGCCGGGCCGTCCGACCCCTCCCTCGTCATCCACGCGGCGCACACCTCGGAGATGGCCGACCCGTACCCGTACCTGCTGGGCGGCGAGCTGCTGCTGACGGCCGGCGTGCACATCCCGGACGCGGCGGGCTCGGACGGGGGCGCCACCGGTCGAGCGAATCCGAGACCGCGGGACTACTTCGACGACTACGTCTCCCGGATCGTCGCGGCGGGCGGCGCCGCCCTCGGCTTCGGGCTGGCCCCCGTGCACGACACGGTCCCGCGGGCCCTGATCGAGGCCTGCGACAGCTACGGCCTCCCTCTCCTGGAGGTCCCGCCGCAGACCCCCTTCACCGCCGTCGCCCGGGCGGTCTGGCAGCTGCTGGCCCAGGCCCGCCTGGCCGAACTGCGCCGCGTCACGGAGGCCCAGCAGGGCCTGGCCGCCGCCGCGGCCCGCCCCGACCCGGTGCCTTCGGTGCTGCGGCAGCTGGCCCAGCGGACCGGCGGCTGGACGGCGCTGTACGGCCCGGAGGGCACGGAGATCGCGTCGGCGGGCCGGCGCCCGGAGCCACCGGTGACCTCGTCCCTGGCCGAGCTCGCGGAGGTGGTCCGGCCCTCCGGCCCCGGCACCCCCACCTCCGCCACCCACGCCATCGCCGGCACCCACCTCGCGGCCTACACCCTGAGCACCGGCTTCGCACTCGGCGTGGCCACCCCCGCCCGCGAGCCGGGCGACCACACCATCGCCTCGGTCGCCACCGTCCTGCTCACCCTCCTCACCGGCGAACAGCAGAGCGGCTCGGGCGCGGCCCGCACCTCGGCCCTCGTACGACTCCTGCTGGGCGGCACGGCGGCGGAGGTGGCCCCCCTGCTGGGCGGAGGCGACACCTGGTTCGTCGTGCATGCCTCGCCGAACGACCGACGCGACCGTCCCTGCCCAGGGGCGCGCGGAACTGCGCGACCAGCCACCCACAGCCCGCGGCCGCCCGACCTCCTCGCCGCCACCGCACTGGGCACCTCACTGGGCTCAGCTCTCATCGACCCCGCGGGGGAGGTCGTACGCGTCCTGCTCCCCACCGACCGAGAACCCGGCCCACAGCCCGGCTGGACCCTCGGCGTCAGCGCTCCCGTACCCGCACAACAGCTGGCGCTCGCCGACACCCAGGCGGCACGCGCCGTCGCCCGCGCCCGGGCGACCCGCACCCCGCTGCTGAGCCACCAAAGCCGCCCCGGCCTGGCCGGACTCGTCCCGAGGGAAGAGGCCCAGGCCCACGCGCTCGCCCTCCTCGGCCCCCTCGCGGCGCACCCGGCCCTCGTCGACACCCTGCGCACCTGGCTCTCCCTGCACGGCAGTTGGGACCGCACGGCGGTCGCCCTCGCCGTCCACCGCAACACCGTGCGGCAGCGCATCGCCCGGTGCGCGGCACTCCTCGGTGCCGAACTCGACGACCCGGACGTGCGGATGGAGCTGTGGTTCGCCCTCCGGGAGGAGTGAGTGACACGCGTCCCAGCGGGCGATACGCAGGGCGAACGCGCGGCGCCCTGCCTCACAATGGAGCCATGCCGATATCCGGGACGCCCAGCCGCGCCGAGCTCGTAGAGCACCTTGTGAAGACCCGTATCGCGGGCGATGTCGCCACCCCCCGCGAGAACAACCTGCTCCACTACCGCAAGCTGGCAAACGGCGAGCGCAACTGGTGGCTGGGTCTGGAACTCGGCGACCGCTGGACCGACGAGCAGGACGTGCTGGCCGTGATGGCCGAGCGGGTCGGGGTGAACGACGACCCCGAGTACCGGTACGGCCAGGACACCATCGACCCCGAGCTGACCGTGGACGGCCTGGACCGGCTCGCGGCGCGGCTGCGCAAGGCGGCCGAGGGGCGGCAGCGGGTGCTGTTCGCGACCGGTCACCCGGGCGGCCTGCTGGACGTGCACCGCGCGACCGCGGCCGCGCTGCGCGGCGCCGGCTGCGAGATCGTGGTCGTCCCGGACGGGCTGCAGACGGACGAGGGGTACGTCATGCAGTTCGCCGACGTGGCCGTCCTCGAACACGGGGCGACGCTGTGGCACACGCACTCCGGGGAGCCGATGAAGGCCGTCCTGGGGGGCCTGGAGCGTGCGGGGCGGCCGCAGCCCGACCTGGTCGTCGCCGACCACGGCTGGGCCGGCTACGCGGCGCAGGTGGGCCTGGACTCGGTCGGGTACGCGGACTGCAACGACCCGGCGCTGTTCCTCGCCGAGTCGGAGGGCACCCTCCAGGTCGCCGTACCGCTCGACGACCATGTGCTCAGCCCGCGGTACTACGACCCGATGACCGCGTACCTGCTGGCCGGCGCCGGGCTGTCCTGACCCACCGATGTGCGGCCCCCGCAGCGGGGAGCCGCACATCGTGGCCTGGCCCTAGACCCTGAGTTGCTGGTCTGCTGTCGTCGGTCGCTCAGAACCCGAGTCCGCCGAAGCCGAGACCACCGAAGCCACCGAACCCGGCTGTGTAGCCGACGCCGACGACAGGGACGACCGCGACGGGGACGACCGCGACAGTGGTGGGGTAGTACCCGTAGCCGTAGCCGCCGTATCCGTAACGGCAGTTGTTGAACCCGCCGCCCCTGAAGCCGTTGCAGCCGCCGAAGCTGCCACCGGTGACGACGGACTGGTGAGTGGAGGCGGGGACCGCCGAGGCGGTACCCGCGGCGCCGATCGCGGCACCACCGGCCAGCAACAGGCCGGCGGCGGACATCGCGGCGAGACGCCTCGCGCGCTGTACTCGCATGGGAAATACCTTTCTGCCGGACTTACGTCCGCTACGCGGCACGTCCGCTATGCGGCACATGCATGGTGCGGCATTTCACTCATAGAGCTTAATTCGGGATAAAGACGGCGGCACCTCGGGCGGTCACCGCCCGTCATCGGCCGAGGTCACCCGCCCGGAACCGGAACCGGACCCGGGGTCGAGGCCGGGGCCGGCGTCGGGTCAGGCTCCGCGGCCGGGCCCGGGGTGGGGTCCAGATACACCCGGCCGATCGCGGGGAACGCGGCCCGCAGCCGCTGCTCGGCCCGCTCGCAGGCCCACTCGACCTCGGCCGCCGTCGACACGTCCCGGAAGTCCACCTTGGCGGCGACCAGCGCCTCCTCCGGGCCCTGCACCAGGGTGGTCAGCTCCAGTACGGCCACGATGTGCTCGGACTCCAGCAGCTCCGCCCGGATCCGCTCCCGCACGGGCTTCGGCAGCGGCCGCCCGATGAGGAGCTCGGCGTTGGACCGGCCCAGCACCCAGGCGACGTACAGCAGGAGCAGGCCGATGAGGAGGGAGGCCAGGCCGTCCCAGACGCCGGAGCCGGTGAGCTGGCCGCCGAGCAGTCCGCCGGCCGCGAGCACCAGTCCGGCGAGCGCGGCCGAGTCCTCCATGACCACGGCCTTCACCGCGGTGTCGGGGGTGTACCGGAGGTACCGCCTGAACGGCGCCTTGACACGGGCCGCCGCGCCGCGCGCCTGCCGCAGCCCGGTCCGCAGCGAGAGGCCCTCCAGCACGAAGGCGATGGCGAGCACGACGTACGACACCAGCGGGTCGCCCGGCTTCTCCCCCGCGGCCAGGGTGTGGACGCCGTCGTAGAGGGAGAAGACCGCGCCGCCGACGAAGGTGGCTACGGCGGCGAGCATGGCCCAGATGTACCGCTCGGGGCCGTAGCCCAGCGGGTGCTCCTCGTCGGCCGGCTTCTCGCTGCGCTTGAGGGCGGTGAGCAGCAGCAGCTCGGTGACGGTGTCGGCGACCGAGTGCGCCGCCTCCGAGAGCATCGCGCTGGAGCCGCTGACGACTCCGGCGACCGTCTTGGCCAGCGCGATCCCGAGATTGGCGACGGCGGCGACGATCACCGTGAAGGTGTTCTCGCCGCCGCCGTTCTTCGCCTGCGCTTGTGTCACGCCCGTCAGTCTGCCCGGGGGACGCGGACCACACCCTCCTGGATCACGGAAATGGCGAGTGAACCGTCCCGGGTGTAGATCCGGGCCTGGCCGAGCCCGCGTCCGCCGTGCGCGGACGGCGACTCCTGGTCGTAGAGCAGCCACTCGTCGGCGCGGAACGGCCGGTGGAACCACATGGCGTGGTCGAGCGAGGCGCCCACCACGTCCCCGACCGCCCAGCCGCCGCGGCCGTGCGCGAGCAGGACGGAGTCGAGGAGGGTCATGTCGGAGACGTAGGTCGCGAGTACGACGTGCAGCAGGGGGTCGTCGTCGAGCTTGCCGTTGGTGCGGAACCACACCTGGCTGTGCGGCTCGCGCGGCTCGCCGTACCTGCCGAACGGCGGGTCCTCGACGTAGCGCAGGTCGATCGCCTCGCGGGCCTCGATGAACTTCTCCACGACGGCCGGGTCGAGGTGGCCGTAGCCGCGGAGGCGGTCCGCCGAGGTGGGCAGGCTCGCCGGGTCGGGTGCGGCGGGCATCGGGGCCTGGTGCTCCAGGCCGTCCTCGTCCAGCTGGAAGGAGGCCGAGAGGGCGAAGATCGGCCGGCCGTGCTGGACGGCGACCGCGCGCCGGGTGGTGAAGGAGCGGCCGTCGCGGATGCGCTCGACGGTGTAGACGATGGGCGCGCCCGGGTCGCCGGGGCGCAGGAAGTACGCGTGCAGCGAGTGGGCGTGCCGGTCCGCCGGGACGGTGCGCCCGGCGGCGACCAGCGCCTGGGCCGCGACCTGTCCGCCGAAGACGCGCGGGACGACGGCGGACCGGGACTGGCCGCGGAAGATGTTCTCCTCGATCTGCTCCAGGTCGAGCAGGTCGAGGAGATCACTTAGTGCCTGGTTCATGGCACCTTTTCTACTGGCGGGTTGTTGCGGTGGGCCTACAGGCCCATGTCCTTCGCGATGATCGTCTTCATGATCTCGCTGGTGCCGCCGTAGATGCGGTTGACGCGGTTGTCCGCGTACAGGCGGGCGATCGGGTACTCGTTCATGAAGCCGTAGCCGCCGTGCAGCTGGAGGCAGCGGTCGATCACGCGGTGCGCGACCTCGGTGGTGAACAGCTTGGCGCTGGCGGCCTCGGCGGGCGTCAGCTCGCCGGCGTCCAGCGCCTCCGTCGCACGGTCCACGACGGCCTCGGCGGCGTCCACCTCGGCCTGGCAGGCGGCCAGCTCGAACTTGGTGTTCTGGAAGGCGGCGACGGGCTGGCCGAAGACGACGCGCTCCTGCACGTACTGCTTGGCGAACCGGACGGCGGCCTTGGCCTGCGCGTAGGCGCCGAAGGCGATGCCCCAGCGCTCGGAGGCGAGGTTGTGGCCGAGGTAGTAGAAGCCCTTGTTCTCCTCGCCGAGGAGGTCCTCGACGGGGACCTTGACGTCGACGAACGCCAGCTCGGCGGTGTCGGAGGTCTTCAGGCCGAGCTTGTCGAGCTTGCGCCCGACGGAGTACCCCGCCGCCTTCGTGTCCACCACGAAGAGGGAGATGCCGTGCCGGCGGTCCTCCTTCGTGGGCGCGGAGGTCCGGGCACACACGATCATCCGGTCGGCGTGCACGCCCCCCGTGATGAAGGTCTTGGCGCCGTTGAGGACGTAGTGCGTGCCGTCCTCGCTGAGCTTGGCGGTGGTCTTCATGCCCGCGAGGTCGGAGCCGGTGCCCGGCTCGGTCATCGCGATCGCCCACATCTCCTCGCCGGAGACGAACTTGGGCAGGTACCGCTTCTTCTGCTCGTCGGTCGCCAGCAGCTTTATGTACGGCAGGCCGAGCAGCACGTGCACGCCCGAGCCGCCGAAGGCGACGCCCGCACGGGCGGTCTCCTCGTACAGGACGGCCTCGAACTTGTAGGAGTCGATGCCGGCGCCGCCGTACTCCTCGTCGACGCGGATACCGAAGACGCCGAGCTCGGCGAGCTTGTAGTAGAAGTCACGGGGGGCCTGGCCAGCGGCGAACCACTCGTCGTACACCGGTACGACCTCGGCCTCGATGAAGGCGCGGATGGTCTCCCGGAACGCCTCGTGATCCTCGTCGAACAACGTACGGCGCACGGCCGCCACCTCCACGGACTTCGGCATGTCTAAGCGCTTGCTCAGATCTCAAGGTACCGGTGGGTAGGCCAACGGGTCCAGGGTGAGCCCCCACCCAAGGGGGGTAACGCTCGTCACGCCACCACCTGCCCGGGGGGATACGCCGCCCCTCACCTCCCGCCCGCCCTGGAGATACACCGCCCCCTCACCCCCCGCCCACCAAAAGACCCGTCGCGCCCCCTCCGACCCCTCCCACCGGAAGACTCGCCGCCGCGCCCTGCCGACCGCGGCCACCAAAAATCCCGCCGCGCCGGCGATCAGCCACAACGGCGCGAGCCGGCGGTGCCGAACCGGCCCGAGGCAGCACGGCACCGCCGGGAACCATCGTCGCGGCTGGTCGCCGTCGCGGCGGATTCGGGGAGACGGGCGGAGTTGCGCGCCAGGCGCGGCAGGCGCCGCCTTCCCCCAGCCGCTTTACTTCACATCTGCGCCGCGCCGGCGATCAGCCACGACGGCGCGAGCCGGCGGTGCCGAACCGGCCCGAGGCAGCACGGCACCAC